>NZ_JBFAHX010000028.1:0-105880 GCF_040654435.1 Streptomyces sp. NPDC050703
GTTCGCGCTGGATGGAGGCGATCCCCACCTGCGCGCAGTCGCGGTGCTTGCCCGCGACGTACTTCTGGCTGCCCGGGTCGTCGCCGACCACCGGGGGCGCGGCAGGGGGCCTCGGCAGGGGGCGGCGCCCGCCCACGCCATATCGTGGAGGGACCACGGCCCAGCAGGCCACAGCCGAGCCAGAAGGACTCAGATGACCCGCGTGATCGCCGGTACGGCCGGCGGACGCCGCCTCGCCGTACCGCCGGGGAACGGCACCCGCCCCACGTCCGACCGTGCGCGCGAGGGCCTCTTCTCCACCTGGCAGGCGCTCCAGGGCACGCTCGACGGCACCCGCGTGCTCGATCTGTACGCGGGCTCGGGAGCCGTCGGCCTCGAAGCCCTGTCCCGGGGCTCCGCGCACACGCTGCTGGTCGAGGCGGACGCGAGGGCGGCCCGCACGATCCGGGAGAACGTGAAGGCGGTCGGTCTGCCCGGCGCCGAGGTAAGAGCGGGCAAAGCCGCCCAGATCATCCGGCAGGGGCGGCCCACCACCCCGTATGACCTGGTCTTCCTCGATCCGCCGTATGCGGTCGGCGATGACGATCTTCGGGAGATACTGCTCACACTCCGCTCGGAGGGGTGGCTCACGGACGCAGCGCTCGTCACCGTTGAACGCAGTACAAGAGGCGGTGAATTCGGCTGGCCGGAGGGTTTCGAACCCCTCAGGTCCCGTCGCTACGGCGAAGGGACGTTTTGGTACGGTCGCGCCGCCTCTACGTGCGACGACTCAGAGATCGCGCCATGACCGGACCGGAGAGCGAGGGACTCACGTTGCGCCGCGCCGTCTGTCCGGGGTCGTTCGACCCCATCACCAATGGACACCTCGACATCATCGCCCGCGCCTCCAAGCTGTACGACGTCGTGCACGTGGCGGTGATGATCAACCAGTCGAAGAAGGGCCTGTTCGGGATCGAGGAGCGGATAGAACTGATCCGCCAGGTCACGGCCGACTTCGGCAACGTCGAGGTGGAGTCCTTCCACGGCCTCCTCGTCGACTTCTGCAAGCAGCGCGACATCCCGGCCATCGTCAAGGGCCTGCGCGCGGTCAGCGACTTCGACTACGAACTCCAGATGGCCCAGATGAACAACGGCCTCTCGGGCGTCGAGACCCTGTTCGTCCCGACCAACCCCACCTACAGCTTCCTCTCCTCCTCGCTGGTCAAGGAGGTCGCGGCCTGGGGCGGCGACGTCGCGCACCTGCTGCCCCCGGTGGTCCACGAGGCCCTGGTCGCACGCCTGGGCGAGAAGTGACGCCCGAGCCCGCGCGCTGACCCTTCGCCACCCGGTGTCGGGCGGGCGACCACTGGCCTTACAGTCGTCCCGTCCGTCTCCCAACCAGCTGTAGAGAGTGGCGAGCACACGGTGGACGTGCAGAAGAAGATCGACGAGATCGTCCGGGCGGTCGGCAGCGCCCGGTCCATGCCCATGTCGGCCTCGTGCGTGGTCAACCGCGCCGATCTGCTCTCGATGCTCGAAGAGGTGCGCCAGGCCCTGCCGGGCTCCCTCGCCCAGGCCCAGGAGCTGATCGGCGGGCGCGAGCAGCTCGTCGAGCAGGCCCGCCAGGAGGCCGAGCGCATCATCGAGGGCGCGCACGCCGAGCGCGGCTCGCTGATCTCCGACACCGAGGTCGCCCGCCGCTCCCAGGGCGAGGCCGAGCGCATCCTCGCCGAGGCGCGCCAGGCCGCCGAGGACGTCCGCGCCGAGGCCGACGACTACGTGGACAGCAAGCTCGCCAACTTCGAGGTCGTCCTCACCAAGACCCTCGGCTCCGTCGGCCGCGGCCGCGAGAAGCTCCTCGGCACCGGACCCGGCCTCGACGAGAACGGGTACGAGGACGAGGACGCCCCCGAGCGCAGCCACGACCCCGAGACCCTGCGCCGCAACGCCGACGCGTACGTCGACGCCAAGCTCGGCGCCTTCGAGGCGGTCCTCGCCAAGACCCTGGAGGCGGTCGGCCGCGGCCGCCAGACCCTGCACGGCCGGGCCCCCGCCGACGAGCTGGGCGCCCTCGGCGAGGGGACGGGGCCCCAGGGCCACACCACCGACGCCGAGTACCTCGCCGACCTCGCGGCGACTGCGGACGCGCCCGCGCGGCAGCAGGCCCCCGCGCCCCGGCAGCCCTCGGCACCGCAGCCGCCCCAGGCCCCGCCGGCCCCGCCGGCCCCGCCGCAGGAGCCGTACGCGCAGCCGCAGCAGCAGCCGGACCCGTACGGGTACCAGCACCAGGACCCGTACGCGTACCAGCAGCAGCCCTACGGCCAGCAGGACCCGTACGCGTACCAGCACCAGGACCAGCACCAGGGCCTGCATCAGCAGCACCAGTACGGCTACCCGCAGCAGTCCTACGAGCAGTCCTACGACCAGCACCAGCAGCCACACCAGCCCCACCAGCCCCACCAGCCCCAGTACGAGGCCGCGGGGACGCTGGAGGAGACCAGTCTCTTCGACACGACCATGATCAGCGCCGAGCAGCTCCGCCAGTACGAGCAGGGGCGCTAGCGAGGCCGTTCCGACCGGATTGGGCCGAGAGCGAAAGGTCAAGTATCCTGGCTCTTCGGTCGCGCATACGTCCGCGACTCGGGCTGCCCACACAAGCGGCGAATGAGCCGCAGCAGTGCGACGGCCCCCCTTCGAACTCCCGGATCCGAAAGCAGGAGAAGCCCTGAGCACGCGCCTCGACCACCGCAACCCACTCGTGTTCGACACGCACGAACTGGGTCGGCGTCCTGGTGCCATGCAGCGGGTGACCCGCGAGGTCGAAGCGCCCGGTCCGCCCGGCGTCTTCGGCATCGAAGGGGTCATCGGGGTGCCGCAGGGCGCCCCGGTCCAGCTGGACGTCCGTCTCGAATCGGTCATGGAAGGGGTGCTTGTCACAGGCACCGCCCGTGCATCGGCCGAGGGGGAGTGCGTAAGGTGTCTGGAGCCGCTTGAGCTGGAGCTCGCAGCGGACTTCCAGGAGATGTTCTCGTACCCTGACGCCGACGACCGGGGCCGCGCAGCGGAACCGGCCGACGACGCCGAGGACGATGAGGACAGGCTCTTTCTCGAGGACGGCATGTTCGACCTCGAACCCGTGCTGCGTGACGCGGTAGTGCTCGCACTGCCGATGCAGCCGGTGTGCCAGGACGACTGCCCGGGTCTGTGCTCCCAGTGCGGAGTGCGGCTCGCGGACGACCCGGACCACCACCATGACGCCGTCGACATTCGTTGGGCGGCACTGCAGGGACTCGCCGGCACCATCCAGGACGGCGAGAAGGACGAGATGAGCGGCGACGCGCCTCGATCAGCGCACGTCGACGAGAAGCAGGAGAAGTAGCCGTGGCTGTTCCGAAGCGGAAGATGTCGCGCAGCAACACGCGCCACCGCCGGTCGCAGTGGAAGGCTGCGGTCCCCACCTTGGTTTCGTGTGAGCGTTGCCAGGAGCCCAAGCTGCAGCACATCGCGTGCCCGAGCTGCGGCACCTACAACAAGCGCCAGGTCCTCGAGGTCTGAGCGGCTGGTGAGAGGCACCGTGTCTAGCCCCAAGAAGGCGGAAGACGCCAGGAAACTGGCGGAGACAACGGCCTCGTCCCACACGCTTCTGGAAGGGCGGCTCGGGTACAAGCTCGAGTCCGCCCTTCTGGTGCGTGCGCTGACCCACCGTTCGTACGCGTACGAGAACGGCGGCCTGCCGACGAACGAGCGTCTGGAGTTCCTCGGGGACTCCGTGCTCGGTCTCGTCGTCACGGACACGCTGTACCGCACCCACCCCGACCTGCCCGAAGGCCAGCTGGCCAAGTTGCGGGCCGCGGTGGTCAACTCGCGTGCGCTTGCGGAGGTCGGCCGCGGCCTCGAACTCGGCTCCTTCATCCGGCTCGGCCGGGGCGAAGAGGGCACGGGAGGCCGGGACAAGGCATCCATCCTCGCCGACACCCTCGAAGCGGTGATCGGCGCGGTCTATCTGGACCAGGGCCTGGACGCGGCGGGTGAGCTGGTGCACCGGCTCTTCGACCCGCTGATCGAGAAGTCCTCGAACCTGGGAGCGGGCCTGGACTGGAAGACCAGTCTCCAGGAGCTCACCGCGACGGAGAGCCTCGGCGTGCCCGAGTACCTCGTCACGGAGAGCGGACCCGACCACGAGAAGACCTTTACTGCTGCCGCCCGCGTCGGAGGCGTCTCGTACGGCACCGGCACCGGCCGCAGCAAGAAGGAAGCGGAGCAGCAGGCCGCCGAGTCCGCGTGGCGCGCGATTCGCGCGGCTGCGGATGAGCGCGTGAAGGCGGCGGAGGCTGCCACTGCCGCCACCGCGAAGGTCGACGGGGGCGCCGAAGCCCCGTCGGCCTGAGCGCCGCTTCGCCGCTTGGTGCCGGCCGCCCTGTTGGGTGGTCGGCACCAAGTCTTTTCGCCGCTTCGCGGCGGGTTTCTCACCCACCCCCCCGTTACTCCGGAGTGTTCACGTGCCCGAGCTGCCCGAAGTCGAAGTCGTCCGGCGCGGTCTTGAGCGCTGGGTCAGCGGGCGCGTCGTCGGTGATGTGCAGGTCATGCACCCGCGTGCCGTGCGGCGGCACGTCGCGGGGGGTGAGGACTTCGGGTCCCGGCTGACGGGACACCGCGTCGGGCTCGCCCAGCGGCGCGGCAAGTACCTGTGGCTGCCGCTCGCCGACTCCGCCCAGTCGGTCCTCGCGCACCTCGGGATGAGCGGTCAGCTCCTGGTGCAGCCGCATGACGCCCCGGACGAGAAGCACCTGCGCATCCGCGTGCGGTTCGCCGACGACCAGGGCACCGAGCTGCGCTTCGTCGACCAGCGGACCTTCGGCGGGCTCTCGCTGCACGACAACACCCCCGACGGGCTGCCCGACGTCATCGCGCACATCGCGCGCGACCCCCTCGACCCCGCCTTCGACGACGACGCCTTCCACCTCGCGCTGCGCCGCCGCCGTACGACGATCAAGCGGGCGCTGCTCGACCAGTCGCTGATCAGCGGCGTCGGCAACATCTACGCCGACGAGGCCCTGTGGCGCGCGCGTCTGCACTACGAGCGCCCCACCGCCACCCTCACACGCCCGCGCACGGCGGAACTCCTCGGCCACGTGCGGGACGTGATGAACGCGGCCCTCGCCGTCGGCGGCACCAGCTTCGACAGCCTCTACGTCAACGTGAACGGCGAGTCCGGCTACTTCGAGCGCTCCCTCGACGCCTACGGCCGCGAGGAGATGCCCTGCCGCCGCTGCGGCACGGCGATCCGCCGCCGCCCCTGGATGAACCGCTCCAGCTACTTCTGCCCGCGCTGTCAGCGGCCGCCGCGCGTGGCGTCGTAACGCTCCTGTGCCTCCAGGACGTCGTTCTGGCTGCCCTCGACGAAGTGGATCAGTGCGAGCAGGCGCTCGGCGACCTGCCGGCCGAGCGCTGTGAGTTCGTAGTCCACGCGTGGCGGGTTGGTCGGCTGCGCGTCACGCCGCACCAGGCCGTCGCGCTCCAGCGCCTGCAGGGTCTGGGAGAGCATCTTCTCGCTCACGCCGTCGACGCGCCGGCGCAGTTCGTTGAAGCGGAACGTGCCGTCGTGCAGCGCCCCGAGCGTGAGAGCTCCCCAGCGCCCCGTGACGTGCTCCAGCGTGCTCCGGGACGGGCACTGCCGGGAGAACACGTCGAAGGCCATGTCCGTGGAATCCACCATGCGGACACGGTACTCCTGGTGAGCGCTCGCCGAGAGGTGGCGCTCACCGAGAGATAGCGCTGACCAGGAGACGGCTCACGGAGGCCGTGGGAGCGGGCCGGGAGACGGAACGGCTGGTCAGAAGCCGAAGTCCTGCGTCCACCACGGACCGCCGGGTGCGAAGTGCACGCCCACGCCCAGGGTCTTGTAGTCGCAGTTCAGTATGTTGGCGCGGTGGCCCGAGCTGTTCATCCAGGCGTCCATCACGGACCGGGCGTTCGCCTGGCCGCGGGCGATGTTCTCGCCGCCGAGGTCGGTTATGCCGGCCTTCTCCGCCCGGTCCCACGGCGTCGCGCCGTCCGGGTCGGTGTGGTCGAAGAAGTCGCGCTCCGCCATGTCCGAGCTGAACTCCCCGGCCAGCGAGGCGAGCCCGCTGTCCGCGGTCACGGGACGGCACCCCGCCTTGGCCCGCTCTTCGTTGACCAGCGTCAGGACGGCGGCCTCCGCCGCGCTCTCGGCGGTCGGTGAGGGCGCGCTCTTCCGGGGCGCCTCCGGCTCGCGCTCCGGCGTACGGGACGGGCTCGGCGCCGTCTTCTTGTCCGCGTCGGGCTTCGGAGCCCGCGTCGAGGGCTTCTCGGACACCGTCTTCGACGGCTGGGGCGAGGCCTTGGAAGGAGTGGGCGACGGCGCCTGCGCGCGCCCGGAGCCACGGCTCGGCGCCGGCTCCCCGCGCTCGACCCCGGCACCGGAGCCGCCCTGGGTGTCGACCTCGGCGGGAGCGGTCGCGGCGCGGACCTGGCCGGACCCGGTCTCGTCGCCGAGCCGGAAGCCGTCACCGCCCGGCAGCACGCCCGTGCCGACCGCCACGGCGCCCATGGCGACGGCGGCGGAGACGCCGAGCAGACCCGTCCGCACCGGGGCGGAGGCCCGGCTCCCGCGGCGGTGGCGCGTCGTCCTGCCCGGATGGTTATCGGGGGTGGCGGCGGCCCGCACACCGCCTGAGCGTCGGTGGCGTCCCATCTCCTGGCCTTTCGTTCCCGCGGTCAACGTGACTCACCCATACGGGTGAGGCTCATCGAGTCGGGACTGTACGCGATGACGGATGGGGACGAAGTGCTCCCGGAGCAATTGGCCGGTTAGCGTGCAGCCATGAACGATGACGTACGACTCGTGGCGTGGGTGCGCGGACGGGTGCAGGCCGTGGGATTCCGCTGGTTCACCCGTGCCAAGGCGCTGGAGATCGGCGGCCTGTGTGGTTTTGCCCTCAATCTGGAGGACGGCCGCGTGCAGGTGGTCGCCGAGGGGCCGCGCGAGGGGTGCCAGGAGTTGCTCGACTGGCTCCGGGAGGGCGACACACCCGGGCGGGTCGACGGCGTCACGGAGATGTGGGACACACCACGTGGCATATACGAGACCTTCGCCATCCGCTGACCCGGGCTCGGGCCGACCCGTCCTCAGGGGTCCCGAGGAGCGCCCCGCCGGGTGTCCCGGGCGGCTGCCCGAGGCAGAAAGAGCCTGGTGGTTGCCAAGAAGCCCCTTGCGGTGGCAGGCTCCGCGAGTAAGGATGATCTCCACGCCCCCAGGGCCCCGCAGGAGAAGCAGCGCCGTCCGTTCCGAGACCGCGCGCCCCCGGGACGCCCGCCGGTACGGGGCGTGATCGTGTTGACCGTCAAACTTTTTGGTGAGACTCTGGAAGCCCCGCGCACCTTAGCTGTTTGGCATGTGAGAACGGCCCGGCAAGACCCGCAGAACAACCAGTGCCAAGCACCGCGGGTGCGATTCCCTCACGACCCACACCGCTTCGGTCGGTCACCAGTGTGGAGGACCATCCATCATGGCAAAGGCGCTTCTCGGTTACGTCGGCGGCAGCGACCCGCGACTTCTCGCTGAGATGCGAAGGCTCCAGCAGCGTGTACAAGACCTGGAATCCGAGCTCGTACGGATTCAGCAGGAGAACGACGCTCTCGCGGCTGCCGCTTCTCACGAATCTCTCATGGAGAGCATCGACGTACCCCAGGCGGAGCCTGCGCTCACCTGACCCCAAATTGAGCACGCTCACACAGGGCCTTCGCGGATGAAGGAAGGCGCCCGGTAAGCATGTGGTCAGGCCGGCCTGTCAGCCGCCTGCTTCCAGATCTGCAAGGGACGCTTCGGCGTCCCTTCTTTCTTGCCCCAAGAAGCTCGTCCCCCCGTACGCCGCCTTCGTTACCGTCTGATGTGCCCTGCACCTTCATCGGTGAAACGGTCGGCGAAAGGTAGAGTCCGACGGCGTGCATCTCAAGGCCCTGACCCTGCGTGGCTTCAAGTCGTTCGCGTCGGCGACGACACTGAAGTTCGAGCCGGGCATCACCTGCGTCGTCGGACCCAACGGCTCCGGCAAGTCCAACGTCGTGGACGCGCTGAGCTGGGTCATGGGCGAGCAGGGCGCCAAGTCGCTGCGCGGCGGCAAGATGGAGGACGTCATCTTCGCCGGCACCACCGGGCGGCCCCCGCTCGGCCGCGCCGAGGTCTCTCTCACCATCGACAACTCCGACGGCGCGCTGCCCATCGAGTACGCCGAGGTCACCATCACGCGGATCATGTTCCGCAACGGCGGCAGCGAGTACCAGATCAACGGCGACACCTGCCGCCTCCTCGACATCCAGGAACTCCTCTCCGACTCCGGCATCGGCCGCGAGATGCACGTCATCGTCGGCCAGGGGCAGCTCGACGGCGTCCTGCACGCCGACCCCATGGGCCGCAGGGCCTTCATCGAGGAGGCCGCGGGCGTCCTCAAGCACCGCAAGCGCAAGGAGAAGGCCCTGCGCAAGCTCGACGCGATGAAGGCCAACCTCGCGCGCGTGCAGGACCTCACCGACGAACTGCGGCGCCAGCTCAAGCCCCTCGGCCGCCAGGCGGCCGTGGCCCGCCGCGCCGCCGTCATCCAGGCCGACCTGCGCGACGCCCGCCTGCGCCTGCTCGCCGACGACCTGGTGAAGCTGCGCCGGGCCCTGAACGCGGAGATCGCCGACGAAGCCGCTCTCAAGGAGCGCAAGGACAGCGCCGAGGCCGAGCTGAAGGCGGCCCTCCAGCGCGAGGCACGCCTTGAGGAGGAGGTGCGGCGCCTCACCCCGCGCCTGCGGCGGGCCCAGCAGACCTGGTACGAGCTGTCGCAGCTCGCCGAGCGCGTACGCGGCACCGTTTCGCTGGCCGACGCCCGGGTCAGGAGCGCCACCGCGGCGCCCCCGGAGGAGCGGCGCGGCCGTGACCCCGAGGACATGGAGCGCGAGGCCGCCCGCATCCGCGAGCAGGAGGCCGAGCTGACGGCGGCCCTCGAAGCCGCCGAGCACGCCCTCGACGACACGGTGGCCCACCGGGCCGACCTCGAACAGCGCCTCGCGGTCGAGGAGCGCAGGCTCAAGGACGTGGCGCGGGCCATCGCCGACCGCAGGGAGGGCCTCGCCCGGCTCGGCGGACAGGTCAACGCGGCGCGTTCACGGGCCGCATCGGCGCAGGCCGAGATCGACCGCCTCGCCGAGGCGCGCGACGCGGCGGCCGAGCGCGCGGTCACCGCCCAGGAGGAGTACGAGCAGCTCAAGGCCGAGGTCGACGGCCTCGACGCGGACGACGCGCAGCTCGGGGAACGGCACGACGCGGCCCGGCGGGACCTCGCGGGGGCCGAGGCCGCCCTCACCGCGGCACGGGAGGCGGTGACCGCGGCCGAGCGCAAGCGGGCCGCCGTCGCCGCCCGGCACGAGGCGCTCGCGCTCGGCCTGCGGCGCAAGGACGGCACCGGGGCCCTGCTCTCGGCCAGGGACCAGCTCACCGGAGTGCTCGGCCAGGCCGCCGAGCTGCTGAGCGTCACGCCCGGCCACGAGGTGCAGGTCGCCGCGGCTCTCGGCGTGGCGGCCGACGCCCTCGCCGTGAGCGGTCCCGGCACCGCCGCCGACGCCATCCGGCTGCTGCGGAAGCAGGACGCGGGGCGCGCGGCGCTGCTGCTCGGGGGCGCGCCGGACGGTGTGCGCCAGGAGCGGCGCGAGGGCCCGCCCCACGTCGCCGACCTCGTACGCGGGCCGGAGGAGCTGCTGCCGGCCGTGCGGCGGCTGCTGCGCGGGATGGTCGCCGTGGGCACCCTGGAGGACGCGGAGGACCTCGTCCACGCCCACCCCGAGCTGACCGCCGTCACCGCGGAGGGCGACCTGCTCGGGGCGCACTTCGCGCACGGCGGTTCCGCGGGGGCGCCGAGCCTGCTCGAAGTGCAGGCGTCGGTGGACGAGGCCGCCGCCGAGCTGGAACGGCTCGCCGTGCGGTGCGAGGAGCTGGCCGAGGCCCAGCGCGGCGCGGCCGTGCGGCGCGAGGAAGCCGCCGCCCTCGTCGAGGAGCTGGGGGAGCGGCGCAGGGCCGCCGACCGTGAGAAGTCGTCCTTCGCCCAGCGGCTCGGGGCGCTCGCCGGGCAGGCGCGGGGCGCGGCGGGTGAGGCCGAGCGCAGCGCTGCGGCGGCGGCCAGGGCGCAGGAGGCGCTCGACCGGGCCGTGGCGGAGGCCGAGGAGCTTGCCGAGCGGCTGGCCGTCGCCGAGGAGGCACCGGCCGACGAGGAGCCCGACACCTCCGTACGCGACCGCCTGGCCGCCGACGGCGCGAACGCCCGGCAGACCGAGATGGAGGCCCGGCTCCAGGCCCGTACGCACGAGGAGCGGGTGAAGGGCCTGGCGGGGCGCGCCGACTCCCTGGACCGGGCCGCGCGCGCCGAACGCGAGGCACGCGCGCGTGCCGAGCGGCGCAAGGCACGGCTGCGCCACGAGGCCGCCGTGGCGGCGGCCGTCGCCGCCGGCGGGCGGCAGCTCCTCGCGCACGTCGAGGTCTCCCTGCTCAGGGCCGAGCAGGAACGTACCGCCGCCGAGCGCGCCAAGGAGGTGCGGGAGCGGGAGCTGGTCGCCGAGCGCAACCAGGGGCGCGATCTCAAGGCCGAGCTGGACAAGCTGACTGATTCAGTTCACCGCGGCGAGGTACTAGGTGCTGAGAAGCGGCTGCGGATCGAGCAGCTGGAGACCAGGGCACTGGAGGAACTCGGTGTGGAACCGGCGGGGCTCGTCGCCGACTACGGCCCGGACCAGCCCGTGCCGCCCTCGCCCGCCGCCGAGGGCGAGGAGCTGCCGGAGGACCCCGAGCACCCGCGCAACAGGCCGGTGCCCTTCGTCCGTGCCGAGCAGGAGAAGCGGCTCACGTCAGCCGAACGGGCGTATCAGCAGCTCGGAAAAGTGAACCCGCTGGCCCTTGAGGAGTTCGCGGCACTGGAGGAACGGCACAAGTTCCTCAGCGAGCAGCTCGAAGACCTGAAGAAGACGAGGGCCGACCTCCTCCAAGTGATCAAGGAGGTCGACGTACGCGTCGAGCAGGTCTTCACCGAGGCCTACCGGGACACGGCCAGGGAGTTCGAGGGTGTCTTCTCGCGGCTCTTCCCCGGCGGCGAGGGGCGGCTGGTCCTGACCGACCCCGACAACATGCTCACCACGGGCGTGGACGTCGAGGCGCGGCCCCCGGGCAAGAAGGTGAAGCGGCTCTCGCTCCTGTCGGGCGGCGAACGGTCGCTCACGGCCGTGGCGCTGCTCGTGTCGATCTTCAAGGCGCGGCCGAGCCCGTTCTACGTGATGGACGAGGTCGAGGCGGCGCTCGACGACACCAACCTCCAGCGGCTGATCCGCATCATGCAGGAGCTGCAGGAGGCCTCGCAGCTCATCGTGATCACGCACCAGAAGCGCACGATGGAGATCGCGGACGCCCTGTACGGCGTCTCGATGCAGGGCGACGGCGTCTCCAAGGTGATCAGCCAGCGGCTCCGCTAGCAGGCCCGGGACACCGGCACCTGACTTCAAGACTTGAATACACTCCCTCTCAAGTTGCCTGCAAATTCACAACAGCCGCCCTATTGACTTCGTAACTTGAAGGCATAGTCTCTGCAACGTTGCTTTTACCTTCAGGTGGTGGGCGGCGTGAAGTTGTGCGCCACTTGAATGACTCGCCCCCACCCCCGGCAGCGCTGCCGGTGGCCCGAGGAGTACACGTGACCAGCACATCGCAGGCGCCCCAGTCCGGAGCCAGAGAGGCCCACCCGGACCATCTCGGCCATGTCATCTTCATTACGGCGGCAGCCGCGATGGGTGGCTTCCTCTTCGGCTACGACAGCTCGGTGATCAACGGCGCGACCGTCGCCATCCAGCACCGCTTCGACGTCGACGCCGACACGCTCGGCTGGATCATCGCCACCGCGCTCCTCGGCTGCGCCGTGGGCGCCGCCGTCGCCGGACGCATCGCCGACCGGATCGGCCGCATCCGCTGCATGCAGATCGCCGCGGTGCTCTTCGCGGCGAGCGCCGTGGGCTCGGCCCTGCCCTTCGCCGCCTGGGACCTCACGATGTGGCGCCTCATCGGCGGCATCGGCATCGGCATGGCCTCGGTGATCGGCCCGGCCTACATCGCCGAGGTCGCGCCGCCCGCCTACCGCGGCCGGCTCGCCTCGTTCCAGCAGGCCGCCATCGTCATCGGCATCGCGGTCTCGCAGCTGGTCAACTGGGGCATCCTGAACATGGCCGACGGCGACCAGCGCGGCAAGCTGGCGGGCCTTGAGGCCTGGCAGTGGATGCTCGGCGTCATGGTCATCCCGGCGCTCCTCTACGGGCTGCTGTCCTTCATCATCCCGGAGTCCCCGCGCTTCCTGATCTCCGCGGGCCGGCACACCGAGGCCAAGAAGGTGCTCGGCGAGGTCGAGGGCACCACCATCGACCTGGACGAGCGCGTCGACGAGATCGAGCGCGGCCTGCACAGGGAGCACAAGCCGTCCTTCAAGGACCTGCTCGGCAAGGTCGGCTTCCTGCCGATCGTCTGGATCGGCATCGGGCTCTCGGTCTTCCAGCAGCTCGTCGGCATCAACGTGATCTTCTACTACTCGAACCAGCTGTGGCAGTCGATCGGCAAGGACCCCTCCAGCTCGTTCCTGTACTCGTTCGAGACGTCGATCGTGAACATCATCGGCACGGTCATCGCGATGATCTTCGTCGACCGCATCGGCCGCAAGCCCCTCGCCATCATCGGCTCCGCGGGCATGGCGGCCGCCCTGTTCACCATGGCGTGGGCCTTCTCGTACAAGACCGGCTCTGGTGACACGGTCTCGCTGCCCAACGCGCAGGGCCTGACCGCGATCATCGCCGCCAATGCCTTCGTGCTCTTCTTCGCCCTGTCCTGGGGCGTGGTCGTCTGGGTGCTGCTCGGCGAGATCTTCCCGAACCGCATCCGCGCCGCCGCGCTCGGCGTGGCCGCCTCCGCCCAGTGGCTCGCCAACTTCGCGATCACCAAGACCTTCCCGAGCATGTCCGAGTGGTCCCTGACCGGCTCGTACATCATCTACGGCGCCTTCGCCGCGATCTCGATCCCCTTCGTCATGAAGTTCGTCAAGGAGACGAAGGGCAAGGCCCTGGAGGAGATGGGCTAAACCCCGCTGCCCCCTCCTCTTCAGGAAGCTGCCCCGGCCGAAGGACGCGTGCTCACTTGTCCTTCAGCCGGGGCAGTACGTTTTCGCAGAAGTGGTGCAGACTGCGCCAGCCCTCGTCGACGGGCATCCCGCCGGAGAGCGGATGCAGGACGAGGCTGCCGGTGTCGCCCTTCGCGTACGTCACGCACTCCTCGGGCGTGAGCACCCGGTACACGCCCTCCGCGCGCAGCTCCTCGACCGTCGTGGCCGCCGACCGCACCGCCGAGCGGATCTCCCCCGTCTGCCAGGAGGCGTAGGTGCGGGCCTCGTGCAGGAAGTGCTCGCCGTGCTCCGCCCAGGTCCGCTCGGGGTCGTCGGCGATGTGCAGCAGCGGGGTCTCGGCGGCGGGCATCATCGTCCAGCCCTCGGTGCCGTGCTCCGCGAGCTGCTCGGTGTAGTACGCCTCCAGGTCCGGGAGGTGGGCGCTGGGGAAGAACGGCAGACCGAGCCGGGCCGCGCGCCGTGCCGCGGCCTTCGACGAGCCGCCGACGAGGAGCTGGGGGTGCGGCTGCGTCAGGGGGCGCGGGGTGACGCGGACCGTGCGGCCGCGGAAGGTGAAGGGGTCGCCGGTCCAGGCCTTGAGCAGCGTTTCCAGCAGCTCGTCCTGGAGCTTGCCGCGCCGCGTGTAGTCGACGCCGGCCTGCTCGTACTCCTCGGGCCGGTAGCCGATGCCCGCCACGGTGACCAGGCGGCCGCCGCTCAGCAGGTCGAGTACGGCGATGTCCTCGGCGAGCCGCAGCGGGTCGTGCAGCGGGCCGATGATCGCGGAGACCGTCACGGAGATCCGCCGGGTGGCCCCGAACACCGCTCCCGCGAAGGTGAAGGGGGAGGGCAGCCAGTTGTTCTCGGTGCCGTGGTGCTCCTCGGTCTGAATGGTGGTGATGCCGCGGTCGTCCGCGTAGGCGGACATCTCCAGGGCGGTCTTGTAGCGGTCACTCAGCGCGGCGGGTGTGGCCGCGGGGTCGACGAGGTTGAAGCGTACGACTGTGACGGGCATGGGAACGTCCCCCTTCACCGTGCGTGGGCGGCGAAGGGGGACGCTAGTTGACGTCACATCAGTTGGGTAGCCTCGTGGGGAAGTTGGCGCGGATCAGGCGCCTCCGCGAGGGCCGGGCGGGCGCCCTCGGACCCGGGCGAGTGCCCCCTCGGGTCCGGGCGGGCGCCCAGCGGCCGGGTCAGGCGGAGATCAGCTCGGTCTCGCCGTCGCCCTTGTCGCCGGGCGCCGCCGCGTCCTTCTCCACCAGCGGCGTCTTCGGCAGGACCGCGTACAGCACCGCCGAGACGACGATCGTGGCGAGCCAGCCGAGGCCGTGGCGGCCGATCCAGGAGGTGGCGAGCGGGCCGCTGAACCAGTCGACCTTGGTGAAGAGCAGCCCCACCACGAGCGCCAGCGCCCACGCGGTCATGGCCTGCCAGGCGAAGCCCGCCTTGTACCAGTAGGCGCTGGTGCGCCCGGTGTCCATCAGGGCCTCGCCGTCGTACGTCCCGCGGCGCGGCATGTCGACGCCGAAGACGCCGATCCAGGCCGAGAACGCGACCGCGAGCAGGGTGAGGAAGGAGATGAACGAACCCATGAAGCTCGTCGCCACGTTCATCAGGATGTAGCCGAAGATCAGGCTGATGACCGCGTTCACACTGACGGCCCACGCGCGCGGGACCTTGATGCCGAGCGTCATGGCGGTGAAGCCCGCGGAGTACATCGACATCGAGTTGATCAGGAGCATGCCGAGCAGCGCCATGATCAGGTACGGCACCGCGATCCAGGTCGGGAGCAGCGAGCCGAGGAAGGAGACCGGGTCCGCCGCGGTGGAGAGCTTCGGCGCGGAGACCGCCATGACGGCGCCCATCAGGACCATCGGCACGACGACGATGCCGGCGCCGCCGACGGCGTGGCCGACCAGCGGCTTGTTCGAGGCCGTGCGCGGCAGGTAGCGGGTGAAGTCCGGGCCCGTCGGGACCCAGCTGATGCCGCCCGCGGCGATCGTGCCGACGCCGGCGACCATCATCGCGGTGGAGCCCGCGGGCTTGTCGAAGACGGCGGACCAGTCGGTCTCGGCGAGGAGGTAGACCAGCACGAGCACGCTGAAGGCGCCGAAGGCGTACGTCGACCACGTGCTGCAGATGTGCAGGATCTTCCTGCCGAGGCCGCTGATCAGGAACGTGCAGGTGACGAAGGCCACCAGCGTCACGACCGTCAGCCAGGTGGTGGACTCGACGCCGAAGCAGATGTTCAGGACGGTGATGATCGCGTACGCGCCCGTGACCGCGTTGATCGTCTCCCAGCCCCAGCGGGCGACCCAGATCAGCGCGCCGGGGAAGAGGTTGCCGCGCTGGCCGAAGACGGCGCGGGAGAGCGTCATGCCCGGTGAGCCGCCGCGCTTGCCCGCGATGGAGATCAGCCCGACCAGGCCGTAGCTCAGCAGGGGCGAGACGAGCGCGACGACGAGGACCTGCCAGAAGTTCAGGCCGTTGGAGACGATCAGGCCCGCGCCCATGGTGAGCAGCAGGACGCTGATGTTGGCCGCCACCCAGGTGGGGAACAGTTCGCGGGTCCGGCCCGTGCGCTCGGCGTCGGGGACCGGCTCAAGGCCGCGTGTCTCGAGGGCGCCTTCGGATTCGGCGGTGGTGCTCATGGGGGTGGGTCCGTGCCTCTCGCTCGGCTCGCAACGTCGCGATCCGTCGGTGGGGGTGATCGCGATGGACTCTACGCGCGTTGATGCGGCAGCTCCATCGTACTTTAGTCCGAGTAGTACCTTCAAACGGCTTATGTTCTTTGGAGGAAGACACAATCTGGGCCCCGGCGGTACCCATGGCCGATACTGGACGGGTTATGGAAATCGTCATCCTTGCTGTAGTCATCGCCGTGGTCGTGATCGGCGCGCTCGGCGGGCTCGTGGTCGGCAGCCGCAAGAAGAAGCGGCTGCCCCCGAAGGCCCCGTCGAGCACGCCCACCATCACCGCCCCTCCCGCCGAACCCAAGGTCGGCGACGAGGCCGAGACGCCGCGCGACGAAACGCGCCGAACGATCGAGGAGGTGAAGCTCCCGCTCGTCGAGCCGACGGCCTCGGCCCCGGTCGTCGACGAGGCGGTCGTCACCGAGCCGGCCGCGCCGGAGATCGAGACCCCCGAGCCGACCGCGGGACGACTGGTCCGACTGCGCACCCGGCTCTCCCGCTCGCAGAACGCGCTCGGCAAGGGGCTGCTCACGCTGCTGTCCCGCGAGCACCTGGACGAGGACACCTGGGAGGAGATCGAGGACACGCTGCTGACCGCCGACGTCGGCGTGGCGCCCACGCAGGAGCTCGTGGAGCGGCTGCGCGAGCGCGTCAGGGTCCTCGGCACCCGTACGCCCGAGGAGCTGCGCACGCTGCTGCGCGAGGAGCTGCTCACCCTCGTCGGCACGGACCTCGACCGTGCCGTGAAGACCGAGTCGGGCCTGGAGACGCCCGGCATCGTGATGGTCGTCGGGGTCAACGGCACCGGCAAGACCACCACCACGGGCAAGCTCGCGCGCGTCCTCGTCGCCGACGGCCGCTCCGTCGTCCTCGGCGCCGCCGACACCTTCCGCGCCGCCGCCGCCGACCAGCTCCAGACCTGGGGCGAGCGCGTCGGCGCCCGTACGGTGCGGGGCCCCGAGGGCGGCGACCCCGCCTCGATCGCGTTCGACGCGGTCAAGGAGGGCATCGCGGAGGGCGCGGACGTCGTCCTCATCGACACCGCGGGCCGGCTGCACACCAAGACGGGCCTCATGGACGAGCTCGGCAAGGTCAAGCGCGTCGTCGAGAAGCATGCGCCGCTCGACGAGGTCCTGCTCGTCCTGGACGCCACGACCGGCCAGAACGGCCTGGTGCAGGCGCGGGTCTTCGCCGAGGTCGTCAACATCACGGGCATCGTCCTGACCAAGCTGGACGGCACCGCCCGTGGCGGCATCGTCGTCGCCGTCCAGCGCGAACTGGGCGTCCCGGTCAAGCTCATCGGCCTGGGCGAGGGCGCGGACGACCTGGCGCCGTTCGAGCCCGAGGCGTTCGTGGACGCGCTGATCGGCGACTGAGGGCCTGCGTCACGACCCCGGCCGGGCGCGCGACGCCCGGCACGGGGTGCGGGGTACCCCCCGTCAAGGACACAGCCTCCCGCGTCTCGTACGCCTCGTACGCCTCCCGCGTCCGTAGGGCGCGCGCGAAGAAGGGCCCCCTCGCATGGTGCAGATGCGAGGGGGCCCTCGTGTGTGTGCCGGGCCGCGCGGGTCGGCCCCGGGGAGCCGCGGGCCCGCCCCGGGGAGCGGTGGGCCTACCCGGGGGAGCGGTGCACCACGTACGCCAGGGTGCCGAGGACGACGCGGGCCTGCGGCGGTTCCGTCGCCGAGTCCAGGGCGGGGGAGCGCAGCCAGCGCACCGGGCCGAGGCCGCCGCGGTCGGACGGGGGCGCCGTGATGTGCTCGCCGGGGCCCAGGCCGTGCAGGTCGAGCCCGGCGTCGTCCCAGCCCATGCGGTAGAGCAGCCTGGGGAGTTCGGCCGCGGCGCCCGGGGCGACGAAGAACTGCGCGCGGCCCTCGGGCGTGACGGCCACGGGCCCGAGCGGCAGGCCCATGCGCTCCAGGCGGACCAGCGCGCGCCGCCCCGCGGACTCCGCCACTTCGAGGACGTCGAAGGCCCGGCCCACGGGCAGCAGCACGGCGGCTCCGGGGAACTCGGCCCAGGCCGCGGCCGCTTCGTCCAGCGTGGCCCCGGCGGGGACCGCCCGCGCGAAGCCGAGGGGGTGGGCGCCGGGTGCGGCGCAGGCGGGGGTGCCGCAGGAGCAGACGCCGTCCAGGGCGCGGGCGCCGGGGACCACGTCCCAGCCCCACAGGCCCGTGTACTCCGCCACCACCGTGCAGTCCGACGTGCGGCCGCGCCGCCGTGCTCCTGCCCGGGGCCTGTCGGTCCCCCGGGTGCCGCCGATCGTGAAGCCCATGCCCCCTCCAACGGGTCGAGCGTGCCACGGTTACGTATAGGAATCGGATCGTGACGCTGCGCTCTATAGGCGGCGCTCGAAGGATTCAGGGGTGGTGTGCACGGCGGCACGCGCCCCGGCGCACTCCGCTCCACCAACTTTCGGCCGCCCTCTGTCAAGTGAATCGCTTGTAGCGGCCGGGGAGTTCATTCGAAGGGGTGGCGAATGGTGGCGTTTCCGCGACTGCCCTCGCCGGAGGCGTGATCGTGGGATTACTGTCGGTACACGGCCCTTGAGGTCCGAGCGCCCGTGGGTATGCCGGAGGCAAGTCGGCTTCCTGTTCGACGGGTGACATTCTCCGGACGGGCCGCCGTGACAGGCGGCATTCTGTTAGGGCTTGGCGTGACAGTGCGTGGACGGCGCGCAGGTGTCTCAAGGGATGGGGGCGTTCCAGTGGGCGGCAGTGGCGGAAGCGGTGCGAACGCTGAGAAGCGCCCCAACGAGATGCTCACGTCCTGGTTCGTGCGCAGCGGCTGGTCGAAGGGCGAGCTGGCCCGCCAAGTGAACCGCAGGGCGCGGCAGTTGGGTGCCCACCACATCTCCACCGACACGTCCCGCGTGCGCCGCTGGCTGGACGGCGAGAATCCCCGCGAGCCCATTCCGCGCATCCTGTCCGAGCTGTTCTCCGAGCGCTTCGGCTGCGTCGTCGCCGTCGAGGACCTGGGGCTGCGCGCCACCCACCGCACGCCCGCCTCCTCCGGCGTCGACCTGCCCTGGACCGGACCGCAGACCGTCGCGCTGATGAGCGAGTTCTCGCGCAGCGACCTGATGCTCGCCCGCCGCGGCTTCCTCGGCGCCTCGCTCGTGCTCTCCGCGGGCCCGGCCCTGATCGAGCCCATGCAGCGCTGGCTCGTGCCCTCGCCCTCGGCACCGCAGGAGGAGCCGGAGCCCGTCGCCTCGCGCCGCCCGGCCAGGCTCTCCAAGCCGGAGCTGGACCTCCTGGAGTCCACCACGGTGATGTTCCGCCAGTGGGACGCCCAGTGCGGCGGCGGGCTGCGGCGCAAGGCCGTGGTCGGGCAGCTCCACGAGGTGACGGACCTGCTGCAGGAGCCCCAGTCCGGCGCCACCGCCAAGCGCCTGTTCAAGGTCGCGGGCGAGCTGGCCGAGCTGGCGGGTTGGATGAGCTATGACGTGGGGCTCCAGCCCACCGCCCAGAAGTACTTCGTCCTGGCCCTGCACGCCGCGAAGGAGGCGGGCGAGAAGGCCCTCGGGTCGTACATCCTCTCCAGCATGAGCCGCCAGATGATCCACCTCGGCCGGCCCGACGACGCGCTGGAACTGATCCACCTCGCGCAGTACGGCAGCCGGGACTGCGCCGGACCGCGCACCCAGGCCATGCTGTACGCGATGGAGGCACGGGCGTACGCCAGCATGGGCCAGCCCGGCAAGTGCAAGCGGGCCGTGCGCATGGCCGAGGACACCTTCGCCGACGCGGAGGACTTCGGCGAGCCCGAGCCGGACTGGATCCGCTTCTTCTCCGAGGCCGAGCTGAACGGGGAGAACGCCCACTCCTTCCGCGACCTGGCCTATGTGGCGGGCCGCAGCCCGGCCTACGCCTCACTGGCCGAGCCCGTCATGGACCGCGCCGTGGAGCTCTTCGAGAAGGACCAGGAGCACCAGCGTTCGTACGCCCTGAACCTCATCGGCAAGGCCACCGTCCACCTGCTCCAGCGCGAGCCCGAGCAGAGCACGGTCCTCGCCGGCCGGGCCCTGGACATCGCCAAGAAGGTCCGCTCCGAGCGGGTCAACACCCGGCTGCGCAAGACCGTCGACACCGCCGTGCGGGACTTCGGCGACGTCGCCGAAGTCGTGGAGATCACGGAGCGGCTGGCCATCGAGATGCCGGAGACCGCGGAGGCGGTCTGAGGACCGGCGAGACCGCTCCGGCCGCGGCGGGACCATCCCTCACAGCCCGACTCGGCTCCCCCATGCCAGGTCAGCCGGGTGGCCGCCGCGGCCGGTCCTCGCGTTCCGCGCAGGGTATGCGGGCGTACCCCGCCCGACCCGGCAGTTCATGGCCGCGTAACACGCACGACCTCTTCGTCACCGCGGTGAAACACCGGGGGGCGCCCGTCGAAACCGCGCCGCGCCAGTGTTCTGGGGCACGACAGGCCACGCCCCACCCCACGGGTCTCGCCGCACCGCCGCATACGACGACGAGGAGACGCCGATGCCCCCAGGCATCACGATCGCCGCAGACGCCCCCGAGCTGTCCGCCGCGAACACCGGGTTCATGCTCATCTGTTCCGCCCTGGTGATGCTCATGACCCCGGGCCTCGCCTTCTTCTACGGAGGCATGGTCCGCGTCAAGAGCACCCTGAACATGCTGATGATGAGCTTCATCAGCCTCGGCATCGTCACCGTCCTGTGGGTCCTCTACGGCTTCTCCGTCGCCTTCGGCACCGACCACGGCGGCCTCATCGGCTGGGACGGCGGCTACGTGGGCCTCAGCGGCATCGGCGTCGACCAGCTCTGGGACGGCTACACCATCCCGGTGTACGTCTTCGCCGTCTTCCAGCTGATGTTCGCCGTCATCACGCCCGCCCTGATCAGCGGCGCCCTCGCGGACCGCGTGAAGTTCACGGCCTGGGCGCTCTTCGTCGTCCTGTGGGCCACGATCGTGTACTTCCCCGTCGCGCACTGGGTGTGGGGCGCCGGCGGCTGGGCCTTCGAACTCGGCGTCATCGACTTCGCGGGCGGCACGGCCGTGCACATCAACGCCGGAGCCGCGGCGCTCGGCGTCATCCTGGTCATCGGCAAGCGCGTCGGCTTCAAGAAGGACCCGATGCGGCCCCACTCGCTGCCGCTGGTGATGCTCGGCGCGGCCCTGCTCTGGTTCGGCTGGTTCGGCTTCAACGCCGGGTCGTGGCTGGGCAACGACGACGGCGTCGGCGCGCTCATGTTCCTCAACACGCAGGTCGCCACCGCCGCCGCCATGCTCGCCTGGCTCATCTACGAGAAGATCCGCCACGGAGCCTTCACCACGCTCGGCGCGGCATCGGGCGCGGTCGCGGGACTCGTCGCCATCACCCCGTCCGGCGGCTCCTGCTCCCCGCTCGGCGCCATCGCCATCGGCGCCATCGCCGGTCTGCTCTGCGCCATGGCGGTCGGCCTGAAGTTCCGGTTCGGCTACGACGACTCCCTCGACGTCATCGGCGTCCACCTCGTCGGCGGTGTCGTCGGCTCCGTCCTCGTCGGCTTCTTCGCCACCGGTGGCGGCCAGTCCGACGCCACGGGCCTCTTCTACGGAGACCACTCCCTCACCCAGCTGTGGAAGCAGCTCGCGGGCGTCGGAGCGGTCCTCGCCTACTCCCTGGTCGCCTCCGCGGTCCTCGCCCTCCTGATCGACAGGACCATCGGGATGCGGGTCGGCGAGGATGTCGAGGTCGCGGGCATCGACCAGGTCGAACACGCCGAGACGGCATACGACTTCAGCGGCGCCGGCGGCGGCACCGCCCCGCGCACGGCGGCGGCACCCGCCCCGGCCACGGACACGCCCCAGGCACAGGCACAGGCACAGGCACAGCGGAACAAGAAGGTGGACGCATGAAGCTCATCACCGCGGTCGTCAAGCCGCACCGGCTCGACGAGATCAAAGAGGCGCTCCAGGCCTTCGGCGTCCACGGCCTGACCGTCACCGAGGCCAGCGGATACGGCCGCCAGCGCGGGCACACCGAGGTCTACCGGGGCGCCGAGTACACGGTGGACCTCGTGCCGAAGATCCGTATCGAGGTGCTCGTCGAGGACGACGACGCCGAACAGCTCATCGAAGTCGTGGTCAAGGCCGCCCGTACCGGCAAGATCGGAGACGGCAAGGTCTGGTGCGTCCCCGTCGACACGGCCGTCCGGGTGCGCACCGGCGAGCGCGGACCCGACGCGCTCTGACCGGCCGCACACCACGAAGCGGAACCGAGCGGGACTGGACAGGAGCTGCCGGGTGAGGGGCATGGACGTCACGACAGAAGCGGAAGAACCCGGACCCGGCGGCTACGCGGCGGCCCGGCTGCGGCTCCTCCACGAGGAGTCGCGGTCCGGGCCGCCGCGCCGTTCCGCCCTCTCCGGCCTCACCGACGACTGGCTCGCCGGGCTCTTCCGGGCCGGGGGCGGCAGGGACGGCGTCCCCCGGGGCACCGCGCTCGTCGCGGTCGGCGGCTACGGGCGCGGCGAACTCTCCCCGCGCAGCGACCTCGACCTGCTCCTGCTGCACGACGGCAGCGCCGACGCCGGGCGGGTGGCCGCCCTCGCCGACCGCCTCTGGTACCCCGTGTGGGACCTCGGCATCGCCCTCGACCACTCCGTGCGCACGCCGTCCGAGGCGCGCGGGACCGCCGCCGACGACCTCAAGGCCCACCTCGGGCTGCTCGACGCGCGGCACATCGCGGGCGACGCCGTACTGACCACCGGGCTGCGGGCCGCCGTCTTCGCCGACTGGCGCAACCAGGCCCCCAAGCGGCTGCCCGAGCTGCGGGAGCTGTGCGAGGAGCGGGCCGAGCGCCACGGCGAGCTGGGCCATCTGCTCGAACCCGACCTCAAGGAGGCCAGGGGCGGGCTGCGGGACCTCACCGCGCTGCGCGCCGTCGCCGCCTCCTGGCTCGCCGACGCCCCGCGCGAGGGCCTCGCCGACGCCCGGCGGCGGCTCCTCGACGTCCGCGACGCCCTGCACCTCGCCACCGGCCGGGCCACCGACCGGCTCGCCCTCCAGGAGCAGGACCAGGTCGCCGCCGGACTCGGCCTGCTGGACGCCGACGCGCTCCTGCGCCAGGTGTACGAGGCGGCCCGCGTCGTCTCCTACGCCGGTGACGTCACCTGGCGCGAGGTCGGCCGCGTGCTGCGCGCCAGGGCCGTGCGGCCACGGCTGCGCGCCGTCCTCGGCGGTGGCCGGGCCGCCGCCGAGCGGTCGCCGCTGGCCGAGGGCGTCGTGGAACAGGACAGGGAGGCCGTGCTCGCCCGCGCCGCGCGGCCCGAACGCGATCCCGTCCTGCCGCTGCGGGCCGCCGCTGCCGCCGCCCAGGCCGGGCTGCCGCTGTCCCGGCACGCCGTACGCCGCCTCGCCGCCACGGCGCGGCCCCTGCCCGCGCCGTGGCCCGCGGAGGCGCGTGAACAGCTCGTGACGCTCCTCGGCGCGGGGCGGCCGACCGTACAGGTGTGGGAGGCGCTGGAGGCCGAGGGGTTCATCACCCGGCTGCTCCCCGACTGGGAGCGCGTGCGGTGCAGGCCGCAGCGCAACGCCGTCCACACCTGGACGGTCGACCGGCACCTCGTGGAGACGGCGGTACGGGCCGCCGGTCTCACCCGGCGGGTCGGCCGGCCCGACCTGCTTCTCGTGGCGGCTCTGCTGCACGACATCGGCAAGGGCTGGCCGGGGGACCACTGTGTGGCGGGGGAGACCATCGCGAAGGACGCCGCGGCCAGGTTCGGCTTCGACGGCGCCGACACGGCGGTCCTCGCCCGTCTCGTCCGCCACCACCTGCTGCTCGTCGAGACGGCGACGCGGCGCGACCTCGACGATCCGGCGACGGTACGGGGCGTCGCCGACGCCGTCGGGACCGCGGGGACCCTTGAGCTGCTGCACGCGCTGACGGAGGCGGACGCCCTGGCCACCGGGCCCGCCGCCTGGTCCGCGTGGCGCGGCGCGCTCGTCGCCGACCTGGTGAAGCGGGTGGACGCGGTGCTCTCGGGCGACGGGCCCGACGGTACGCCGGCGGACGGGGCCGCGCCCTCGACCGCGCCCTCGACCGCGCCCTCGGCCGAGCCCTCCGCCGAGCAGGAGCGGCTCGCCGTGGAGGCGCACCGCACGGGCGGCCCGGTGCTCGCGCTGCGGCCCGCCGACGACGAGGCGCTCGGCGTGGAGCTCGTGGTGGCCGTGCCCGAGCGGCCGGGGGTGCTGCCCGCCGTGGCCGGGGTGCTAGCGCTGCACCGGCTCGCGGTGCGGACGGCGGAGCTGCGCGAGGTGGCGCTGCCGTCCGGCATCGACACCTCCGTCCTGCTGCTGAGCTGGCGGGTCGCCGCGGAGTACGGGTCCTTGCCGCAGGCGTCGCGGCTCCGGGCCGATCTGGTGCGCGCCCTCGAAGGATCGCTCGACATCGAGAGCCGCCTCGCGGAACGGGACGCCGCCTACCCCCGCCGCCGCGGCACGGTCGCGCCGCCGCCCCGCGTCACGGTGGCCCCGGCCGCCTCCCGTCTCGCCACGGTCATCGAGGTCAGGGCCCAGGACGCGCCCGGCCTGCTGCACCGCATCGGGCGGGCCCTTGAGGACGCGGGGGTGCGGGTGCGCAGCGCCCACGTCTCGACGCTGGGGGCGAACGCGGTCGACGCCTTCTACGTGACGGGGCTCGACGGGCTGCCGCTGGCGGGGGAGGGCGCGGCGGGGGTCGCGCGGGGCGTGGAGGGGGTTCTGCGGGGCACGTGACCCCTGAGAGGACCGGCCGCCGGGGCAAGAGCCGCCCAGCGCCCCGGGCACCGACCGGCGACCGATACCCTGGAAGGCGACCTGTCAGCCCTCCCCTCAGCTCTGGACACCGCCGGAGCGCGGGGCGCCCCTTCGACCCGAGGATTCGCGACCGCCGTGTTCGATACTCTCTCCGACCGCCTCGCAGCGACATTCAAGAACCTCCGGGGCAAGGGCCGCCTGTCCGAGGCGGACATCGACGCCACGGCGCGCGAGATCCGCATCGCCCTCCTTGAGGCGGACGTGGCCCTGCCCGTCGTCCGCGCCTTCATCAAGCAGATCAAGGAGCGCGCGGCCGGCGCCGAGGTCTCCCAGGCCCTCAACCCCGCCCAGCAGGTCATCAAGATCGTCAACGAGGAGCTCGTCGGCATCCTCGGCGGCGAGACGCGGCGCCTGCGGTTCGCGAAGACCGGCCCGACGGTCATCATGCTCGCGGGCCTCCAGGGCGCCGGCAAGACGACCCTCGCGGGCAAGCTCGGCCTCTGGCTGAAGGGCCAGGGCCACAGCCCGCTCCTGGTCGCCTGCGACCTTCAGCGCCCCAACGCCGTCAACCAGCTCAGCGTCGTCGCCGAGCGCGCCGGCGTCGGCGTGTACGCCCCGGAGCCGGGCAACGGCGTCGGTGACCCGGTGCGGGTCGCCGAGGACTCCGTCGAGTTCGCCAAGACCAAGCAGTACGACGTGGTCATCGTCGACACCGCGGGCCGCCTCGGCATCGACCAGGAGCTGATGCGGCAGGCCGCGGACATCCGTGACGCGGTCCGCCCCGACGAGGTCCTCTTCGTCGTCGACGCCATGATCGGCCAGGACGCGGTCAACACGGCCGAGGCGTTCCGCGACGGCGTCGGCTTCGACGGCGTGGTGCTCTCCAAGCTGGACGGCGACGCGCGCGGTGGTGCCGCCCTGTCGATCGCGCAGGTCACGGGCCGCCAGATCATGTTCGCCTCCAACGGCGAGAAGCTGGACGACTTCGACGCGTTCCACCCGGACCGCATGGCGTCCCGCATCCTCGGCATGGGCGACATGCTCACGCTCATCGAGAAGGCCGAGCAGACCTTCTCCCAGCAAGAGGCCGAGAAGATGGCCTCCAAGCTGGCGAGCAGCAAGGGCAAGGACTTCACGCTCGACGACTTCCTGGCCCAGATGGAGCAGGTCAGGAAGATGGGCAGCATCAGCAAGCTGCTCGGGATGATGCCCGGCATGGGGCAGATCAAGGACCAGATCGCCAACCTCGACGAGCGCGACGTCGACCGCACCGCCGCCATCATCAAGTCGATGACGCCCGCGGAGCGCCACGAGCCGACCATCATCAACGGCTCCCGGCGCGCCCGTATCGCCAAGGGTTCCGGCGTCGAGGTCAGCGCCGTGAAGAACCTCGTCGAGCGGTTCTTCGAGGCGCGCAAGATGATGTCCCGCATGGCCCAGGGCGGCGGCATGCCGGGCATGCCCGGGATGCCGGGCATGGGCGGTGGCGCCGGCAAGCAGAAGAAGAAGCAGAAGCAGGCCAAGGGCAAGCGGAAGTCGGGCAACCCGATGAAGCGCAAGCAGGAGGAGCAGGAGGCCGCGGCGCGCCGCGAGGCCGCGGGCCAGGCGGGCGCCGCGCTCGGCCTGCCGGGCGCCCCGGCGGGCAAGGACTTCGAGCTGCCGGACGAGTTCAAGAAGTTCATGGGCTGACCGCGCGTCCGCGTCGTTCCAGGGCGCTCCCCGGTTCCGGGGGGCGCCCCCCGAGGTTCCCGGGCCTTGCCGCGCGCCCGCCGAGCAGAGTCCCCGCCAAGAGTGCTGACGTGCTGTTTGTGTCGTAACGTCCGGATATGAGCAACCCCGTGCCGCCGGACCGGGCGCCCGACAAGCCGTGGCGCTCCGAGGGCGCGCCCTCACCCGAGCCGGCGCCGCCGAAGCGGAGGATGCCGGGCGGCTGGGGCGGCCTCGTCCTGACGGCCCTGATCGTCTACCTCATCGCCAACATCGTGCTGAGCTTCTTCAGCGACGGCGACGAGCCGACCATCTCGTACACGGAGTTCAGCAAGCAGGTCGACGCCGGCAACGTCACGAAGATCTACTCCAAGGGCGACGCGATCCAGGGCCAGCTCAAGAAGGAGCAGGACAAGCCGGGCGACGCCAAGGGCACGTACACCAAGTTCACCACCCAGCGGCCGGCCTTCGCCGACGACAAGCTCTGGGACGACCTGACCGAGCACGGCGTCACCGTCACCGCCGAGCCCGTGGTGCGGGAGCGCAGCTTCCTCTCGAACCTGCTGATCTCCCTCGCCCCCATGCTGCTGCTCGTCCTCCTGTGGATCTTCATCGCGCGGCGTATGAGCGCGGGCATGGGCGGCGGAGGCGGCATGCTCGGGCGCAAGACCCCGCCCAAGCCGGTCGAGATCGAGCCCGGCGCCAAGCGGACGACCTTCGAGGACGTCGCGGGCATCGACGAGGTCGAGGGCGAGCTGAACGACGTCGTCGACTTCCTCAAGCACCCGGACGACTACCGTGCCATGGGCGCCAAGATGCCGCGGGGCGTACTGCTCGCCGGGCCGCCGGGTACGGGAAAGACGCTCCTCGCCCGTGCCGTCGCGGGCGAGGCGGGCGTGCCGTTCTTCTCGGCGTCCGCGTCGGAGTTCATCGAGATGATCGTGGGTGTGGGTGCCTCACGCGTGCGTGAACTCTTCTCCGAGGCCCGCAAGGTCGCGCCGTCGATCATCTTCATCGACGAGATCGACACGATCGGCCGCGCGCGGGGCGGTGGCGGTGCCATGGGCGGTCACGACGAACGCGAGCAGACCCTGAACCAGATCCTCACCGAGATGGACGGCTTCTCGGGAGCCGAGGGCGTCATCGTGCTCGCCGCCACCAACCGCGCCGACGTCCTCGACCCCGCGCTCACCCGCCCCGGCAGGTTCGACCGCGTCGTCAACGTCTCACCCCCCGACCGCGGGGGACGCGAGGCCATCCTCCGCATCCATACGA
The DNA here is from genome assembly GCF_040654435.1 of Streptomyces sp. NPDC050703. Classification (NCBI taxonomy): domain Bacteria; kingdom Bacillati; phylum Actinomycetota; class Actinomycetes; order Kitasatosporales; family Streptomycetaceae; genus Streptomyces; species Streptomyces sp. NPDC050703. Next base: position 27,580 of record NZ_JBFAHX010000028.1, read on the forward strand.
GGGCCATCCCGCTGGCCGACGACGTCGACCTCGCCCAGGTCGCCCGTACGACCCCCGGCATGACCGGCGCCGAGCTGGCCAACCTCGCCAACGAGGCCGCCCTCATCGCGGTCAAGCGCAAGCAGCGCGCGGTCACGCAGTCCGACCTCTCCGAAGCCATGGAGAAGGTGCAGCTCGGCGCGGAGCGGCCGCTGGTCATGCCGGAGGAGGAGCGCAGACGCACGGCGTACCACGAGAGCGGCCACGCCCTGCTCGGCATGCTGCAGCCCGGCGCCGACCCGGTCCGCAAGATCACGATCGTCCCGCGCGGGCGCGCGCTGGGCGTCACGCTGTCCACCCCCGACTCCGACAAGTACGCGTACACGGAGGAGTACCTCCGTGGTCGCATCATCGGTGCCCTCGGGGGCATGGCCGCCGAACACGTCGTCTACGGAGTCGTCACCACGGGTGCCGAGAACGACCTGGAGCAGGTCAGCGCCATCGCCCGCGGCATGGTCGGCCGCTGGGGCATGAGCGGGCGCGTGGGCCGCCTCTCCGCGCTCCCGGGCGACGCCCAGCAGGCGTACGGGCTCGCGGCCGCCCCGGAGACCCTGGACACGATCGACGCGGAGATGCGGCGGATCGTCGACGAGTGCTACGAGAACGCCTGCCGCCAGCTGCGCGACCACCGCGACAGGCTCGACGCGCTGGCCGCGGCACTGCTGGAGAACGAGACCCTGGAGGAGGCGGACGCCTACCGGGTCGCGGGGATCACGAGGGTGACCAAGGGCGGTGCCTAGGACCCGTATGCCGTACTGCCGCCCGTAGTCGCGCGGTCAGGACCCGGGGCGTCCGGGTGCCCGGGCGATCAGGTACCGGAAGACGTTCGACATCCACACGGTCCCGTCGCTCCTGCGGTGCGGGTGCAGGGCCTCCGTCAGCTCCTTGTCGACCTGCACCTGGTCCGTGGCGCCCACCGCCGCGTCGAACAGACCGGTCGAGAGCAGCCCGCGGACCGCGCTGTCGACGTCCGCGTAGCCGAAGGGGCACGCGACCCGACCCGAACCGTCCGGCTTGAGCCCCGCCCGCTGGGCGACCTCCTCCAGGTCGTCCCTGAGCGCCGGGCGCCAGCTGCCCGCACCGCGCATCGGGTCGGCGAGCTTGGCCGCCACCCGCAGGACGCCGGAGGTCGCGCAGCGCTCCGGCGGGCCCCAGCCGACGAGCACCACGGCCGCGCCGCGCACCGCCAGCGGAGCCGCCCCCTCCAAGAGGGTGGACAGCCCTTCGGAGTCACCCGCCAGGCACCCGATCGGGTGAAACGCGGTAATGAGGTCGTACGCCGGCGCCGCCGGGTCCGCCGCGTCCGCGGGACCGCCCTCGACGAGGGTCGCCCCGGCACGCGCGCGTGCCCCCGGTTTCGCGTCCGCCGCGGCGTCCGGCAGCAGCCGGGTCCGCGCGAGGGCCAGTCGCTCGGGCGCCGACGCCTCGACGCCGGTGACCGTGGCGCCCCGTGCCGCGGCCATCAAGAGGGCGAGCCCGGAGCCGCAGCCGAGGCCGAGCAGCCGGGTCCCCCGGCCCACTTCGAGCCGTTCGTACACCGCTTCATAGAGCGGGACCAGCATCCGTTCCTGAATCTCCGCCCAGTCACGCGCGCGTGCGCACAGGTCCACACGGGGCGCTGGGCCCGCGTGGGGGAGGTGCGACTGCGCGAGTGTTGGTGTCATCGAAAGCGCCCCAATCCGCTGAGAGTCATGGCCGTCCGGTGGCCAACGGTTCGTCCGCCCCCGTGCAGTGCGCCCGCACTCCCCCCGTATGCCAGAGAACTCCGCATCGGTCCCGGCGTCCAGTGGTTGTCGGGGACTGCTTGTGTGCCCCCTTCGTGCGCCCCCCGGAGGGCGATGTTCCGCGCCGGCGCCGGGAGTTGACCGGCGGGGGTGAGCCCGTGGACGCCGGGGCGGTGCCCGGGGCGGACGGGGCACCGGGTAACGTCGCGGTCGTGGCCGCTCCTTCCGAGCAGGGCCCCTTCCGGTGGCGAGGCGCCCGTCCCGGCCCAGCAGCCCCGCCGGGCACCCCGGGCCCCGGCGCGAGGAATCGCTCTACGCGCCGGGGCGTACGCGCCACTACGTACCGGCTTGGTGCGAGCTGTGAGGCTTCTCCGCAGATCAGCGCACCCGCCCTCGTCCGGACGCATCAACGGCAACTGACGGGTACGTGCAAATTATTTGAGATGCCCCGGAATGGAACCCCCGGGGCACCCGGCTCGTTGTCACGACGTGAGCACGACACCACCTGTTCTCGCCGCAGAGCTGGCACAGGCGTGGGCCGACATTCAGCGGCACCACCCCGAGCTGCCCGACCTTGCCGCGCCCGAATCCCTGATCGGAGAGTCGTCGTCCGCCTGCGGCGCCGAACTCTCCTTCGAGCGACTGCTCCATGAGGCAGTCCATGGCATCGCCGCATCGCGCGGCGTACGCGACACTTCACGAGCCGGCCGCTATCACAACCGCAGATTCCTCGCGATCGCCGAGGAGCTGGGCCTCGACCATCCGGAGGAGCCGCACCCGAGCAGCGGCTTCTCCCTGGTCACGCTGAATCCCGAGGCCCGCAAGCGGTATCGCCCGACGATGGAGCGCCTCCAGCGTGCCCTGAAGGCGCACACCGCGGCGACGACCGCGGACACGGCGCGCAGCTTCCGCGGGCCCGCCGCCCGGCACGGTTCCTCGGGGGGAGGCGTGCGCGTGAAGGCCGTCTGCGACTGCGGCCGCAATGTGCGCGTGGTCCCCTCCGTGCTCGCCCAGGCACCCATCGTGTGCGGCGGCTGCGGCAAGCCGTTCCGCATCCCGGAAGCGGTCGGCGCGGGCGTCGGCTGAGCTGGTCAGGGGCGCCCGGACCGGGTGTGGGCGCCCCGCCGACGTATGGCACAATGGCTAGCTGTACTCGACAGTCGCACAGGACCCCTCTCTCCTCCGGCTGACGCGTCCATCGGGCACTCGAGTACCGCAACCCCACGCGGCATCACGTTGTGCCCACCCACGTCAAGACCAGGAGACACCACTCCCGTGGCAGTCAAGATCAAGCTGAAGCGTCTGGGCAAGATCCGTTCGCCTCACTACCGCATCGTCGTCGCCGACTCCCGTACCCGCCGTGACGGCCGGGCCATCGAGGAGATCGGTCTGTACCACCCGGTGCAGAACCCCTCGCGCATCGAGGTCGACTCGGAGCGCGCCCAGTACTGGCTCTCCGTCGGCGCCCAGCCGACCGAGCCGGTCATGGCCATCCTGAAGCTCACCGGCGACTGGCAGAAGCACAAGGGCCTGCCCGCCCCGGAGCCGCTGAAGGTCGCCGAGCCCAAGGACAAGCGCGCTGCGTTCGAGGCCTTCACCAAGGGTCTTGAGGGCGACGACGCCAAGGGCGAGGCCATCACCCAGAAGGCCAAGAAGTCGGACAAGAAGGCGGACGAGGCTGACACTGCCTCGTCGGCGTCCGCCGAGTCCACCGAGGCCTGAGCATGCTCGAGGAGGCTCTCGAGCACCTCGTGAAGGGCATCGTGGACAACCCCGACGACGTGCAGGTCGCCTCGCGCAACCTGCGTCGCGGGCGCGTTCTCGAGGTCCGGGTCCACCCCGACGACCTCGGCAAGGTGATCGGCCGCAACGGCCGCACCGCGCGCGCTCTGCGCACCGTCGTGGGCGCCATCGGTGGCCGCGGTGTCCGCGTCGACCTCGTCGACGTGGACCAGGTTCGCTGAACCGGGTTCGCAGAACCACAGCAGCACCGGCTCGGGCCGGGGAGGGCTTCAGGGCCTTCCCCGGCCCGTAGTCGTGGATGAGGAGAAACGCAGTGCAGTTGGTAGTCGCCCGTATCGGCCGTGCCCACGGCATCAAGGGTGAGGTCACCGTCGAGGTCCGCACCGACGAGCCGGAGCTGCGGCTCGGCCCCGGCGCCGTGCTCGCCACCGACCCCGCCGCCACGGGGCCGCTGACCATCGAGAGCGGCAGGGTGCACAGCGGCCGCCTCCTGCTGCGCTTCGAGGGCGTGCGCGACCGCAGCGGCGCCGAGGCCCTGCGCAACACCCTCCTGATCGCCGAGGTCGACCCGGAGGAACTCCCGGAGGACCCCGACGAGTACTACGACCACCAGCTGATGGACCTGGACGTGGTCACCGCGGACGGCACCGAGGTCGGCCGCATCACGGAGATCTCGCACCTGCCCTCGCAGGACCTGTTCATCGTGGAGCGCCCCGACGGCAGCGAGGTCATGATCCCCTTCGTCGAGGAGATCGTCACCGAGATCGACCTCGAAGAGCAGCGCGCGGTCATCGACCCGCCGCCCGGCCTCATCGACGACCGCGCGGAGACCGCCTCCGCCAGGGACGCCGCCGAGGAAGCGGCCGCCCAGGAGGGCGGCGCCTGATGCGGCTCGACGTCGTCACGATCTTCCCCGAGTACCTGGAACCCCTGAACGTCTCCCTCGTCGGCAAGGCACGCGCGCGTGGCCGGCTCGACGTGAACGTGCACGACCTCAGGGAGTGGACGTACGACCGCCACAACACGGTCGACGACACCCCCTACGGCGGCGGCCCCGGCATGGTCATGAAGACCGACCCCTGGGGCGCCGCCCTCGACGACGTGCTCGCCGAGGGGTACGAGGCGGGGGCCCACGGCCCCGTCCTCGTCGTCCCCACGCCGAGCGGCCGCCGCTTCACCCAGGAGCTGGCCGTCGAACTCTCCGAGCGCCCCTGGCTCGTCTTCACACCGGCGCGCTACGAAGGCATCGACCGCCGCGTCATGGACGAGTACGCGACCCGGATGCCCGTCTACGAGGTGTCCATCGGCGACTACGTCCTCGCGGGCGGGGAAGCCGCCGTCCTGGTCGTCACCGAGGCGGTGGCCCGGCTCCTGCCCGGCGTCCTCGGCAACGCCGAATCCCACCGGGACGACTCCTTCGCGCCCGGCGCCATGGCCAACCTCCTCGAAGGGCCCGTCTACACCAAGCCCCCCGAGTGGCGCGGGCACGGCATCCCCGAGGTCCTGCTCAGCGGCCACCACGGCAAGATCGCGCGCTGGCGCAGGGACGAGGCGCTGCGCCGCACCACCCGCAACAGACCCGACCTCATCGAGCGCTGCGACCCCGCGGCCTTCGACAAGAAGGACCGCGAGATGCTCTCGATCCTGGGGTGGCGACCGGGGCCCGACGGCCGATTTGGGCGAGACCCGGAAGCCGTGGAAGAATAGGCCGCTGCTGTACGTCCAGCGTGCGCCCCTGCCACAGGGGGAATGACGCCCGCCCGACGCGATCAGCTACCGAATCCTCATCACCACGTACCGCTGATGACCTGTGGCATCAGTGAAGAAAGCAGACGATCATGGCTAACCTGCTCGACTCCGTCGACAGCGCGTCGCTGCGCAGCGACATCCCGGCCTTCCGCCCGGGTGACACCGTCAACGTCCACGTCCGCGTCATCGAGGGCAACCGCTCCCGTGTGCAGCAGTTCAAGGGCGTAGTCATCCGTCGCCAGGGTGCCGGCGTGCGCGAGACCTTCACGGTCCGCAAGGTCTCCTTCTCCGTCGGCGTCGAGCGCACCTTCCCGGTGCACACGCCGATCGTCGAGAAGATCGAGCTCGTGACCCGTGGCGACGTGCGCCGCGCCAAGCTGTACTACCTCCGTGAGCTGCGCGGCAAGGCCGCGAAGATCAAGGAGAAGCGCGACAACTGAGCTTTCGCGCGGGTCCACGGCGGGGCCGGATAGCATCTGGCCCCGATGGACAGCGAAGCACAGCACACGGAGCGCGACCGCTCCTCCACACCCTCCGGTTCCGGAGACGTCCCCGACGTCACCGAAGTGCCCGAGGAGACGGAGGAGCGGTCGCGCTCCGTTTTCTCGTCCCTGCTCTCCCGGCTGCCGGGCGGCGGGTACACCGCGACCTTCCTGCTGTGCGTGGGGGCGCTGCTCCTCGTCAGCGCCTTCGTGGTGCAGCCCTTCCAGATCCCGAGCGGTTCCATGGAACCCGCGTTCCGGGCCGGGGACCGGGTACTCGTCAACAAGTTGGCGTACCGTTTCGGGTCCGAGCCGCGGCGCGGCGATGTGGTCGTCTTCAACGGCAGCGGGTACTTCGGTGACGCCGACTACATCAAGCGGGTCGTGGGCGTGGGGGGAGACCGGGTGGTCTGCGAGCGGGGGAGGATCGAGGTGAACGGCGAGCCCGTCGACGAGCCCTTCCTCTACCCGGGGGACGCCCCCTCGCAGGTGCCCTTCGACGTCGTGGTGCCCGAGGGCACCCTGTTCCTGCTCGGCGACCACCGCAGCGACTCCAGCGACTCCCGTGACCACCTGGGGCAGCCCGGCGGCGGCATGGTCCCGGTCTCCGAGGTCATCGGCAGGGCCGACTGGATCGCCTGGCCGATCGGCCACTGGACCTCCCTGGAGCGTCCCGACAGCTACGCGCGCGTGCCGGCACCCGGCGGCGCGCATGGGTAACCGCGGCCGGACGCGCGCCGCGGGGCACGCGGCCGACACCCGGTTGCCCACGGGCTCCCGGCCGACCAGCGGTCCCGCGCTGCCGGGCCGTGCCGACCGCCGCAAGCTCGCCAAGAAGGTCAAACGGCGCCGGCGGCGCTCCGCGATCAGGGAGATACCCCTCCTCATAGGCGTGGCCCTGCTCATCGCCCTCGTCCTGAAGACGTTCCTGGTGCAGGCCTTCGTGATCCCCTCCGGCTCCATGGAGCAGACGATCCGCATCGGTGACCGGGTCCTCGTCGACAAGCTCACCCCCTGGTTCGGCTCGAAGCCCGGGCGCGGAGACGTCGTCGTCTTCAAGGACCCCGGCAACTGGCTCGAAGAGGAACAGGGCAAGAAGAAGGACGACCCCGTGGTCGTCAAGCAGGTCAAGGAAGGCCTGACCCAGATCGGGCTGCTGCCCTCCGACAGCGAGCGCGACCTGATCAAACGGGTGATCGGTGTCGGCGGCGACACCGTGCGGTGCTGCGACGAGAACGACAAGGTCACCGTCAACGGCGTACCGCTCGACGAGCCCTACATCCACCCCGGCGACAAGCCCTCGGCCTTCGAGTTCCGGGTGAAGGTCCCCGAAGGCCGCCTCTTCATGATGGGCGACCACCGCAGCGACTCCGCCGACTCCCGCTTCCACCGCACCGAGGAGTTCAGCGGCACGATCTCGGAGGACGAGGTCGTCGGGCGCGCCCTCGTCATCGCCTGGCCCTTCGGCCACTGGCGCCGGCTGGAGGCGCCGGAGACGTACGCGTCCGTGCCCGACGCGCGTGCGGCATCGGACGTCGCCACAGGGGCGTCGCATAGGGTGGCCCACGGCGATCCATACGGATTGATCCGGCTCCCGACCCCTGCGGAACTCCCGCTCGTTATGGGAGTGGTGGGCCTGCGCCGCATCCGGGGCAGGCGGCGGCACGGACTGAGGAGTGGATGTGGGGGATTTGGCGGTCGGCGCACGATCCGGACACGAGGGGCCCGAGGAGCGGCCGGGAGGATCAGACGAGCCGGGCGTCGAAGGCGTCGCGGACGGTGCGCCCCCCGGGGATGACGCCGGGGACGGCGGGAGCGCGGACGGCGAGCGGGCCGCCGCGAGGCCGAAGAAGCCGCGGTCCTTCTGGAAGGAACTGCCGCTCCTCATCGGCATCGCCCTCGTCCTGGCGCTGGTGATCAAGTCCTTCCTGGTCCAGGCGTTCTCCATCCCGTCGGACTCGATGCAGAACACGCTGCAGCAGGGCGACCGCGTCCTCGTCGACAAGCTGACGCCGTGGTTCGGCTCCGAGCCCGAGCGCGGCGAGGTCATCGTCTTCAGGGACCCGGGCCACTGGCTGGACGGCGAGCCGACCCCCGATCCGAACGCGATCCAGCGGGTCCTCGGCTGGGTGGGCCTGATGCCGTCCGCCGACGAGAAGGACCTCATCAAGCGCGTCATCGGCGTCGCCGGCGACACGGTGGAGTGCAAGGGCACAGGACCGGTGAAGGTCAACGGCAAGGCGCTGAACGAGCCCTACGTCTTCGCGGGCAACACCCCGTGCAGCGCCGACGACCAGGGCGGTCAGTTCAAGGTCACCGTTCCGCAGGGCAAGGTCTGGGTCATGGGCGACCACCGGCAGAACTCGCTGGACTCCCGCTACCACCAGAACCAGCCCGGCGGCGGCGCCGTCCCCGTGGACAACGTCGTGGGCCGCGCCATCGTGATCGCCTGGCCGCCCACCCGCTGGTCGACGCTGCCCAAGCCGGACACCTTCGACCAGCCGGGCATCAACGCCCTGTCGAGCGCCGCTCCCGGCGCCCTCGGCCTCGCGGGCGCGGTGCCGATCGTGCTGTGGCGCCGGCGGCGTCTCACGGTCGCCGCCGGGCGGGCCGCGAGGGTTTCTGGCGGGGGTACCGCCGGGTAGGGTGCCGTCCCAGATCGTCGATCTTCCGCCGTCCGTGGTGCACGGGTGACGGGGTCGCGCCCGAGACGGGAGAGCACTGGGATGAGCGGAACACGTCGTACGGCCGAGGGCCACGGACGGCTGGGCAGCGTGCTGTCGGGCGTCGCCGTGGCCCTCGGCTGTGTGCTGTTCCTCGGCGGGTTCGTCTGGGGCGCGGTCCTGTACCAGCCGTATACGGTGCCCACCGGGTCGATGACGCCGACGATCGGCGCGGGCGACCGGGTGCTGGCCCAGCGCGTCGACGGCGACGAGGTGCGCCGCGGTGACGTGGTCGTCTTCAAGCAGTCGACCTGGGGCGACCTGCCGATGGTCAAGCGCGTGGTCGGCGTGGGCGGCGACAGGATCGCCTGCTGCCATGACGGCAGGCTGACCGTCAACGGCAAGGAGATCGCAGAACCGTATCTGCCCGACGGCTCGGGCGCCGCGGCCACGGGCATCCCCGCCACGACGGTCCCCGAGGGGCGCCTGTTCCTGCTCGGCGACGAGCGCAGCGGCTCCCTGGACTCCACCGTGCACCTGAGCGACGGGGAGAACGGCACGGTGCCGCGCGGCGCGGTGCAGGGCCGGGTCGACGCGGTGGCCTGGCCCCTGGACAAGTTCGGCATGCTGGAGCGGCCCGAGGGCTTCGCGGACATGCCGGGCGGTCTCTCCGAGCCCGGACCGCTGCGCCTGATGGTGATCGCGGTCGTGGTGGGCATAATGCTCGTGCTCGGCGGGGCGGCGTACGGCCCCGTGGCCAAGAGGGTGGGGCGCGGGCGGCCCCGGGCCGTGGAGGCTGCTCGTGCCGCCTGAGGCTCCTGGGGCGGACCGGCCGCTGCGCAGGGTGGCACGGGTGGTGGTGCTCGACCCGGAGGACCGCATCCTGCTGCTGCACGGCCACGAGCCGGGGGACCCCGCCGACGACTGGTGGTTCACGCCGGGCGGCGGCCTGGAGGGCGGCGAGACGCGGGAAGAGGCCGCGCTGCGTGAGCTGCGCGAGGAGACGGGCATCACCGAGGTCGAGCTCGGGCCCGTGCTGTGGCGACGGGTCTGCTCCTTCCCCTTCGCCGGGCGGCGCTGGGACCAGGACGAGTGGTACTACCTGGCCCGCACCGCGCAGACGGCGATCGCCGCCGAGGGCCTGACGGAACTGGAGCGCCGCAGCGTCACCGGAGCACGTTGGTGGACGTGCCGGGAACTGACCGAGGGTCATGAGACGGTGTATCCGACCAGACTCGCCGAGCTGTTGCGCAGACTGCTCGACGAAGGGCCCCCTGAGCGGCCCGAGACCCTCGCCACGGAAATCGTGTAGGGGCTCTCGGGGCTGACGCACAATGGGGCGACGCACGGCTGAAGGGGAACATGCCATGAGCGCCGAGGACCTCGAGAAGTACGAGACCGAGATGGAGCTGAAGCTCTACCGGGAGTACCGCGATGTCGTCGGTCTGTTCAAATACGTGATCGAGACCGAGCGGCGCTTCTACCTCACCAATGACTACGAGATGCAGGTGCATTCGGTCCAGGGCGAGGTGTTCTTCGAGGTGTCCATGGCGGATGCCTGGGTGTGGGACATGTATAGACCGGCCCGTTTCGTGAAGCAGGTACGCGTCCTGACGTTCAAGGACGTGAATATCGAGGAGCTCAACAAGAGCGATCTTGAGCTGCCCGGGGGCTGAGCCGGACCCGAGTCGCTCGCGCGGGTGACGGAGTTGTCCACAACCGGCGAGTAGCGCACCAAGATCCAACGGGCGCGGCCGGAAGCGTGACCGTGTGTGTCGGAGGTGGTGCCGACATGAACGCACGAGGAGCACTCGGCAAGTACGGCGAAGAACTGGCCGCCCGGCGGCTGGTCGCATCGGGGATGACGGTCCTGGCGCGCAACTGGCGCGCGGGCAGGTCCGGCGAGATCGACATCGTGGCCCTGGACGGTGACGCCCTCGTCGTCTGCGAGGTCAAGACGCGCCGGGCCGGGCTGGCCGGCTCCGCGCCGTTCGAGCATCCGATGGCGGCCGTGGGCCCGGACAAGGCGGAGCGGCTCCGGCGGCTGGCCGAGCGCTGGATCGAGGAGCGCGGCGGCCCACCGCCGGGCGGCGTCCGCATCGACCTCGTCGGCATCCTGCTTCCGCGCCGCGGCGCCCCCGTGGTCGAGCACGCGCGCGGGGTGGCGTGATGGGCTTCGCGCGTACGTGTTCCGTGGCACTGGTGGGCGTCGAAGGCGTCGTGGTGGAGGTGCAGGCCGGTCTGGAGCCGGGCGTGGCGGCGTTCACGCTGGTGGGCCTGCCGGACAAGAGCCTGACCGAGAGCCGTGACCGCGTCAGGGCCGCCGTCGTCAACTCGGGCGGCGAGTGGCCGCAGAAGAAGCTCACCGTGGGGCTGAGCCCGGCCTCCGTGCCGAAGGGCGGCAGCGGCTTCGACCTGGCTGTCGCCTGCGCCGTCCTCGGCGCGGCCGAGCGGATCGATCCCCGGGTGCTCGCCGACATCGTGATGATCGGCGAGCTGGGGCTCGACGGACGGGTGCGGCCCGTGCGGGGAGTCCTGCCGGCCGTCCTCGCGGCGGCGGACGCGGGCTATGAGCAGGTCGTCGTCCCGGAGTGCACCGCCGCGGAGGCGTCGCTGGTGCCGGGCGTCTCGGTGCTCGGTGTGCGCAGCCTGCGCCAGCTCGTCGCGGTGCTCACGGACGAGCCGGTGCCGCACGAGGAGCCGGAGGAGCCGGGCCGACCCGACCTGATGCTCGCGGGGCTCAGCGTGCCCGGCACCGGAGCGGGCACGGGTCTGGGCGGCGCACCGGACGACGCCCACGCGCTCGACCTGGCGGACGTCGTGGGCCAGGCGGCGGCGAGGACCGCCATCGAGGTGGCCGCCGCGGGGGCGCACCACCTCTTTCTGCAGGGCCCGCCGGGCGCGGGGAAGACGATGCTCGCGGAGCGGCTGCCGGCGATCCTGCCGCCGCTGAGCCGAGAGGACTCCCTGGAGGTGACGGCCGTCCACTCGGTGGCCGGCATGCTGCCGCCGGGCAGGCCGATGCTGGACGTCGCGCCGTACTGCGCGCCCCACCACTCCGCGACAATGCAGTCCCTGGTGGGCGGCGGCAAGGGACTCGCGCGGCCGGGCGCGGTGTCGTTGGCACACCGTGGGGTGCTCTTTCTGGACGAGGCCCCGGAGTTCAGCAGCCAGGCCCTCGACTCCCTGCGCCAGCCCCTCGAATCGGGGCACGTGGTCATCGCCCGCAGCGCGGGCGTGGTGCGGCTGCCCGCGAAGTTCCTGATGGTGCTCGCCGCCAACCCCTGTCCCTGCGGCCGGCACACCTTGCTCGGCGACGGCTGCGACTGCCCCGCCTCCGTCATCCGGCGCTATCAGGCCCGGCTCTCGGGCCCGCTGCTCGACCGGGTCGACCTGAAGGTGGAGGTGGAGCCCGTCACCCGGTCCGAACTCGCCGGGTACGCCACGCGCGGTGAGTCCACCCGCACCGTCGCCGACCGGGTGCGTGCCGCACGCGAGCGCGCGATGGCCCGGCTGTCCGGCACCGGCTGGCGGACCAACAGCGAAGTCCCCGGACACGCCCTGCGGACCCGGTGGCCCGCCGTCCCCGGCGCGCTGGACGCGGCGGAGCTGGACCTGGAGCGTGGGTTCCTCACCGCCCGCGGCCTCGACCGCGTCCTCCGGGTGGCGTGGACGGTCGCCGACCTCGCGGGGCACGACCGGCCCTGCGCCCAGGACGTCGCCCTCGCACTGCAACTGCGCACGGGCATCGCACGCGGCGTCCCGACAGCGATCGGGGCGGCGCGGTGACCGCGACGGGCCCGCCGACCGACGAGGAGCGCCTGGCCAGGGCCGCACTGACACGCGTGCTCGAACCCGGCGACACCGTGGGCGGCCGGTGGCTGCGCGAGCACGGCCCCGTCGATGTGCTGCGCAGCCTCCGGGAGGACGAACCGCTGCCCGGGGTGAGCGCCCGGCGGTGGGAAGGGCTGCGGTCACGGGCCGCCGAGCCGCGGCCGGAGCGGGACCTGTCGGTGGCGCGGGACGTCGGGGCACGGTTCGTGTGCCCGGGGGACACCGAGTGGCCGTCGCCGCTGGACGACCTCGGTGACGGGCGGCCGGTCGGGCTCTGGGTGCGGGGGAGGCCGTCCCTGCGGATATGGGCCCTGCGGTCGGTGGCCGTCGTCGGCTCACGGGCCTGCACGGAGTACGGCGCGCACATGGCCGCCGTCCTCGGGGCCGGGCTGGCCGAGCGCGGCTGGATCGTGGTCTCCGGCGGAGCGTACGGGGTGGACGGCGCCGCTCACCGCGGGGCGCTCGGCGCGGGCGGGGCCACCGTGGCCGTGCTGGCCTGCGGCGTGGACAGGCCCTATCCACGCGGCCACGCCCAGCTGATCGAGCGGATCGCGGAACAGGGCCTGGTCGTCGGCGAGTTGCCGCCGGGCGACCATCCGACCCCCAACCGCTTCATCCTGCGGAACAGAGTGATCGCCGCCCTGACCAGGGGGACGGTCGTGGTCGAGGCCGCGTACCGCAGCGGGGCACTCGCCACGGCCCGCTCCGCGCAGGAGTTGGGGCGCTTCACCATGGGGGTCCCCGGGCCCGTGACCAGCGGACTCTCCGGCGGCGTGCACGAGCTGCTGCGGGGAAGCGGCGTGCTCGTGACCGACGCCGCGGAAGTCGTCGAGCTGGTCGGTGACATGGGTGAGCTGGCGCCGGAGCGGCGCGGGCCCGTGCTGCCGCGCGATCTGCTCGACCCCGGGGCGGCGCGCGTCCTGGCGGCCCTGCCTGCCCGGGGGCGTGCGACGGCACGCGACCTCGCGGTCGGCGGGGGCACCACCGAGGACGACGCCGTAGGGCGCCTGTACGAACTTCAGTCGATGGGGTTCGTCGAACGACACGGCGACGGCTGGCAGTTGACACGCCAGGCGCACCGGGCCGTGTTCCCCGGCGGAGGTGAATCGTGACCCAGCGTGTTCCGCCGGACGGATGACACTCGACGCCCCTTGCGAAATGGCGGAGTTGGCGCGCCGGTGCCGTGACGCAGTGCGACGGAGGGGACACATTCGAGGTCCCAGCGGAACGTATCTGCGCACCCTTGAGCCCTCATCCTTCGCGCACTGCGACGCTTCAGTCACGCTACGCTCACGAGCATTCCGACGCGGACAGGCAACCAGACGGACAACCTCATTCACTTCTCGGACACTTCCCACCGCAGTGGCGCGAGCGGCACCGGCGATGTCACCGCTCCGCGCGAACAGACCGACCGACGCGACCTCACCGGTTCACGGCAGAACGGCTCAAGGCGAAGAATGCCCCAGCACACCTCAGGGTCCGACCGGGCAGCGGTTCCCCCCGCCGCCCGTAGCGGCGAGCGGGAGCGGCCCCCCGCCCCCTCGTCGCTGGACGAGTTGTGGCGCTCGTACAAGGCGACGGGCGACGGGCGATTGCGGGAGCAGCTGATCCTGCACTACTCACCGCTGGTCAAGTACGTCGCGGGCCGGGTCAGCGTGGGACTGCCGCCCAATGTGGAGCAGGCCGACTTCGTCTCGTCCGGGGTCTTCGGGCTGATCGACGCGATCGAGAAGTTCGACATCGAGCGGTCGATCAAGTTCGAGACGTACGCGATCACGCGCATCCGCGGGGCGATGATCGACGAGCTGCGGGCGCTCGACTGGATCCCGCGGTCCGTACGGCAGAAGGCCCGCAACGTCGAGCGTGCCTACGCCACCCTGGAGGCGCAGCTCAGGCGGACGCCCTCGGAGAGCGAGGTCGCCGCCGAGATGAGCATCGCCGTGGAGGAACTCCACGGCATTTTCAGCCAGTTGTCACTGGCGAACGTGGTGGCCCTTGAGGAACTGCTGCACGTCGGCGGCGACGGCGGCGACCGCCTCAGCCTGATGGACACGCTGGAGGACCACGCCGCCGACAACCCCGTCGAGGTCGCCGAGGACCGGGAGCTGCGCCGCCTCCTGGCGCGGGCGATCAACACGCTGCCGGAGCGCGAGAAGACCGTCGTGACGCTGTACTACTACGAAGGACTCACGCTCGCCGAGATCGGCAACGTCCTCGGGGTGACCGAGAGCCGCGTCAGCCAGATCCACACGAAGTCGGTGCTCCAGCTGCGGGCGAAGCTGGCGAGTTTCGGGCGCTGAGCGCGCTGAATCGGTCCTGCCCGAGGCGCCCGGCCGGGGGACGCGACTCCCGTGCGCGGCGCCTCGTCCGTAAGGTGGAGCCGTGCCAAGGATTCGAGCGGCCTCAGTGGCCGAGCACCGGTCGATGCAGCGCGGGGCCCTGCTGGACGCCGCGCGGTCCCTGCTGTCCGAGGGCGGTACGGAGGCGTTGACCTTCCCCGCTCTCGCCGAGCGCACCGGGCTCGCCCGGTCGTCCGTGTACGAGTACTTCCGGTCGCGGGCAGCCGTGGTCGAAGAGCTCTGCGAGGTCGACTTCCCCGTCTGGGCGGCCGAGGTCTCGGCGGCGATGCGGGGCGCGGATTCCGCCGAGGGCAAGGTCGAGGCGTACGTCAGGCAGCAGCTCGCCCTGGTGGGCGACCGGCGCCACCGCGCGGTCGTGGCCATCTCCGCGAGCGAGCTCGACGCCGGGGCCAGGGAGAAGATCCGGGCCGCGCACGGCGGGCTCGTCGCGATGATCGTCGAGGCGCTCGAAGCCCTCGGGCACGAGCAGCCGCGGCTGGCCGCGATGCTGCTCCAGGGCGTGGTGGACGCGGCGGTGCGGCGGATCGAGCTCGGCGCGGCGGAGGACCCCGCCGCCATCACCGAAGCGGCGGTCTCCATGGCCCTGCGGGGCGTGCGGGGCTGAGGCCTCGCGGCGTCCGGGCTCTGCGGGGGCCTGGCGTCGGCTGCGGCTCTGTGGCTCTGCGGCTCTGCGGGGCCGGGATCGGGGCTCGGCGTCGGCTGCGGCTCTGTGGGGCGGGGCCTCGCGGACCCCGTGGTTCGGCGGCGGGAGGCTTCTCAGCGCATGGGCGCCCCCTTGAGCGGCAGGAGCCGCGACGGGCCGCGGCCGAGGAGCCAGGGCGGCAGCAGGGTCAGCGGGTCCAGGTAGGCATCGGCTCTGCGGAGGCCCCAGTGGAGGCAGCTCGTGGGGCAGTGGCCCGCGGGGGGTGCCAGGGTGCCGATCTGCTCGCCCGCGGAGACCTCGGCGCCCTTCTTCACGGTCGGCCGCACCGGTTCGTACGTGGTGCGCAGCGGGGGGTCACCGGTGCCGTCCAGTTCCACGGAGACCACCCCTCGGCCCGCGACCTGCCCCGCGAAGGAGACCCGGCCGGGGGCCACCGCCCGCACCGGGCTGCCCGGGGGCGCGGCGAGGTCGACTCCGCGGTGGCCCGCGCCGTAGTCCGTCGCCGGGGGGTCCCAGGCACGCAGCACCGTGGGGCGGGTGCCGACCGGCCAGGCCGTGGCCGTACGCGGGGGCGGTGGTGCGGGGGAGGGCGCGGGTGCGGGCAGGTGCGGGGCGGTCGCCAGCAGGGCGGCCACCGTGGTCAGCAGGAGTTCCAGACGCATGGCGGAACCGTCCCGCGTTTCGGCGTACCGCGGGGATCATGGTCCGGATCGGTGGACGACCGCCGCGTTGTGCACAACTCCGTCACCCGTCCGAAGACGACGCCGAGCCTGCGGTGGACGCCCGTCCCGTCGGTCCGTCCGGTCGCCCTGCGCCCACCGGACCCCCGCCGACCTGGTCAAGAGCAGTGGCGTCACAGGGTGCCCCGCGGGTCCCGTACACTTCTTGTGGCGATCCGGGTCACCGGGTCGACTTCGCACGCCCCGACATCGAGTCCTCATCGGCCGGTGTCAGCGCCCCTCGGTCCCTAGCGGCAAGGCGCACAGCGGGCGTCAGGCGCGAGTGCCGTCCGGCACACGCGGCACAACCGAGAATCTCAAGGAGAACGGCCATGGCCGTCGTCACGATGCGGGAGCTGCTGGAAAGCGGCGTCCACTTCGGTCACCAGACCCGTCGCTGGAACCCGAAGATGAAGCGCTTCATCTTCACCGAGCGCAACGGCATCTACATCATCGACCTGCTCCAGTCGCTGTCGTACATCGACCGCGCCTACGAGTTCGTCAAGGAGACCGTGGCCCACGGCGGCACGGTCATGTTCGTCGGCACGAAGAAGCAGGCGCAGGAGGCCATCGCGGAGCAGGCCACCCGCGTCGGCATGCCCTACGTCAACCAGCGCTGGCTGGGCGGCATGCTCACCAACTTCTCGACCGTCTACAAGCGTCTGCAGCGCCTCAAGGAGCTTGAGCAGATCGACTTCGAGGACGTCGCCGCCTCCGGTCTCACCAAGAAGGAGCTTCTCGTGCTCTCGCGCGAGAAGGCCAAGCTGGAGAAGACCCTCGGTGGTATCCGCGAGATGCAGAAGGTGCCCAGCGCCGTCTGGATCGTGGACACCAAGAAGGAGCACATCGCGGTCGGCGAGGCCCGGAAGCTCAACATCCCGGTCGTCGCCATCCTCGACACCAACTGCGACCCCGACGAGGTCGACTACAAGATCCCCGGCAACGATGACGCGATCCGTTCCGTCACCCTGCTCACCCGCGTGATCGCCGACGCCGTCGCCGAGGGCCTCATCGCCCGTTCCGGCGTCGCCACCGGTGACTCGAAGCCGGGCGAGAAGGCCGCCGGCGAGCCGCTCGCCGAGTGGGAGCGCGACCTGCTTGAGGGCGAGAAGAAGGCCGACGACGCCGAGGCCCCCAAGGCCGAGGACAAGCCGGCCGAGGCCGCCGCCGAGGCGCCGGCCGCCGAGGCCCCCGCCGCCGAGGCCCCCGCCGCCGAGGCCCCGGCCGCGGACGCCGAGCAGGCCTGACCGCACAGGTTCGGTAGTTGACGGCGGGGGCCCGATCGGCCCCCGCCGTTCACCCGTACACCTTCGTAGATCTTTCAGACTCCGAGAGAGAAATTTCGATCATGGCGAACTACACCGCCGCTGACGTCAAGAAGCTCCGCGAGCTCACCGGCGCCGGCATGATGGACTGCAAGAAGGCGCTCGACGAGGCCGAGGGCAACGTCGACAAGGCCGTCGAGGCGCTCCGCATCAAGGGCCAGAAGGGCGTCGCCAAGCGCGAGGGCCGCTCCGCCGAGAACGGCGCCGTGGTCTCCCTCATCGCCGACGACAACACCTCCGGTGTCATCGTCGAGCTGAAGTGCGAGACGGACTTCGTCGCCAAGGGCGAGAAGTTCCAGGCCGTGGCGAACAACCTCGCCGCCCACATCGCCAAGACGTCCCCGGCCGACCTCGACGCGCTGCTCGCGTCCGAGATCGAGGCCGGCAAGACCGTCCAGGCGTACGTCGACGAGGCCAACGCCAACCTCGGCGAGAAGATCGTCCTGGACCGCTTCGCGCAGTTCTCGGGCTCCTACGTCACCGCGTACATGCACCGCACGATGCCCGACCTGCCCCCGCAGATCGGTGTCCTCGTCGAGCTGGACAAGGCCGACGCCGACGTCGCCAAGGGTGTCGCGCAGCACATCGCCGCCTTCGCGCCGAAGTACCTCTCCCGTGAGGACGTCCCGGCCGAGGTCGTCGAGACCGAGCGCCGCGTCGCCGAGGAGACCACCCGCGCCGAGGGCAAGCCCGAGGCCGCCCTCCCGAAGATCGTCGAGGGTCGCGTCAACGGCTTCTTCAAGGAGGCCACCCTCCTCGGCCAGCCGTACGCGCTGGACAACAAGAAGTCGGTCGAGAAGGTTCTCGCCGAGGCCGGTGTCACCCTGAAGCGCTTCTCGCGCATCAAGGTCGGCATCTGAGTCCGTACCGCGATCGACGGTAGACCCCGCTAGGGTCGACAGCGGTCGCCCGCGCGCGAGGATCTCCGCACAGGGGATACTCGGACGCGACGCAGGACCGCAGGATCTGACGAGGAGGCCACTGCCGAGCATGGGATGCGAACGACACCCCGCCGGCAGTGGCCTTCTTCGCATGTGTGTCAAGTAAGAGAAGCGAGATCACCATGACCACCAAGGCCGACTCCAAGAGTGACGACGACGGCAAAGTAGCCGGACGCTTTCTGCTGAAGCTCTCCGGTGAGGCGTTCGCCGGTGGTGGCGGCCTCGGGGTCGACCCCGACGTGGTGCACGCCATCGCCCGGGAGATCGCGGCCGTGGTCCGCGACGGAGCCCAGATCGCCGTCGTCATCGGCGGCGGCAACTTCTTCCGCGGCGCCGAACTGCAGCAGCGCGGCATGGACCGCGCCCGCTCCGACTACATGGGCATGCTCGGCACGGTCATGAACTGCCTCGCCCTCCAGGACTTCCTGGAGAAGGAGGGCATCGACTGCCGCGTCCAGACCGCCATCACCATGGGGCAGGTCGCGGAGCCGTACATCCCGCTGCGCGCCGTGCGCCACCTGGAGAAGGGCCGTGTGGTCATCTTCGGCGCGGGCATGGGCATGCCGTACTTCTCCACCGACACCACCGCCGCCCAGCGCGCCCTGGAGATCGACGCCGAGGCGCTGCTCATGGGCAAGAACGGCGTGGACGGCGTCTACGACTCCGACCCGAAGTCCAACCCCGACGCGGTGAAGTTCGACGCGCTCGGCTACGGCGAGGTCATCACCCGCGACCTCAAGGTCGCCGACATGACCGCGATCACGCTGTGCCGGGACAACAAGCTGCCCATCCTGGTCTTCGAGCTGCTCTCCGCGGGCAATATCGCCCGGGCCGTCAAGGGTGAGAAGATCGGCACACTCGTGGGCGATCAGGGAAGCCGAGCCTGACCCCAGGGACCTGGACCAGCCTCAAGGAACGTCACGCAGACGCCCCTTGAGGGGATGGACAAAGCCCTGCCGGTCGGACACCGTGCAGGAAAGACACGCGACGCAGCCGGCCGCCCCGTGCCGGCCGGGCCTACTCAAGACACGCAGGAGCAAGTGGTGATCGAAGAGACCCTCCTCGAGGCCGAGGAGAAGATGGAGAAGGCTGTCGTGGTCGCCAAGGAGGACTTCGCCGCGATCCGCACCGGCCGTGCGCACCCGGCGATGTTCAACAAGATCGTGGCCGACTACTACGGCGCGCTGACGCCGATCAACCAGCTGGCCTCGTTCTCGGTGCCCGAGCCGCGGATGGCCGTGGTGACCCCGTTCGACAAGAGCGCGCTGCGCAACATCGAACAGGCGATCCGCGACTCCGACCTCGGCGTCAACCCGAGCAACGACGGCAGCATCATCCGGGTGACGTTCCCCGAGCTCACCCAGGACCGCCGCAAGGAGTTCATCAAGGTCGCCAAGACCAAGGCCGAGGACTCCAAGATCTCGATCCGGTCGATCCGCCGCAAGGCCAAGGAGGCCTTCGACAAGGCGATCAAGGACGGCGACGTCGGCGAGGACGAGGGGCGCCGCGCCGAGAAGGAGCTCGACGACACCACCGCGAAGTACGTCGCTCAGGTGGACGAGCTGCTCAAGCACAAGGAAGCCGAGCTGCTTGAGGTCTGAGGCTCTGGTCCGAGGAACCCCGAGGAACCCCGAAAACTAGGAAACCGATCCGTGAACGACTCTTCCTGGGGGGCGCCGCCCGGAACCGCGTACTGGGGGACGCCCGGCCAGGGACCCGGTCAGGGCGCGCCCCCGGCAGGTCCCGCGTACGATGCGCAGGACGCGCTGCTTCCGTCCGAGACGCGGCCCATGCCCATCGTGCCCGACGTTCCCGTGAGCGGCTCCGTCCGGGACGACGACCGGGGCGCCACTCGGACGGGCGGCCTCCCGTTCCGTCCCGAGCCTCCGCAGGAGCCCATGCCCAGCGCACCGCAGCCCGTCCCGGCGGCTCCGCAGCCCCCGCAGAAGAAGAGCGCGGGCCGCGACCTCGGGGCGGCCATAGGAGTCGGCGTGGGGCTCGGCGCGGTGATCGTCGCGTCGCTGTTCGTGGTGAAGGCCGTCTTCATCGGCGTCATAGTGGTCGCCGTCGTCGTCGGCCTCTGGGAGCTCACCTCGCGGCTCCAGGAGCGCAAGGGCATCAAGGCGCCGCTGGTGCCGCTCGCGGTGGGCGGCGCCGCGATGGTCGTCGCCGGGTACGTCCGGGGCACCGAGGGCGCGTGGGTGGCGATGTCGCTCACCGCGCTCGCGGTGCTCGTCTGGCGCATGATCGAGCCCCCCGAGGGCTACCTCAAGGACGTCACGGCGGGCGTGTTCGCCGCGTTCTACGTCCCTTTCCTCGCGACGTTCGTGGCGCTGATGCTCACGGCGGACGACGGCCCGCAGCGGGTGCTCACGTTCCTGCTCCTGACCGTGGTCAGCGACACCGGGGCGTACGCGATCGGCTGGCGCTTCGGCAAGCACAAGCTCGCGCCCCGCATCAGCCCCGGCAAGACCCGCGAGGGCCTGGTCGGAGCGGTCACGTTCGCGATGGCCGCGGGGGCGCTGTGCATGGAGTTCCTGATCGACGGCGGGGCGTGGTGGCAGGGGCTGCTGATCGGCCTCGCGGTCGCGGCGAGCGCGACGCTGGGCGACCTCGGCGAGTCGATGATCAAGCGGGACCTCGGGATCAAGGACATGGGCACGCTGCTGCCGGGCCACGGCGGCATCATGGACCGCCTCGACTCCCTCCTCCCGACGGCACCGGTGGTCTGGCTGCTGCTGGTGGTCTTCGTGGGGTCGGGCTGATGTCGTAACTGTCTGACCTGCGCAAACGTGCGAAGGGGTCCGTTGTCCACAGGGCGGCGGGCCCCTCGTCGCATGTCTGCGACACTGGAAGGACCATGCCTAAGCCCGGAGAACTCACTTTCGTCGCGCCCCGCGGTGCCAAGAAGCCGCCGCGACATCTCGCCGACCTCACGCCCGCCGAGCGCAAGGAAGCCGTCGCCGCCACCGGCGAGAAGCCGTTCCGCGCCAAGCAGCTCTCGCAGCACTACTTCGCGCGG
Source organism: Streptomyces sp. NPDC050703 (assembly GCF_040654435.1). NCBI lineage: Bacteria > Bacillati > Actinomycetota > Actinomycetes > Kitasatosporales > Streptomycetaceae > Streptomyces > Streptomyces sp. NPDC050703. The sequence continues at coordinate 48,824 of NZ_JBFAHX010000028.1, forward strand.
TACGCCCACGACCCCGCCGAGTGGACGGACATCCCCGCCGGTGCGCGCGAGAAGCTCCGGGAAGCGCTGCTGCCCGACCTGATGTCCGTCGTGCGGCACATCAGCTGCGACGACGACACCACCCGCAAGACGCTCTGGCGGCTCTTCGACGGGACGCTGGTGGAGTCGGTGCTCATGCGGTACCCGGACCGGGTGACCATGTGCATCAGCTCCCAGGCCGGCTGCGGCATGAACTGCCCGTTCTGCGCCACCGGACAGGCCGGCCTCGACCGGAACCTGTCGACGGGCGAGATCGTGCACCAGATCGTGGACGGCATGCGCGCCCTGCGGGACGGCGAGATCCCCGGCGGCCCCGCGCGGCTGTCCAACATCGTCTTCATGGGCATGGGCGAGCCGCTGGCCAACTACAACCGCGTGACCGGCGCCATCCGCCGCCTCACTGACCCGGAGCCGGACGGCCTCGGTCTGTCGCAGCGCGGCATCACGGTGTCGACGGTGGGCCTCGTGCCCGCGATCCACCGGTTCTCCGACGAGGGCTTCAAGTGCCGCCTCGCCATCTCGCTGCACGCCCCGGACGACGAGCTGCGCGACACCCTCGTGCCGGTCAACACGCGCTGGCAGGTGCGCGAGGTGCTCGACGCCGGCTGGGAGTACGCGGCCAAGTCGGGCCGCCGCCTCTCCATCGAGTACGCGCTCATCCGCGACATCAACGACCAGGCGTGGCGCGGTGACCGTCTCGGCCGGCTGCTCAGGGGCAAGCCGGTGCACGTGAACCTCATCCCGCTGAACCCGACGCCGGGCTCCAAGTGGACGGCCTCGCGGCCCGAGGACGAGAAGGCGTTCGTGGAGGCCATCGCCGCCCATGGTGTGCCGGTGACGATCCGGGACACCCGGGGCCAGGAGATCGACGGGGCGTGCGGTCAGCTCGCCGCCGCCGAGAGGTAGTCTGGCGGTCGTACGGGTCCGTACACACATCTGCATATTCCGACAGGGGAGCGCCACAGCGCTGAGAGTGCGGCACCTCGGACAGGTGGGCCGCAGACCCTCTGAACCTCGCCCAGGTCATTCTGGGTAGGAAGTTCGGGCATTACTCAAGCTGTAGCGCCCTGCCCGCGTGCCACCGGCCCGCGGGCAGGGCCGCGTCTCTTCCTGGACCCCCAGGAGGACCTTTCAGTGAGCACCACCAGCAGTAGCCGCCTTAGCAGCAGCAACAGCGGCATCACCAGGAACGTCGTGGTCACCGCCGTCGCCGTGGGGCTGGGGCTCTGCACGCTCTCCGCGTGCGGCTCCGACAGCGGTTCCGGCAAGGCCGACTCCAAGAAGGTCACGCTCGTCACGCACGACTCCTTCAACGTCTCCAAGGACGTACTGAAGGACTTCGAGAAGCGCTCCGGCTATCGCGTCACCGTCCTCAAGGACGGCGACGCGGGTGCCGCCGTGAACAAGGCGATCCTCTCCAAGGACAACCCCCAGGGCGACGTCTTCTTCGGCGTCGACAACACCCTCCTGTCCCGGGCGCTCGACAACGGCCTCTTCCAGCCGTACGAGGTCAAGGGCGCCGACGGCATCGACGCGCGGTACCGGGTCGACGGGGGCAAGCACCGGGTGACGCCCGTCGACAGCGGCGACATCTGCGTCAACTACGACAAGAAGTACTTCGCCGACAAGAAGCTGGCGCCGCCGAAGTCCTTCGACGACCTGGTCAAGCCCGCCTACAGGAACCTCCTGGTCACCGAGAACGCCTCGACGTCCTCGCCCGGCCTCGGCTTCCTGCTCGGCACCGCCGCGCAGTACGGCGACAAGGGGTGGGAAGGCTACTGGAAGAAGCTCAAGGCCAACGGCGTCAAGGTCGTCGACGGCTGGGAGCAGGCCTACAACGAGGAGTTCTCCGGGTCCGCCGGCGGCAAGAAGGCCAAGGGCGACCGGCCGCTCGTCGTCTCCTACGCCTCCTCCCCGCCCGTCGAGGTGCTCTACGCGAAGCCGCAGCCCGAGGAGGCGCCGACCGGCGTCGCCACCGGCACCTGCTTCCGCCAGGTCGAGTACGCGGGCCTGCTCGGCAACGCGGGCAACCCCAAGGGCGGCAAGGCGCTCCTCGACTTCCTCGCGGGCAAGGAGTTCCAGGAGGACATGCCGTTGCAGATGTTCGTGAATCCGGTGGTCAAGGGCACGAAGCTGCCCGCGCTCTTCACGGAGCACGGCGTGACGGTCGACGCGCCGCAGACCATGGACCCGAAGAAGATCGCCGACAACCGCGAGCCGTGGATCAAGTCGTGGACCTCGCTCGTACTGAAGTAACCGAAGGCACGGCGGCGGCCACGTCACGGTCCCGCGCGCAGGCGCGCAGGGGGAGCGCGGCGCGGCTCGGCCTGATGGCCCTGCCCGTCGCGTTCTTCGCGCTCTTCTTCGCCTACCCGGTCACCGCGATCGTCGCGCGCGGGCTGCACATCGACGGTGTCTGGCGGTTCGGGCGGATCGCGGAGGTGCTCGGGCAGTCCGACATCCGGCACGTGCTGTGGTTCACCACCTGGCAGGCGCTCGCGTCGACCGCGCTCACGCTGCTGATCGCGCTCCCCGGCGCGTATGTGTTCGCGCGCTTCGACTTCCCCGGCAAGCAGGTGCTGCGGGCCGTCGTCACCGTGCCGTTCGTGCTGCCCACGGTGGTCGTCGGGACGGCGTTCCTCGCGCTGATCGGGCGGGGCGGGCTCTTCGACGAGCTGTGGGGCGTGCGGCTCGACACCACCGTGTGGGCGATCCTCCTCGCGCACGTCTTCTTCAACTACGCGGTCGTCGTCCGCACCGTCGGCGGGCTCTGGTCCCAGCTCGACCCGCGGCAGGAGGAGGCCGCGCGGATGCTCGGCGCCTCACGCGCGACCGCCTGGCGGACGGTGACGCTGCCCGCCCTCGGGCCCGCCGTCGCGGCGGCGGCGCTGATGGTCTTCCTCTTCACCTTCACCTCCTTCGGCGTCGTGCAGATCCTCGGCGGGCCCGCGTACTCGACGCTGGAGGTGGAGATCTACCGGCAGACCGCACAACTGCTCGATCTCCCCACGGCCGCCGTCCTGACCCTCGTGCAGTTCGCGGCGGTCGGGCTGATCCTCGGCGTCCACGCGTGGACGGTGCGGCGGCGCGAGAGCGCGCTGAAGCTCGTGGACGCCGCCACCGTCGCGCGCCGCCCGCGCGGGGCGGGCCAGTGGACGCTGCTCGGCCTGGTCATGGCCACGGTCGCGGTGCTGATCCTGCTGCCGCTCGGGGTGCTGATCCAGCGTTCCCTCGCCGGGCCCGACGGCTTCGGGCTCGCCTACTACCGCGAGCTGACCTCGGCGGACGGCGGCGCCTTCCTCGTACCGCCGATCGAGGCGATCGGGAACTCGCTCCAGTACGCGCTCGTGGCCACGGCCATCGCCGTGGTCATCGGGGGACTCGCCGCCGCCGCACTCACCCGGCGTGCCGGCCGTCTCGTACGCGGGTTCGACGCGCTGCTCATGCTGCCGCTCGGCGTCTCGGCGGTGACCGTCGGCTTCGGGTTCCTGATCACGCTCGACGAACCGCCGCTCGACCTGCGGGCCAGCTGGATACTGGTGCCGCTCGCCCAGGCGCTGGTGGGCGTGCCGTTCGTCGTACGCACCATGCTGCCCGTCCTGCGCGCGGTGGACGGACGGCTGCGCGAGGCGGCGGCCGTGCTCGGCGCCTCTCCGCTGCGGGTGTGGCGGGAGGTCGACCTGCCCATGGTGCGGCGCGCGCTGCTGATCGCCGCGGGGTTCGCCTTCGCGGTGTCGCTCGGCGAGTTCGGGGCGACGGTGTTCATCGCGCGGCCCGACAACCCGACGCTGCCCGTCGCCGTGGCGCGGCTGCTCGGCCGTGCCGGTGACCTCAACTACGGGCAGGCGATGGCACTCTCCACGATCCTCATGGTGGTGTGCGCGGTGTCCCTGCTGCTTCTCGAACGCCTTCGGGCCGACCGCACCACGGGAGAGTTCTGATGACGACGCCCCTGCTGAGCCTGCGGGAGGCGACGGTCCGCTTCGGGGCGCGGGCCGCGCTCGACGCCGTCGACCTGGAGGTCGCCGAGCACGAGATCGTGTGCGTACTCGGCCCCAGTGGCAGCGGCAAGTCGACGCTGCTGCGGGCGGTCGCCGGGCTCCAGGGGCTCGACGCCGGGTGGATCGAGCTCGACGGACGTGACCAGCGCGGGGTGCCCGCGCACAAGCGGGGCGTGGGCCTGATGTTCCAGGACCACCAGCTCTTCCCGCAGCGCGACGTGGCGGGCAACGTCGCCTTCGGCCTCCGTATGCGCGGCGCGTCGCGGGGCGAACAGGCCGACCGGGTGGCCGAACTGCTGGAACTCGTCGGGCTGCCGCAGGCGCAGCGGCGCGCGGTGGCCTCGCTGTCCGGCGGCGAGCAGCAGCGGGTCGCGCTGGCCCGCGCCCTCGCGCCGCGGCCCCGGCTCCTCATGCTCGACGAGCCGCTCGGACAGCTGGACCGCTCGCTGCGGGAGCGCCTGGTCGTGGAGTTGCGGGAGCTCTTCGATGAGCTGGGCACGACGGTGCTCGCCGTCACGCACGACCAGGGCGAGGCCTTCGCGCTGGCCGACCGCGTGGTCGTCATGCGGGACGGGCGGATCGCCCAGTCCGGCACGCCCCTTGAGGTGTGGCAGCACCCGGCCGACGAGTTCGTGGCCCGCTTCCTCGGCTTCGACAACGTCACCGAGGCGACGGTCTCCGGCGGGGACGCCGAGACGGTGTGGGGCAGGGTCCCGGTCCCGCGGGGCACGCCGGCCGGCCGGTGCCGCATCCTCGTGCGCCCCGCGGGCGTACGGCTCGTGCCCGTCGACGAGGGCCTGCCCTGCGAGGTGACGGCACGGACCTTCCGCGGCACCCATGTCGCCGTCCACCTCCAGCCGAAGGAGGGGCCGCGCCTGGAGGCGGCGTGCCCGCTGCGGGAGGCGCCGGAGGTGGGGGAGCGGGTGGAGGTCGCGTTCGACGCGGAGGACGTCGTCGTCCTGGGGTGAGTGCCGGCCCGGCAGGGCGGAGGTGGAGACTCCGCTCCGGCGCGCCGAAAACCTGGATGCCACTGGACGTGGCTCGCTCTAAAGTTCGAGCCATGACGACCCCGATGCCACTGAGTCACGACCGCTACTGCGACGAAGTCGCCCGCCAGACAGACCTTTTGAGGGCCACGCTGAACGGTGCCGACCTCTCCGCCACAGTGCCGACCTGCCCCGACTGGACGCTCGCGCAGCTCGCGCGGCACTCGGGCGGCGCGCTGCGCTGGAGCGAGCGGCTGGTCACCACCCGCGCCAAGGAGAACATTCCCCACGAGGACGTGCCCGAGGGCGGCGGGCCCGAGGGCGACGACCCGGCCGCGCTCGACGCCTGGCTGGCCGAGGCCGCCGCGATCACCACGAAGTCGTTCCGCGACGCGGGCGCCGACGCCTCCGCGTGGTCGTGGACCGGCGACCACACCGCCGGGTTCTGGGCGCGGCGTATGACGCACGAGCTGGCGATCCACCGCGCGGACGCCGCGATCGCCGTGGGCGTCGCCTACGAGGTGGCGCCGGACATCGCCGCCGACGCGATCGACGAGTGGCTGGACATCGTGCGGTTCATCCAGCGCTTCGTCCCGGACGACAGCGCGGCCGAGCTCAAGGGCGCCGGGCGCGGCTCCATACACCTGCACGCGACCGACGCCCCCGAGGGCCTCGACGCCGAGTGGCTCATCGAGTTCGGGGACGACGGCTTCACCTGGCGCCGCGGCCATGCCAAGGCCGCGGTAGCGCTCCGCGGACCGCTCACCGAGGTGCTGCTCGCCTTCTACCGGCGGCGGCCGGTGGACGGCGGACAGGTCGAGGTCGTCGGGGACCGCGAGCTGCTCGACTTCTGGCTGGAGCGCGCGACGTTCGGCTGAGCACCGCGCGGCCACGAAGCCGTCGTCCGCGCCGGTCCTACGCGGGCTCGGCGCGGCCGGAGAGCAGCGAGGCGAGCGCGCCCGGCGCCTCCTCCACCGTGCCGACCAGCGCGATACGGGACTCCATCGGCCTCTCGCGGGCCAGTGACCGCAGCAGGGGCCAGACCGGGAGGTGCTCCGTCCAGTGCGCCCGGTCGACCAGGACCATCGGGGTGGGCTCGCCGCGCGACTCGTAGTAGTTCGGGGTGGCGTTGTCGAAGACCTCCTGCACCGTGCCCGCGGCGCCCGGCAGGAAGACCACACCCGCGTTCGAACGGGCGAGGAGACCGTCCTCGCGGGTGGCGTTGGCGAAGTACTTGCCCAGGTGGGAGGCGAAGGCGTTCGGCGGCTCGTGGCCGTAGAACCAGGTGGGGATGCCGACCGACATGCCGCCGGCCGGCCAAAGCCCGCGGACCGCGAAGGCCGCGCGCGCCCACTCCGTCACCGACGGCGTGAACGACGGCGCCTTGGCGAGGAGTTCGAGCGCCTCGTCCAGCATGGCGTCGTCGAAGACGGCCGCGTACGCGCCGAGGTTCGCCGCCTCCATCGCGCCGGGGCCGCCGCCCGTCGCCACCGTGAACCCCGCGCGGGCCAGCGAGCGGCCGAGCCGCGCCGCGCCCGCGTAGGCGTCCGTGCCGCGTTCCATCGCGTGGCCGCCCATCACGCCCACCACCCGCGCGTCGGCGAGCAGTTCGTCCAGGGCGTCGGAGATGGAGTCGTCGTGTATGGCGCGGAGCATCGACGACAGGACGTCCCCGTCGGCCTTGGTGCGCTGGAACCACTCGTAGGCGTGGGCGTCCGGGGTCGCCTCGTACCCCCCGTCGGTCAGGCCCGCGAACAGGTCGTCGGGGGAGTAGAGCAGGCCACGGTAGGGGTTGAACGGCAGCCCGGGGACCGGCGGGAAGACCAGCGCGCCCGAGGCCCGGACCTTCGCCGCCGCCTCCTCGTCCATCGGGCAGCCGAGGAAGACGGCGTCCGTGACGTCCGCGGCGATCAGCGCGGCGGTGCGCTCCGTCAGGTCGACGGCCTGGACGCGGCTCCCGGCGAGCGCCCCGCGTGCGCAGACCTCGTCGAACTCGACGAGGGTCTCGATCTCGCGGTCGTCGCCGGGTTGCCGCGTGACGGATGCGTGTTCGGAAGTCGGCTGCATCCGCCCATGCTAAGCAGCACCACTCGGGGCGGAACGGGTCAGCCCTGCACCTCGGAGGGGTCCATCCACATGATCTCCCAGGTGTGCCCGTCCAGGTCGTCGTAGGCACGGCCGTACATCGTGCCGTAGTCCTGGACCCTGCCCGCCGTGCCGCCCGCGGCGATCGCCTTGTCCACGATCTCGTCGACCTTCTCGCGGCTCTCGGCGCTCAGACAGAGCAGTGTCTCGCTGGTCTTCGTGGAGTCCGCGATCTCCTTCTGCGTGAAGTCCGCGTACCGCTGCTTGCTCAGCATCATCGCGATGATCGTGTCGCTGATGACGACGCACGCGCAGTCGTCCGTGGAGAACTGCGGGTTGATGGTGTACCCGAGGTCCGTGAAGAACTTCTTCGACGCGGCGACATCGTTCACGGCGAGGTTCACGAAGATCATCTGCTGGTACATGAGCGTCTCTCCCGGTAAGTGTGTGTGCTGTACGAAGACTTGGACGTCCGTTCGGCACAGAACTTATCGCTCGGCGCATATCTTTTTCGTACGAGTTCTCGGCGCGCTCCCGCCCGCGTGCTCAGCGGGTCAGCGGCAGCGCGGCCAGCTCCGCGACGGCCCACGTCAGAGGGGCGAACAGGGCGGTGAGCGCGGCCGCGCGGAGCGCCGCGGAGCCGCGCAGCGCCGTGGCGGGCGCGCCGAACCGCAGCAGCGTCTGCGTGGTCCGCGTACGGGACTGCCGGGTCTCGACGGCCGCCGTGGCGAGGGTCAGCACGGCGCACCCCGTGACGAGCAGCGCGCCGAGCGCCGTGAGCGGCCCGACGCCGGTGCGCGGCTCCGCGTACAGGACGACCGAGGCGTACGCGCCCGACGCCACCGCGCACAGCACGCCGAGCGGACGCCCGATGCGGCGCGCCTCCTCCTGCAGGACGCGCCCCGCGAGCAGCCGCACCGCGCCGGGCCTCGCGGCCTGGAGCAGCCGGCCGCAGAGGTAGGTGAGGCCGGGCCCGGCGAGTGCGAGGCCGAGCGCGGTCAGCGCCCAGCCGCCGAGGACGCCCGCCGGATTGCCCGCGGCGCCCCCGGGGAGCCGGAAGCCGGAGCCGCCGGGGGAGCGGCCCGCGTACGTCTCCACAGCGAGGCCCGCGGCCAGTACGGCGATGCCCCACGGCAGGCCGCCGGGCGGCGGGGCGGGGGTGTCCGACGGCTCGTCGGCCCGCGCGTCCTCGCTGGTGGCGCTCCCCTTGGCGGGGCGCGGGCGCAGCGCGAGGGCGGTCACGGCCGACGCGGTGACGGGGACGACGGTGAGCAGGGTCAGGACGGCGCCGAGCGGCAGCGGCAGCTTGGCGGCGAGGAGTCCCGCGGCGGCGCCGTCGAAGGGCAGCCCCGACAGGTCGCCGCGCAGGTGCAGGAAGACGAGCAGCGCCACCATGGAGCCGAGCGCGCAGGCCACGGCCGTAGAGATGGCGGCGAGCACCGTCAGGCGGGCGGGACCGAGCCCGGCCCGGGAGAGGCCGGCCCGCGGCTTGGTGCCCGGGTCGGTACGGGCCACGGCGACGGCGAAGTAGACGGACGCCGTGACGGGTGCGACGCACCAGGCGAGGCGCGCGAAGGCGCCGGCGCCCGGGTGTTCCATGGCGTACGCCAGGGTGCAGAGCAGCAGGAAGCCGGTACCGGCGGACGCGGTGGCCACGAACAGCCGCCGCAACTGGACGAGCGGGCGCGCGCGGCGGCCTAGACGGAGAGCGAGCACGTGGCCCGGCCTTCCCTGCCGGCGGCGGTGCTGTTCTGGGCCTGGGCCTGGGCCTGGACCTGTGCCGGGGCCTGTGCCGGGGCCGGGGCAGGCGTCGAGGCTGGGCCCGTTGTGCCTGCCTGGGTGCTCCTGGTTTCGCCGACGCCGGTGGGGCCGGTGGGGCCGCCGGTACTGGCGCTGACTGCGGCGTCGGCGCTGCCGGGGGCCCTAGGAGCCTCTGGGGCCTCTGGAACCTCTGGGGCCTCCGGGGCTTGGCGGGGCTTGCGGGTCCCCGGGGCTGTGGGAGCCTCGGCGGTGTCGGGAGTGTCTGGGGCCTCAGAGGCGGCGGGAGCTTCGGGACTCGCGGGAGTTGCGGGAGTACCTGAGCCTGGGGCTTCGCCGCCTTCCGGGCTGTCGGTGGCTTCGAGGACTTCGGGGGCTTCGGGGGGTGCAGCGGCTACGGGGGCCTCGGCGGGCTCCGAGGCCGGGGGGGCCTCCGAGGCCGCGGGGGCCTCCGGGGGTGCGGGGGCCTCCGGTGTCACTTCGGCCGCTGTGGTCTCAGAGGCCTTCGGGAAGGCGGAGGACGGCAGGGCCTTGGCGGCCTCTGGCGTCACGTCAGCTCCCGACGTCGTCGCAGGGACTCCCGAGCTCTCGGCGTCGTCCGACCTCGCGGCGGCCTCTACGGCTGTGGCGGTCGCAGGGTTCTTGGCGGCCTCCACTGCTGTGGCGGTCGCAGGATTTTCGGCGGCCTCAACGGCTGCGACGGCTGCAAAATTCTGGGCGGCCTCTACGGTTTTGGCGGTCGCAAAATTCTGGGCGGCCTCTACGGCTGTGACGGCTGCAGGGTTCTCGGCGGCCTCAACGGCTTTGACGGCTTCAGGTTTCTCGGCGCGCTGAGGGGCGTGGACGGCCGCAGAGGCCTCGCCAGCCTCAGAGACCTTGCTGGCCGCAGCGACCTCGCCAGCCTCGCCGGCCGAAGCCTCCGCGGCCCCCGAGGCCGTGGAGGCCCCGGCAGCCTCTGGGGTCGGGACGCTCCCGCGTCCGTGTCCGCAGGCCCCCACGCGCCGCCCGTCCAGCAGTGTCACGGTGCGGTCGGCGAGGGGGGTCGCCTCCGTGTCGTGCGTGGTCAGGACGACCGTGATGCCGTGCGAGCGGGCCGCGGTGGTCAGGGTCCGGAGGACATGCGTGCGGTCGGCGTGGTGGAGCGGCGCCGTGGGCTCGTCGGCGAAGATCACGGACGGCGCGGTGATCAGCGCGCGGGCGACGGCGACACGCTGGCGCTCCGCCTGGCGGAGGGCGTGCGGCCGCTTCCTGGCGCACTTGCCGATGTCGAGGCGGTCGAGCCACTCCTGGGCCGCGGCCTTGGCCTCCCGGTGGGGCGCGCCGCGCAGCATCAGCGGCAGCGCGACGTTCTCCCAGGCGGTGAGTTCGGGGACGAGCTGGGGCGTCGACTCGATCCAGCCGAAGCGCTCGCGCCGCAGCCGCTCACGCGCGCGTGAGCGCATCGAGTGGAGGGGGCCGCCGTCGAACCAGACCTCGCCCTCCTGGGGCCGCAGCCGACCCGACAGAACATGCAGCAGAGTCGTTTTTCCACTGCCGCGCGGGCCGTTGACGACGAGGATCTCTCCCTCGCCGACACCGAGCGAGACGTCGGTGAGGGCAGGGGAGCCGTTGTGTGTGACGTGCAGTGCGCGTGCCCACAGCACGTCGCTGTCCGGCGGGGCCACCATGGCGTACACCTCGGTTCAGATCAGCTCGACTCCCACGCACGGGGGGAACGAAGGCGGGGCCGATCGGTCACTGGGCACGCTAGGTATTCGGGCGGACCTGCCCGGAAACGACGCGGCCCGGGGGCACCCGTTCTCACTCGAACGGGTGCCCCCGGGGCCGATGCGGATCACTCCATCGCGGGATTTTCACGGCACGTGACGCACGGGACGCACGGGACGCACGTGATGCGCGGTGACGGAGCCCGTGCGCCGGCGTCAGAGCCGGGCGCGCCCCCGCGTCAGAGCTTGGTCCACGCCTCGCTGAGGACCTGCCGCAGGACGCCCTCGATCTCGTCGAACGTGTCCTGGTTCGAGATCAGCGGCGGCGCGAGCTGGACGACCGGGTCGCCGCGGTCGTCGGCACGGCAGTACAGGCCGTTCTCGAAGAGTGCCTTGGAGAGGAACCCGTACAGGACGCGCTCGGTCTCCTCGTCGTTGAAGGTCTCCTTGGTGTCCTTGTCCTTCACCAGCTCGATGCCGTAGAAGAAGCCGTTGCCGCGGACGTCGCCGACGATCGGCAGGTCCAGGAGCTTGCGCAGGGTCTGGTAGAACGCGTCCTCGTTGTCGAGGACGTGCTGGTTCAGGCCCTCCTTCTCGAAGATGTCGAGGTTGGCGATGCCGACCGCGGCCGACACGGGGTGGCCGCCGAAGGTGTAGCCGTGCAGGAAGGTGTTGTCGCCCTGGTAGAACGGCTCGGCGATCTTGTCCGAGACGATGCACGCGCCGATCGGGGAGTAGCCCGAGGTCATGCCCTTGGCGCAGGTGATCATGTCCGGGACGTAGCCGAACTTGTCGCAGGCGAACATCGTGCCGAGGCGGCCGAAGGCGCAGATGACCTCGTCGGAGACGAGCAGCACGTCGTACTTGTCGCAGATCTCGCGCACGCGCTGGAAGTAGCCGGGCGGGGGCGGGAAGCAGCCGCCCGCGTTCTGCACCGGCTCCAGGAAGACGGCGGCGACGGTCTCCGGGCCCTCGAAGAGGATCTCCTGCTCGATCTGGTCGGCGGCCCAGCGGCCGAAGGCCTCGGGGTCGTCGCCGTGGATCGGGGCGCGGTAGATGTTGGTGTTCGGCACCTTGTGCGCGCCGGGGACCAGCGGCTCGAAGGGGGCCTTGAGGGCCGGCAGGCCGGTGATGGACAGGGCGCCCTGCGGGGTGCCGTGGTAGGCGACCGCGCGGGATATGACCTTGTACTTCGTGTGGTTGCCGGTGAGCTTGTGGTACTGCTTGGCCAGCTTCCACGCGGTCTCGACGGCCTCGCCGCCACCGGTGGTGAAGAAGACCTTGTTGAGGTCGCCCGGCGCGTAGTCGGCGAGGCGCTCGGCCAGCTCGACGGCCTTCGGGTGGGCGTAGCTCCACACGGGGAAGAAGGCCAGCTCCTGCGCCTGCTTGTAGGCGGTCTCGGCGAGCTCGTGACGGCCGTGGCCCGCGTTGACGACGAAGAGGCCGGAGAGGCCGTCCAGGTACTTCTTGCCCTTGTCGTCGTAGATGTAGGTGCCCTCGCCACGCACGATGGTGGGAACGGGCGCGTTCTCGTACGACGACATGCGGGTGAAGTGCATCCACAGGTGGTCGTAGGCGGTCTGGCTGAGGTCCTTGCTCACGGCTATCGGGTTCCCCACATATAGGTCTGCTTCTTGAGCTTGAGGTAGACGAAGCTCTCGGTGGAGCGCACGCCGGGGAGGGCGCGGATGCGCTTGTTGATGACTTCCAGGAGGTGGTCGTCGTCCTCGCAGACGATCTCCACCAGGAGGTCGTACGAGCCCGCGGTCATCACCACGTACTCGGCTTCCGGCATGGCGGTCAGCGCGTCCGCGACGGGATCGAGGTCGCCCTCGACCGTGATGCCGACCATCGCCTGCCTGCGGAAGCCCACGGTGAGCGGGTCCGTGACGGCGACGATCTGCATCACGCCCTGATCGAGCAGCTTCTGGACGCGCTGGCGCACGGCCGCCTCGGAGAGGCCCACGGCCTTGCCGATGGCGGCGTACGGGCGGCGTCCGTCCTCCTGGAGCTGTTCGATGATCGCCAGAGACACGGCGTCCACGGGAGGGGTGCCGTTCCCACCGGTGCTGCCGCCCGGGTTTCCGGTGCGGGAGCCGCGGGGGCTGCTGCTGGGGTCTGCGCTGCGACTGGCCACACCCTCACTCTGCACGACGTCTCGTCACTTCCGCAAGGTCGAACCGATGAAATTCGTTGTCTTGGCCTCTTGGAGTCACGGAATCCGCAGTTCTGGCGCGCTGGGTATGTTGAAAGCGTCGGTGCAGCGACTAGTGTGGATGTCTCATCCACTGGACATCTGACTTGGAGGGCCGGAAGTGACCACCGAGCTGCGCCGTCTGCGCAACTACATCAACGGAGAATTCCGGGACGCGGCCGACGGACGGACCACCGAGGTGATCAATCCGGCGACCGGCGAGGCGTACGCGACCGCGCCGCTGTCGGGCCAGGCCGACGTGGACGCCGCCATGAAGGCCGCGGCCGACGCGTTCCCCGCGTGGCGCGACCTGACGCCCGCGGAGCGGCAGAAGGCCCTGCTCAAGATCGCCGACGCGTTCGAGGAGCGGGCCGAGGAACTCATCGCGGCCGAGGTCGAGAACACGGGCAAGCCGACCGGGCTCACGCGGTCCGAGGAGATCCCGCCCATGGTCGACCAGATCCGCTTCTTCGCGGGCGCGGCCCGGATGCTGGAGGGCCGCGCGGCCGGCGAGTACATGGAGGGCCTGACCTCCATCGTCCGCCGTGAGCCGGTCGGCGTCTGCGCGCAGGTCGCCCCCTGGAACTACCCGATGATGATGGGCGTGTGGAAGTTCGCCCCGGCGCTCGCCGCGGGCAACACCGTCGTCCTGAAGCCCTCGGACACGACGCCCGCGTCGACCGTCCTGATGGCCGAGATCATCGGCTCCATCGTGCCGCCCGGCGTCTTCAACGTCGTCACGGGCGACCGCGACACCGGCCGCCTGATGGTCGAGCACAAGACCCCGGCCATGGCCTCCATCACCGGCTCCGTGCGCGCGGGCATGCAGGTCGCCGAGACCGCGGCCAAGGACCTCAAGCGGGTCCACCTGGAGCTCGGCGGCAAGGCGCCCGTCGTGGTCTTCGAGGACACCGACATCGCCAAGGCCGTCGAGGACATCTCGATGGCCGGGTACTTCAACGCCGGCCAGGACTGCACGGCCGCCACGCGCGTGCTCGTGCAGGAGTCCATCCACGACGAGTTCGTGACGGCGCTCGCCAAGGCCGCCGCCGACACGAAGACCGGCATGCCGGACGACGAGGACGTGCTCTACGGCCCGCTCAACAACGCCAACCAGCTGAAGCAGGTCTCCGGCTTCATCGACCGGCTGCCCGCGCACGCGCGCGTGGAGGCCGGTGGCCGGCGGGTCGGCGAAAAGGGCTACTTCTACGCCCCGACCGTCGTCTCCGGCCTCAAGCAGGACGACGAGATCATCCAGAACGAGGTCTTCGGCCCCGTCATCACCGTGCAGTCCTTCACGGACGAGGCGCAGGCCGTGGAGTACGCGAACGGCGTCGAGTACGCGCTCGCCTCCTCCGTCTGGACCAAGGACCACGCGCGCGCGATGCGCATGTCCAAGGTCCTCGACTTCGGCTGCGTCTGGATCAACACGCACATCCCCCTCGTGGCCGAGATGCCGCACGGCGGCTTCAAGAAGTCCGGCTACGGCAAGGACCTCTCGGCGTACGGCTTCGACGACTACACGCGCATCAAGCACGTGATGACGTCCATCGAGGGCTAGCCGCCTCGCGCGGCGCGGCGTCGTCTTCGCGGTTCCCCGCGCCCCTGGCGGGCGCACCCGCGGCGCCTTAATCCGGGTGACCACCGGGCCGCCCCCGCGTACCGTTGCGTACGCGGGGGCGGCTCCGCGGTGTGCTTCCTTCTTCCTTCTTATGCGAAAAGAGCCGTAGCGCACCCACTTCCCGCCCCCGCTTCTCTCCGCGCCACGGGGGTGGGACCAGATGGTGACGTCGACGGCCGACGGGCTCGCGGGGCTGCTGCTGCGCCGGCGCCAGAGCGTGTACGTCCCCGAGGGCGAGGGGCGGTCCGCCGTGACGGACGCGGGCGTCGTCGTCCTCGAAGCCGAACTCGCCGACCGCGGACATCTGCTGACCGCCCCGCTGCGCTGACCGCGCTGACCGCGCTGTCCGCCGACGGCCTCGCGGCGACCGGCCGCGGGCTGCTCGCCGACGTCGACGCCCTCATGGGCTCCGACCGGCGCCACGCCCCGCTGTTCGCGCGGTTCCCCGCCGAGACCGCGTACGAGGCGGCGTACGGCCGCTACACCTCCGTCGTCGTCGAGCACCTCGCCGCCCAGCCGCACCAGCCCTGCATGAACTGCGCGCGCACCACGGCACGCGTGCGTGCGCTCAGGCCCTGCGCCCACCTGGTGTGCGACGACTGCCGCGGCGAGAAGAAGGACATCTGGGGCTGCTGCGACGCGTGCTGCGAGTGGTACGCCTGCCCGATCTGCGAGAAGCGCTACGAGACCGAGGGGCCCACCGACCCCTGGATCGACACCGGGGCGGGCCGCGGCGGTGACGGCGGCGACGTCCTGCGTCCCCTGCGCCTCGGCGCGCCCGGCGACGCCGCGGCCGAACTCGCCGCGCTGCTCGCCCGCCGTACGCCGCTGGACCCGCGGGACCACGACGACCTCGTCCTGCTCCTCGGCACCGTGCGCCCCGCCGACGCCGCCGACTGGCTCCCCGCCGAGATCCCGCTGCGCGAGAGCAAGGCGCTCGCACTCGCCCCGCTGCTCGACGACGCGGCCACCCGGCCGCTGGTCGCGCGGTACGCGGACACCGCCACGGACGTGCTGCGCCTCCTCGTCGTACGCTCCGGGGGCGACCCCGACCTGCTCGGCATCCCGCGCCTGCGCGGCCTTCCGCGTCCCGTGCGCCGCGAACTCCTCGCGCTGCTCGACGGGTTCGACTTCCGGCGCCTCGCGGAGGACATGGCACGCCACCCGCGCGCGTGGAAGCGCGCAGGTGAAATCCTGCACCCCTTCGAGCAGGCGGGCCGCCACGCGCGCGTGGCCCTCGCCTTCGCCGTGCTGCGGGGGACACGGCTCGACGACTCCCGCCTCGGCGGCACGCTGCTCGCCGAAGCGGCGCGGCACGCCTGCGTCCGGCTCGTGGGCGACCGGCTGCGCGTCGTCACCTGGCAGAGCCGCGTCGAGGAGGCGCTCGGCCGCTGGGACACCACGGCCGCGGCGGGGCTGCTCGGCGAGCGCCCCGGCGAACTCCTGCGCCGCCTCGACCTGCTCCTCGCCCGCTCCGGTGCCACGACCCTGCCCGAGCCGGTCGGCGACGCGCTCGCCCGCGCCCTGCCGCGCGCCGCCCCCGGGCCCCTGCTCGGCGCGTACGGCCGGCTCAAGATCCGCTCCGTGCCGGGGCACCGCCGCGTCTTCTTCCCCCGCGGGCGGGTGACCAAGGCGTACGCGGTCGACGACCACCGGCCGCCACTGCCCTCCCGCGTCGCGAGCCGCGCCGGTGAGCTGATCGCGGCGGAGGCCGTGCGACGCCTGGCCGAGCGGGACGGCGGGCGGTACGACGTGGCCGTCCTGGACGCCTCGCTCGCCGACCTGCCCGTACCGTTCGCCGAGCGGGCCTCCGCCGCCTCGCTGGTCGCTGTGCCGCGCGGCAGCTCGCTGCCCATGCCCGCGGACGGCGAGACCGTGCGGCTCTTCCTGCACTGGCTCCAGCCCAGGGGTACCCGCGTCGACCTCGACCTGTCCGTCGCGCTCTACGACGACCTGTGGCGGTTCATCGGCCTCTGCGACTACACGCACCTGGAGTACGCCGGCGGCGCCGCCCGGCACTCCGGCGACCTCACGTCGGCGCCCGCCCCGCACGGCGCCACCGAGTACCTGGACCTCGACCTGCCGCGGCTCGCGGCCACCGGGGTGCGGTTCGCCGTACCGGCCGTCATCTCGTACAACGACGTGCCCTTCGACGAACTGCCGGACGCCTTCGCGGGGTTCATGGCCGTGCGGGGCGAGAAGCGGGTCCGCTACGACCCGCGGACGATCCGCCAGCGCTTCGACCTCGCGGGCAACGCGCGGCTGCGCGTGCCGATGGTCGTCGACCTGCGCACGCGCCGCGCCTGGTGGGCGGACGTCACGCTCGCCACGTCCGAGGGCAACCACGACGTGTGGCGCCACCGCAGGCGGCTCGCCCACGTCGGCCACGACCTGCTCGACGTCTTCCAGCCGGGCGGCCGGGCCACCCTCTGGGACCTCGCCTGCTGGACGGCGGCGGCCCGCACCGACGGGGACGTGTTCGTCCGCGGCCGCGGCCACGTCCTGTGGGGCTACCGCCGCGCCGCCGACGAGCCCCGCGCTGACTTCGCCCTGCGCGTCCGCGACGCCTGGGAGCCGGACGCCCTGCGCGCCGAACCGGAGCTGACGGGCCGCCGGGCGCTCCTCGCCCTCCTGCACGGCGAGCTGCCCGAGGCGGCGACGGCGGCTTCCGGCACGGTGTACCGCCTCTACCCGGGCCCGGTCGACGCCGCGCCGCTGGAGCGGGTCACCGCGGGGGACCTGGCGGCCCGGCTGGAACCGGCACCGGGCCGTACGGCGGCGGGGTGATCGACAGGGTGTCGGCCCAGGCACGCCGGGCTCGACGCAGCGTCCATTGTCCGGCGGGGGCGCGAAGGCGCATGCTGCCGGGGTGCCAGCGAACCCCACAGCCTCCTCCGTCTCCCGCCGGTCCCTGCTGCGAGCCCTGGGCGGTGCCACGGCCTTCGGCACGCTCGCGGGGTGCGGTGTGCCCGCCGCCTACATCGCACCGGACGAACGGTCGGCGGACGACCGCTCCGCCGAGGACAGGAAGCTGACGTTCGCGAACTGGCCGCTGTACATCGACACCGACGACGACGACACCTCACGGCGCCCCTCACTGGCGGCCTTCGAGAAGCGGACCGGCATCGACGTCCGCTACACGGAGGAGATCAACGACAACGACGAGTTCTTCGGCAAGATCAGCCCGTCCCTGATGAACCACCAGGAGACCGGCCGCGACCTCATCGTCATCAGCGACTGGATGTGCGCGCGCTTCGTGCGTCTGGGCTGGGTCCAGGAGATGGACAGGGCGCACCAGCCCAACGTGACCAGGTATCTGGACCCGCTCCTGCGGTCCCCGCACTTCGACCGGGGGCGGAAGCACACCGTGCCCTGGCAGTCGGGCATCACCGGCATCGCGTACAACAAGCGGAAGGTCGGCCGCGAGATCAAGCAGGTCGCCGACCTGTGGGCCGATGACCTCAAGGGCAAGGTCACGCTCCTCTCCGGCCTCGACGAGGCGTTCGCGCTCCTCCTCCAGGGGGACGGCGTCGACATCCGCACGTGGACGGCGGACGACTTCCACCGGATGTGCGACAGGGTCGAGAGGCTGGTGGACAGCCACCACATCCGCCGCTTCACCGGCAACGACTACATCAAGGACCTCTCCGGCGGCGACGTCCTGGCCTGCCAGGCCTACAGCGGCGACGTCATCCAGCTCCAGGCGGACGACCCCGACATCGAGTTCGTCGTCCCCGAGGAGGGTGCCGAACTGTGGGCCGAGTCCCTGATGATCCCCAACCTGGCCCGCCACAAGCGCAACGCCGAGAAGCTCGTCGACCACTACTACGAGCCCGAGGTGGCGGCGGAACTCGCGGCCTGGGTCAACTACGTCTGCCCGGTCCCCGCCGCCCGCGACGTCCTCGCCTCCGCCAAGGACGGGGAACGCGCCGCCCTCGCCGAGGACCCCCTGATCTTCCCGGACGACGCGATGCGCGCACGCCTCGCCATCGCGCGCGACATCACGTCCGAGGAACGCCCGGAGTTCGCGAAGCGGTGGAACGCGCTGGCGGGGCTGTAGACGGCACGGTGGGGCTCAGCCGAGTGCCGCCCTCGCGACGCGTTCCGCGACCGGGTTCATGCCCTGGCCCTTCGCGTCCGTCGCGTTGACGGAGTAGACGAGGGTGCGGGAGCCGTTCTCGGTGGCGGCGATCATGTTCACGTAGCCGTGGCGGGCGCCCGTCTTCAGCCAGACGTCCCGGCCGCCGACCTCCATGTGCTGGAGTCCCGCCCCGAAGGTGGGCTCGGGAGCGCCCGGTGCCAGGCGGGGCAACGTGAACATCTCCTTGAGCTGCGGCCGCGGCACCACCGAGCCGTCGAACAGCTCCCGCGTGAACGTCTCCAGATCCGCCGTGGAGGAGATCATGTCGCCCGCCGCGAAGCGGTCGAACTGGTTCCACTCCGTCACGTCGACGAGGCGCGTGGTGCCGTCGGCCCGCTTCACCGCCTGGTAGCCGCGGTTGTGCGGGCCACGGATGCGGGGATCGGTGCCGGGGAAGTACGTGTCGTCCATGTCCAGGGGTCCGAAGATCCGCTGGGCCGCCTGATGGGCGTACGAGTCACCCGTGACGCGCTCGATCAGCAGGCCGAGGACGGTGTAGCCGATGTTGCGGTAGTGCTGCTCGTCGCCGGGAGCGTGCTCGGGGCCCTTGGCGATGGCCGAGGCGACGACGGTCCGCGGGTCCAGCGTGTCGTAGCGGTGGGCGAACTCGTCGTCGAAGCCGTCGCCCGACTTGAGGCCGCTGGTGTAGTTGAGCAGCGTACGGACGGGGATGGGGTCGAATTCCTTGTCACTCCCGCTGCCCTCGTCCTCGAACAGCTCCGGCATGTAGCGCTGGAGCGGGGCGTCGAGGTCGAGGCTGCTGCCCTCGGCGGCCAGTCGCAGCGCCACGGCCGCGGTCACGATCTTGGTGATGGAGCCGGCGCGGAACCGGCCGTGCGGGTCGGCCTTGCGGTGCGTGACCAGGTCGTGCACGCCGGAGCTGCCGCGCCAGGTCCCGTCCGCGCCGCCGACCCGCACCAGCGCGGCGGTCGCGTCGGGGTTCGGCAGGGACTCGATCGCCCGGCGCAGGGCCTTGCGGTCGAGTCCCTGCCGGGTGGTGCCGGCCGGGTCCGCCGCCTGGGACACCGCCGCCGTGGCGGGCGGGGCCGGGGGCCGCGCGAACGCGGGGACGGCCGCGGCCGCGGTCAGGCCGAGGACGAGGGCGGCGGCGGTGGCGGCGCGGGCGGCGAGCTGCACGGTGACTCCAGGATCGGTTCGCGGGTCGGTCCTCCCATCCTGTTGATCACGCGGACGCCGTGGATCGTCGACGCGGAGGAGGCGTCCCCCGTATCGGCTGGGGGTCAACTCGCCGCCGCGTCCGGGGCGTTGGCAGGGGTCTCCCCTAGGGGTCGGCAGCCGAGGAGCCGGGTCATGGACTCCGCCGCGCGGACCGCCGCGTCAGCGCAGCAGTTGTTGAAGAGGACGTGCAGCTCGTCCGCCCGCTCGGACATCGTCCGTATACGGGGGAGCCACTCGGCCAGTTCCGCGTCCGTGTAGGTGTGGCGGAACTTGTCCTCCTTGGAGCCGTTGCCCCAGGCCGGGCTGCGGCCGTGGAAGCGGATCACCGCGAGGCGGTCCGCGGTGACCGGCGCCACCGGAGGCATCGAACGCGGCAGCCCCTGGGCCGTGTCCACCGCCACCGCGGACATGCCGAGGTCCGTCAGGAGGGCGGTGGTGCGCGGCTCCCGGTCCTCGCGCCACCAGCCCGGGTGGCGGAACTCCACGGCCACCGGCCGGCCCGCGGCACGCTTCGCGCACTCGGCCAGTGTGCGCTCGGCCCGTGGCCCCGGGGCGAACCACGGCGGGTACTGGAAGAGGAGGGTGCCGAGCCGGCCCGCGTCCCGCAGGGGCGCGAGGGCGTCGTCGAAGCGCTGCCATACGGCGTCGAGCAGTCCGGGACCCGCCGGCTGGTCGCGCAGGTCGGCGGGGAGCGCGGCCGGGCGGGTCGGGTGGCCGGTGAGGAGCGAGAAGGCCTTGACGTCGAAGCGGAAGCCGTCCGGTGTGCGCTCCGCCCAGGATCGGCAGGTGCCTTCGCTGGGCAACGCGTAGTAAGTGGAGTCGACTTCGACGAGCGGGAAGCTGCCCGCGTAGTGACGCAGGCGGCCCTCCGCGTCCTTCAGGCCCCGCGGATACCAGCCACTGGCCAGCAGCGCGCGGTCCGTCCACGAACAGGTCCCCACCAGTATCTCGCTCATCCGGTACGGGTACCCCGATGTGTCACGGCGTGCGCAGTGACACCAGGACATCGATGCGGTTGGTGGTGATGGCGTCGACGCCCGCGTCGACCAGACGGCGCATCGAGCGGCGCGTGTCCGGGGTCCAGGCGGAGACGAGGTAGCCCTGGCGGCGCACCTCGGAGGCGAGTTCGCGGTCGACGAGCGGGAAGCGGTAGTTGAGCCAGCGCGGCTTCACCGCGTCGAGCAGGACGCGGCGCGGCGGGGCGAGCGTCGTCCAGGTCAGCGCGATCTCCGCGGCCGGGTCGGCGTCCCGCACGGCGAGCATCGTGTCGCCGCCCGCGCAGTAGTACACCCGCTCGGCCGCCCCGCACTCCGCGACGACCCCGACGACCGTGCGCACCGCCTCGCCCGTCGCGCCCGGCAGGTCGATCATGACGCGGTGCCCCTCCGTGGCGGCGAGGGCCGCGGCGAGCGTCGGCACGCCGCCCTCGGTGAGGCCGTCGAGTTCGGCGGCGGACAGCACCGAGAGCGGGCGCTCGCACCCCCACAGGCGCTTGAGCGTGGGGTCGTGCAGCAGGACGGGCACGCCGTCACTGCTCAGACGGACGTCGATCTCCACCACGTCCGCGCCCTTCCCGAGGGCGGAACGCAGGGACGGGAGGGTGTTCTCGCGGACGTGGTAGGGATCGCCTCGGTGGGCCACAGCAGTCACGGTGCGCATGGGCCCATTGTGCTGCCGTGCTCAGCCGGCGAGCCACGTCTCCGTGTACGTGTCGATCTCGGCGGCGATCCTGGCCTTGCCCGCCGGGTCGAGGAAGGACGCCTCCACGGCGTTCTTCGCCAGGGCGGCGATGCCGCGCTCGTCGAGGCCGAGAAGGCGGGCGGCGACCGCGTACTCGTTGTTGAGGTCGGTGCCGAACATCGGCGGGTCGTCGGAGTTGACCGTCACCGTCACCCCGGCCGCGACGAACTCCTTGAGCGGGTGCTCGTCGAGGGTGTGGACCGCGCGGGTCGCGATGTTCGAGGTCGGGCAGACCTCCAGCGGGATGCCGTGCTCGGCGAGGTGGGCGAGGAGCTTCGGGTCCTGGGCCGCGGTGGTGCCGTGGCCGATGCGCTCGGCGCCCAGGTGGTTCAGGGCGTCCCACACGGTCTCCGGGCCCGTGGTCTCGCCCGCGTGCGGCACCGAGTGCAGGCCCGCCGCGATCGCCTGGTCGAAGTAGGGCTTGAACTGCGGGCGCGGCACGCCGATCTCGGGCCCGCCGAGGCCGAAGGAGACCAGGCCCTCGGGGCGCAGCCCGTCCGTGACGGCGAGCCGCAGCGTCTCCTCGGCGGCGGCGAGCCCGGCCTCGCCCGGGATGTCGAAGCACCAGCGCAGTACGGTGCCGAACTCCTTCTCGGCGGCGAGGCGGGCGTCCTCGATGGCGTCCATGAAGGCGCGGTCGCCGATGCCGCGGCGGACGGAGGAGTATGGGGTGAGGGTCAGCTCGGCGTAGCGGACGTTCTGCCGGGCCATGTCGCGCGCCACCTCGTAGGTGAGCAGCCGTACGTCGTCCGGGGTGCGGATCAGGTCCACCACGGAGAGGTAGACCTGGATGAAGTGGGCGAAGTCCGTGAACGTGAAGTAGTCGACGAGCGCCTCGGGGTCGGTCGGCACGGCCGAGTCGGCGTGCCGGGCGGCGAGCTCGGAGACGATGCGGGGGGATGCCGAGCCGACGTGGTGCACGTGCAGTTCCGCCTTGGGCAGCCCTGCGATGAAGGCGTGGGTGTCCCGCGTGGGCGAGGGCGCGGGCGCGGGCATGGCGGCGGACGCCGGTGCGGGCGCTTCCGCGGGCCGCCGGGTCGCCTTCTTCGCCGCGGCTGCGGGCTGCTGGTCGGTCACGGGTTCCTCCCCAGGAACGGGCTTGATCGGCTGATCGGTGGGTCCCGGTCATCGTAGGCCGCGGGGCCTCGCGGCGAAGCGAGGGCCGTAGCATGACGGAACGTACGAAAGAGGGAGCCGTCATCATGTCCGCCATGCCCGAGGACGGTGCGGGGGCGCCGGGGGAGCGGGACCCGTGGGCTCCGCCGCCGGAGGACGCAGCGCCGCCTGAGCGGGGGGCCCGGCAGCCGGCGGCGCCCGTGCCACCGGGGCAGTGGGCGGGGCCGGTGCCCGGAGCGGTGCCGGGGCCTGTGCCGCCACCGGCCGCGGGCAATCCCTTCGTGGCGCCCGGGGAGCCGGTGCCGCCGCCTCCCCTCTCACCGGAGGGGCCGGGACACCTGCCCACGCCCTACGGGTACGGGGGCTTCGCCGGTCATCCGGGGCAGCAGGGGATCACGGGCGGGCCCGGGTACGCCGGGTACGGGCACCCGGGGTACGGGTACCCCGCGTACGGCTATCCGGGGCAGCACGTGCCCGGCGGGCCCGCGGGATACGGGTGGCCCGCCATGCCGATGGCGCCCGCGAACGGCATGGGCGTCACCGGGCTCACCCTCGGCGTCATCTCGGCGGTGGGCTTCTGCCTGTGGCCGCTGGCCATCGTCCTCGGCATCCTCGCGGTGATCTTCGGGGCGGTGGGCCGCGGCAAGGCGAAGCGCGGCGAGGCGACGAACGGCGGCCAGGCCCTGGCCGGGATCATCTGCGGGGCGGTCGGCGTCGTGCTGGGGGCGGCCCTGCTGGTCCTCCTGATCGTGGTACCGGACGACGCCCTCGACGCGGGGGCGGCGGGGGTGCGCGACGGGACGAGTCACGCCGTGGGGTTCGCGATCGCCTAGGCCGCTTCCCCCGCCGGGAGCGCAGGGAGGGCTTGGCTCAGGCCGCCCCGGGGCGTCCCGCCGGAGCCCTGGCTTCCATCAGCGCGAAGCCGAGGAGGTTGGGCCCCCGCCACTGAGCGGGGTCGGCCACGCGGGGGTCGTCGGCCGCCAGGCCCACGCCCCAGACCCGGTCGACAGGGCTCGCCTCCACCAGCACCCGCCGGCCCGTGCCCCGCAGGAACTTTCCCAGCGCCGGGTCCGACGCGAACTTGTGGACGCTGCCCTCGACCACGACCGCGAACCGCTCCCTGGCCCATATCGCCTCGTCGAAGCCCCGCACGAGCCGTCCCGCCTTCTTCGCCTCCGCGGGGGTCCGCGCCGCGAGGACGGCCCGCTCCGCCTCCGCGTCCCCGAAGAGGCGGGCCTTGGCCGCCATCATCCAGTGCTCCGCCGTCGCGTACGAGACGCCGTCCACCGTGAAGGGCGACGGCCACCACTGGCTGAGGCAGCCGCGCCCGAGCGTGCCGTCCCGGTGCGGGGTGTGCCCCCAGAAGTGCAGGTACTTCACCGGTTCCCCCGCCCGGACCGCGGCGAGCAGTGCCTCCACCGAGCGGACCGAGTCGATCTCCGTCATGCACGCGAGTCTGGCACGCACCACTGACACTCCGTCCTGGGTTTTTCAGGAGGACTCGACACCTGGTCGACAGATTCCGTCGCGTAACCAAAAGGCAACAACGGAATCACTTGTTGAGCATTGACCGCTCTGTCAGGATCGGCACTCAAATCGATCTGGAGCTACGCCGGGCCCCGTGGAACGGGGCGTACGGCGGAGGAGAGCGGCATGCACAACTTCCAGGCGCAGGACCACTTCGCGGATGGCGCCCAGTACATCGCCGGGCGCCTGACCAGGGGGACGTCGGGGCGCACTCACGCCGTCGTGGACCCCGCCACGGGCGATGACGTGTTCTCGTACGAACTCGCCGGAAGAGCCGACGTGGACGCCGCCGTGGCCGCCGCGGCCGAGGCGTTCCCCGGCTGGTCGGGGGCCACCCCCGGTGAGCGC
Source organism: Streptomyces sp. NPDC050703 (assembly GCF_040654435.1). Taxonomy (NCBI): domain Bacteria; kingdom Bacillati; phylum Actinomycetota; class Actinomycetes; order Kitasatosporales; family Streptomycetaceae; genus Streptomyces; species Streptomyces sp. NPDC050703. The sequence goes on from NZ_JBFAHX010000028.1 coordinate 73,265, forward strand.
TCCGACGCCATGCACCGCTTCGCGGGCGTGCTCGCCGAGCGCGCCGAGGAGTTCGCCAGGGCCGAGTCGTTGCAGTGCGGCAAGCCGATCAAGCTGAGCCGGGAGTTCGACGTCCCGGGGACCGTCGACAACGCCGCCTTCTTCGCGGGCGCCGCCCGCCATCTGCAGGGCCAGTCGGCCGGTGAGTACTCCGGAGACCACACCTCGTACGTACGCCGTGAGCCCATCGGCGTCGTCGGCTCCATCGCCCCCTGGAACTACCCCCTCCAGATGGCCGCCTGGAAGGTGCTCCCGGCGATCGCGGCCGGCAACACCATCGTGCTGAAGCCCGCCGAGCTGACCCCGTTCACCTCGCTGCTCTTCGCGCGGGCCGCCACCGACGCCGGTATCCCCGACGGTGTCGTCAACATCGTCTCCGGCGCGGGCAAGGACGCCGGTGAGCACCTGGTCGGGCATCCGGACGTCGCCATGACCTCGTTCACCGGGTCCACCGGCGTCGGCAAGCGCGTCGCCGAGATCGCCACCGCCACGGTCAAGCGGCTCCACCTGGAGCTGGGCGGCAAGGCCCCCTTCGTGGTCTTCGACGACGCCGACCTCGAAGCCGCCGTCCACGGCGCGGTCGCCGGCGCGCTCATCAACACCGGGCAGGACTGCACGGCCGCCACGCGCGCGTACGTGCAGAGGCCGCTCTACGAAGCCTTCGTCCAGGGCGTCGCCGATCTCATGGAGAGCGTGCGGCTCGGCGACCCGTTCGACCCGGCGACCGACCTGGGGCCGCTCATCTCGCACGCGCACCGCGACCGCGTCGCCGGTTTCGTCGACCGGGCCCGCTCCTCCGCGCGCGTGGTGACCGGCGGCGAGGCACCGAAGCACCCGGGCGCCTTCTACAAGCCCACGCTCATCGCCGACGCCGCGCAGGACAGCGAGGTCGTGCAGGCGGAGATCTTCGGGCCCGTCCTGGTGGTCCTGCCCTTCGACAGCGACGACGAGGGCATCCGGCTCGCCAACGACACCCCCTACGGGCTCGCCGCCTCCGCGTGGAGCCGCGACGTGTTCCGCGCCAACCGCGCCACCCGCGAGATCAAGGCCGGCTGCGTCTGGGTCAACGACCACATCCCGATCCTCAGCGAGATGCCCCACGGCGGCTACAAGGCATCCGGTTACGGCAAGGACATGTCCGCCTACTCCTTCGAGGAGTACACGCAGGTCAAGCACGTGATGTTCGACAACACCGCGGTGGTCCGCAAGGACTGGCACCGCACGATCTTCGGGGACCGATAGCCCACGGGCCACCGCCACAGGCCGCGCGACCGGCGGCCGCCTTCCTCCCGAAAGGGCAACCCGCGTATGGAGCAGTACGAGCCGACCGACCTCTCCCCGGCCCAACTGGCCGCCATGCACCGCAGCCTGCGCAACGGCAGGGGCTCCCTGACCCGCCGTTCCCTGCTGCGCGCCGCCACCGGCGGCGCGCTCGCCGTCGGCGGGCTCGGCACCCTCAGCGCCTGCGGCATCCCCGCGGCGGGCAAGGGGCAGGGCGAGGTGTCGTCCGAGGACCACTCGGCCCAGGAGAAGCGGATCTCCTTCTCCAACTGGACCGAGTACATGGACGTCGACGAGAAGGACGAGAACCGGCGGCCCACCCTGGAGGCGTTCACGAGACGCACCGGGATCACGGTCAAGTACACCGAGGACATCAACGACAACGTCGAGTTCTTCGGCAAGATCAAGCCGCAGCTCGCCGCCGGCCAGGAGACCGGCCGCGACCTCATCTGCGTCACGGACTGGCTCGCCGCCCGGCTCATCCGCTTCGGATGGGTGCAGAAGCTGGACCCCGCCAACCTGCCGCACGCCTACACCCGTCTCTCCGCCCAGTTCAGGAACCCCGACTGGGACCCGGGCCGGTCGTACTCGTATCCCTGGACCGGCATCTCCACCGTCATCGCGTACAACAAGAAGGCGACCGGCGGGAAGAAGATCACCTCGGTGTCGCAGCTCCTCGACGACCCGAAGCTGAGGGGGCGCGTCGGGTTCCTCTCCGAGATGCGCGACAGCGTCGGCATGACGCTCATCGACATGGGCAAGGACCCCGCGGACTTCACCGACGACGACTTCGACGCCGCCGTCGCCCGCCTCCAGAAGGCCGTCGACAAGAAGCAGATCCGCCGCTTCACCGGCAACGACTACACCTCGGACCTCGACAAGGGCGACATCGCCGCCTGCCTGGGCTGGGCCGGCGACATCGTGCAGCTCCAGGCCGACAACCCCGACGTCGGCTTCCACATCCCGGAGCAGGGCTACATCACGTCCACGGACAACCTCCTCGTCCCGAACAAGTCCCGCCACAAGAGGAACGCCGAGCGGCTCATCGACTACTACTACGAGCCGGAGCCCGCGGCCCGCCTCGCGGCCTACATCAACTACGTGTGCCCGGTCGACGGGGTACGGGACGCGCTCGCGAAGATCGACGAGGATGCCGCGGCCAATCCGCTGATCATCCCCGACGCGGAGATGAAGGCGAGGTCCCGGGCGTTCCGGTCGCTCACGCCGAAGGAAGAGACCGCGTACGAGGAGAAGTTCGCGAAGCTGACCGGCGCGTGACGCTTCGGCGGACGAGGCCGTATTCCGACTGCCGGTCCGCCGTGGCCGGTCGCGCAGTTCCCCGCGCCCCTGAACGACACGGGACGCCTCCGCCCCCTCCACTCCTTCCTGGACGACACCATGACCTCTGCTCAAGAAACCGGCGGCGACGTCCGCCTCACCGGGATCAGCAAGACCTACGGCTCCTTCACCGCCGTGCACCCGCTCGACCTGACCGTGCCGCAGGGCTCGTTCTTCGCGCTGCTCGGGGCGTCCGGATGCGGGAAGACCACCACGCTCCGCATGATCGCCGGCCTGGAGGAGCCCAGCTCGGGGACGGTGTGCCTGGGGGACCAGGACGTCACGGCGCTGCCCCCGTACAAGCGGCCCGTGAACACCGTCTTCCAGTCGTACGCGCTCTTCCCCCACCTGGACATCTTCGAGAACGTCGCCTTCGGCCTGCGCCGCCGCGGCATCAAGTCCGTGAAGAACCAGGTCGGCGACATGCTCGACCTCGTCCAGCTCGGCGAGCAGGCCCGCAAGAAGCCGCACCAGCTCTCCGGCGGCCAGCAGCAGCGCGTCGCCGTCGCCCGCGCGCTCATCAACCACCCCAAGGTGCTCCTCCTCGACGAGCCGCTCGGCGCCCTCGACCTGAAGCTGCGCCGCCAGATGCAGCTCGAACTCAAGCGCATCCAGACCGAGGTCGGCATCACCTTCGTGCACGTCACGCACGACCAGGAGGAGGCCATGACGATGGCCGACACCGTGGCCGTGATGAACGGCGGCCGGGTCGAGCAGCTCGGCGCCCCCGCCGACCTCTACGAGAACCCGCGCACCACGTTCGTCGCCAACTTCCTCGGCACCTCCAACTTCATCGAGGCCGACGTCGACGCGAGGAGCGGCGACGACGTGGTCGTCAAGGCGGGCGACTGCGGACTGACCCTGCCCCTCGCCCGATGTACGGGCCCCACCGCGACCGGCGGCAAGGTCCTGGTCGGCGTGCGCCCCGAGAAGATCTCCCTCACCCACGCCGACGACGCCGGGCAGATCCCGGAAGGCCGCAACCGCATCACGGGGCGCATAGCCGACAGCAGCTTCATCGGCGTGTCCACGCAGTACGTCGTGCACAGCCCCGTCTGCCCGTCCTTCGAGGTGTACGCGCAGAACGTCGAGCGCGACACCCGCCTCGTGCCCGGCGCCGAGGTCGTCCTGCACTGGAACCCCGCGCACACCTTCGGGCTCGACGCCGCCCAGTCCCTGCTTGCCGGGACAACGGGCTCGGCGGGCGTCGAGAAGGCCGAGGAGGACGCCTCCGCATGACGACCGTGACCGACGCACCACCGCCGACGGCCCCCGCTCCGCAGGAGCTGTCCGCCCGGAAGCCGCGCAGGCGCGGACGGCTGGTCCCCTACTGGCTGCTGCTCCCCGGCATCCTCTGGCTGCTCGTCTTCTTCGCGCTGCCGCTCGTCTACCAGGCGTCGACCTCCGTGCAGACCGGCTCCCTCGAAGAGGGCTTCAAGGTCACCTGGCACTTCGCGACCTACTGGGACGCGGCTGCCGACTACTGGCCGCAGTTCCTGCGCTCGGTGCTCTACGCCGGCGCCGCCACCGTCCTGTGCCTGCTGCTCGGCTACCCGCTGGCCTACCTCATCGCGTTCCGCGCGGGCCGCTGGCGCAACGTCATCCTCGTACTCGTCATCGCGCCGTTCTTCACCAGCTTCCTGATCCGCACACTGGCCTGGAAGACGATCCTCGCGGACGGCGGGCCCGTCGTCGGCGCCCTCAACTCCCTGCACGTCCTCGACGTCACCAGCTGGCTGGGCGTCACGGCGGGCGACCGGGTCCTCGCCACCCCGCTCGCCGTGATCTGCGGACTCACCTACAACTTCCTGCCGTTCATGATCCTGCCGCTCTACACCTCCCTGGAGCGCATCGACGGGCGGCTGCACGAGGCCGCGGGCGACCTCTACGCCAAGCCGTCCACGACGTTCCGCAAGGTGACGTTCCCGCTCTCCCTGCCGGGCGTCGTCTCCGGCACGCTGCTCACCTTCATCCCGGCGGCGGGCGACTACGTCAACGCGGACCTGCTCGGCTCGACCGACACCCGCATGGTCGGAAACGTCATCCAGACGCAGTTCCTGCGCGTCCTGGACTACCCGACGGCCGCCGCGCTCTCCTTCATCCTCATGGCCGCCATCCTCTTCATGGTGACCTTCTACATCCGCAAGTCGGGGACGGAGGACCTCGTCTGATGGCCGCGTTCTTCCGCTGGCTGCGCCGCAATCTCGTCGTCGTCGCCGGCCTCTTCACGCTCGGCTACCTGCTGCTGCCGAACGTCGTCGTCACCGTCTTCTCCTTCAACAGACCGAAAGGGCGCTTCAACTACTCCTGGCAGGAGTTCTCGCTCGACGCCTGGAAGGACCCGTGCGGCGTCGCCGACATGTGCGGCTCGCTCTCACTGAGCCTGCAGATCGCCACCTGGGCGACGATCGGCGCGACCGTGCTCGGCACGATGATCGCCTTCGCCCTCGTGCGCTACCGCTTCCGCGCGCGCGGCGCCATCAACTCGCTGATCTTCCTGCCGATGGCGATGCCCGAGGTCGTCATGGCCGCCTCGCTGCTCACCCTGTTCCTCAACATGGGCGCGCAGCTGGGCTTCCGGACCGTCCTCATCGCCCACATCATGTTCTGCCTCAGCTTCGTGGTGACCGCCGTCAAGGCGCGCGTCATGTCGATGGACCCCCGCCTGGAACAGGCCGCGCAGGACCTCTACGCCGGTCCCGTGCAGACCTTCCTGCGGGTCACGCTGCCGATCGCCGCGCCCGGCATCGCGGCGGGCGCGCTGCTCGCCTTCGCGCTCTCCTTCGACGACTTCATCATCACGAACTTCAACGCGGGCTCGACCGTGACGTTCCCCATGTTCGTCTGGGGCTCGGCACAGCGCGGCACGCCCGTGCAGATCAATGTGATCGGTACGGCGATGTTCCTCATCGCCGTTCTCCTGGTGCTCGCCGGAATGCTCGTCGGCAGGCGCCGCAACAAACAGGCGAAATAGCGCACCGCCGCTATCCCGCCCTCACCGTTACCGAAGGAGTGGAAATCATGGCCCCTGGCGCCATGAACCGCTGGACCACCTCACTCGCCGACGCCAAGCCGGTCGCCTACTGGCTCGACGACCCCGGCAGGCCGGCCCCCGAGCCCGCCCTCACCGGCGACGCACGCTGCGACCTCCTCGTCGTCGGCGGCGGCTACAGCGGCCTGTGGACCGCGCTCATCGCCAAGGAGCGCGACCCGCACCGCGAGGTCGTCCTCGTCGAGGGCCGCGAGGCGGGCTGGGCCGCCTCGGGCCGCAACGGCGGCTTCTGCGCCGCCTCCCTCACGCACGGCCTCGGCAACGGCCTCGCCCGCTGGCCCGGCGAGATCGCGAAGCTGGAGGAGCTGGGCGCGCGCAACCTCGACGAGATCGAGGCGGCCGTCAAGCGGTACTCCATCGACTGCGACTTCGAGCGCACCGGCGAGATCGACGTCGCCACCGAACCGCACCAGATGGCCGAACTCCGCGAGCTGTACGAGGAGATGGCCGCCCGCGGCCTGGCCGGCGGCGCCGAACTGCTCGACGCGGACGCCCTGCGCGAGCACATCGACTCGCCGACCTTCCTCGGCGGCCTCTGGGACCGCGAGGGCGTCGCCATGCTGCACCCGGCGAAGCTGGCGTGGGGCCTGAAGCGGGCCTGCCTGGAGAAGGGCGTACGCGTCCACGAGCACACGCCCGCCCTGGAGCTGGCCCCGGCGGGCGCCGGGATGGCCGTCCGCACGCCGTACGGCAGGGTCTTCGCCCGCCAGGTCGCGCTCGCCACGAACGTCTTCCCCTCGCTGGTCAAGCGCCTGCGCTCGTACACGGTGCCCGTCTACGACTACGCCCTGATGACCGAGCCCCTGACCGACGGTCGGCTCGCCGCGATCGGCTGGAAGAACCGCCAGGGCCTCGGCGACAGCGCCAACCAGTTCCACTACTTCCGGCTCACCGCCGACAACCGGGTCCTGTGGGGCGGTTACGACGCGATCTACCCGTTCGGCGGCAAGGTGCGCGCCGAGTACGACGACCGCCCCGAGACGTACGCGAAGCTCGCCGGGCACTTCTTCACCTGCTTCCCGCAGCTGGAGGGGGTCCGCTTCACGCACGCGTGGGGCGGCGCGATCGACACGTGCTCGCGCTTCTCGGCCTTCTTCGGCACCGCCCACAAGGGGCGCGTGGCGTACGCGGCCGGGTACACGGGCCTCGGCGTCGGCGCGACCCGGTTCGGCGCCGACGTGATGCTGGACCTGCTCTCCGGTGAGCGCACGGAGCGTACGGAGCTGGAAATGGTGCGGACGAAGCCGCTGCCGTTCCCGCCGGAGCCGTTCGCCTGGACGGGCGTGGCGCTCACGAAGTGGTCACTGGCCCGCTCCGACGCCAACGGCGGCAGGCGGAACCTCTGGCTGAAAACGATGGACAAGCTGGGGCTCGGCTTCGACAGCTGAAGTTCCCTGTCGAAACCCGCGTAATGCCCGGCCCCCGGGCCTCCTCTCACCTGTGACACGTCCCGCGGACGCGGGACGTACGCACGGAGAGGGAGGTCCAGCATGACCGGCACGGGTGACTCGGGTGGCACGGGTGGCACGGGTGGCACCGGGGGCTCGCGGGGGAGGTCGGCGGTCGAGTGGCTCGTGTCCGCGGCGCCCGATCCGGACGCCTGCCGCTGGGAGTGGGAGCGCAGCCCCCTCGGCGTCACGCTCCTGCCCGCGGGCAGGATCTGGGACGTGCTCATCGTCCCCGGCGGCCTCGGGCGCGCCACGCTCGACGTGCTGACCCGCTGCCACGACCGCCCCGGCCCGGTGCTCGCCGACCACGGTGACGCGCGCGTCGGCTTCTTCGTGCCGCCGGGCACCGCCGCCCACTGGGTCGCCACGGGCGTACGCGGTGTCGGCCTCGGCACCTGGATCGTCGTGCCCCGTCCTGGCCGGGCCGCGGGCGGCGTGCGCTGGCTGGTGCCGCCGGACGGCTCGGGCACGCTCACGGACCCGGCGCGTCTCGAACTCGCGATGCACGAGGCGGCGGCACGGGGAGCCACGTGAGCGCCCGGGAGTGCCGGAGGTCTTGACACCGGCATTGGTCTGGACCAAGTTGGGCGGGCGCGCATCCACCACCCGAGCACCTCCACCCCACGCCCCGGAGGCAGAAGTGGACCGTCCCCCGTCGCGTTCTCCCCAGCGTTCCCCCCAGCGTTCCCCCCTGCGCGGCCTGCGAAGAGCCGCCGTGGCCTCGGCCCTCGCCTGCGCGCTCACCGCGTCCGGCCTGCTCGCCGCCGGAGCCACGGCGGCTCCCGCGGCCGAGCCCCCCGCGCGGGCGGAGGCCGGGGCCGACCACACCCTCGTCGGCTATCTGCACACCAGCTTCGCCAACGGCTCCGGCTACACCCGCCTCGCGGACACCCCCGACAGCTGGGACATCATCGACCTCGCCTTCGGTGAGCCGACCACCGCGACCTCGGGCGACATCCGCTTCGACCTCTGTCCGAAGACCGAGTGCCCGAACGTGGAGACGAAGGCCGAGTTCAAGGCTGCCGTGAAGGCGAAGCAGGCCGCGGGCAAGAAGGTCCTCATCTCCATCGGCGGCCAGAACGGCCAGGTGCAGCTGAAGACGGCGCAGGCCCGCGACACCTTCGTCTCCTCCGTCTCGGCCATCATCGACGAGTACGGGCTCGACGGCCTGGACATCGACTTCGAGGGCCACTCGCTCTCGCTGAACGCCGACGACACCGACTTCAAGAACCCGAAGACCCCGGTCATCGTGAACCTGATCTCGGCGCTGAAGACGCTCAAGGCCAAGTACGGCTCCGGCTTCACGCTCACGATGGCCCCGGAGACCTTCTTCGTGCAGCTCGGCCACCAGTTCTACGGAACCGGCAAGTGGGGCGGCCAGGACCCGCGCGCCGGCGCGTACCTCCCGGTCATCCACGCCCTGCGCGACGACCTCACGCTGCTCCACGTCCAGGACTACAACTCCGGGCCGATCATGGGTCTGGACGGCCAGTACCACTTCATGGGCGGCGCGGACTTCCACATCGCGATGACCGACATGCTGCTGACGGGCTTCCCCGTGGCGGGCGACAAGAACAACGTCTTCCCGGCGCTGCCCGCGCGCAAGGTGGCGATCGGCATGCCCGCCTCGGTCCACGCGGGCAACGGCCACGTCTCCACGGCCGAGGTCAACAAGGCCCTGAACTGCCTGACCAAGGGCACGGACTGCGGCACGTACAAGACCCACGGCACCTGGCCGGACCTGCGGGGCCTGATGACCTGGTCGATCAACTGGGACCGCTTCAACGGCCAGGAGTTCTCCAGGAACTTCGACGCCTACTTCGGCTGAGCCGCGTCCCCGGACGAGCCCCCGGACGGGGGCGGGGGTGTCCCGTACCGGGCGGTCACCCCCAGCAGGACCCGGAGCAGCATCGCGAAGAGCAGCCAGCTCGCCACGACGTCCAGCGGCCAGTGGTAGCCGCGCCGCACGAGGCCGAAGCCGACCCCCAGGTTCAGCGCGGCGCAGCCGACGAGCAGTGCGCGGCGGCCGTGCGCGCCGCGCAGCAGGGGGAGCAGGAGCAGGGCCGCCGCTCCGTAGGCGACCGCGGCCGTGGCCGTGTGCCCCGAGGGGTAGTAGCCGTCGCCCGCCATGCCCGGCGGCCCCGGGCGGGCGACGGCCGCCTTGAGCGGGACGACGAGCAGCGGCACGAGGGCCATGGCGACGGCCGCGGCCACCGGCGGCAGCCACCAGCGGTGTGCCCCGGCCCGACGGCCGCGCCAGGCCACGTACGCGATGACCGCGGCGAGCACCGGCACGGCGACCGCGAGGTTGCCGAGGTCGGCGAGTGCTTCCGCGGCGCGGTCGGGGAAGCGGCTGCCCGCCAGGGCCCGCCCGGCCCGCTCGTCGGCGCGGCGCAGCGGTCCGCCGGCGGCGACCTGCCAGGTGACGAGCGCGAACAGCAGGGCGCACAGGGGCAGGGAGAGAGGAAAGGGGAGGAGGGGAGGCCGCCCCGGAACAGGGGGGGTGGTTCCGGGGCGGCCGAAAGGATCGGGTCGCCGCGCGCCCCGGGGGGTGTGGGGCGGGCGGCCATCCGATCGGTGAGGAGTTCCGGAGCAGAACGCTCCGGGTGTGTGCGCGGTGGCACGACCCGGGCGGAACCGGGGAGGCTCCGCCCTGGTGTCACCCGCGGTCTCCCGCGGGCGGGGTGCTTCTCTCATCTGCAGAAACCGTACGGCAGGCGATGGCGGCCCGACAGGCACATCGGCATAGAGCCATGGGGCCCGCACACCTTCTTCACACGCCCCGACGGCGGCCTGTCGCCACGGTGTCATCGGCGGAGTCCTCCAGGAACGGTGTCCGTACACGTCAGGGGGTGTGCGAGGGGGCGCAGGGGACCGGTTCGGCGGCGTCGGCGCGGGCCCGTGGGCATGCGCGAGGCCCGTACGGGCGTGCGTACGGGCCTCGTGGGACGGCTGGATCAGACGCGGGCGAAGGCGCCCTCGATGATGTCCAGGCCCTCGTTCAGGAGGTCGTCGCCGATGACCAGCGGCGGCAGGAAGCGCAGGACGTTGCCGTACGTGCCGCAGGTCAGGACGAGCAGGCCCTCGGCGTGGCAGGCCTTCGCCAGGGCGGCGGTCGCCTCCGGGTTCGGCTCCTTGGTCGCGCGGTCCTTGACCAGCTCGATGGCGATCATCGCGCCACGGCCCCGGACGTCGCCGATGACGTCGAACTTCTCGGCCATCGCGGTCAGCCGGGCCTTCATCGTCGACTCGATCGCCTTCGCCCTGGCGTTGAGGTCGAGCTCCTTCATGGTCTCGATGGCGCCGAGCGCACCGGCGCAGGCGACCGGGTTGCCGCCGTAGGTGCCGCCGAGGCCGCCGGAGTGCGCGGCGTCCATGATCTCGGCGCGGCCCGTGACGGCGGCGAGCGGCAGGCCGCCCGCGATGCCCTTGGCCGTGGTGATCAGGTCCGGGACGATGCCCTCGTCCTCGCAGGCGAACCACTGGCCGGTGCGGCAGAAGCCGGACTGGATCTCGTCGGCGACGAAGACGATGCCGTTGTCGTCGGCGAACTTCACGATCTCCGGCAGGAAGCCCTTGGCGGGCTCGATGAAGCCGCCCTCGCCGAGCACCGGCTCGATGATGATCGCGGCGACGTTCTCGGCGCCGACCTGCTTGCTGATCTGGTCGATGGCCTGCTTGGCGGCCTCTGGGCCGGCGTTCTCGGCACCGGTCGGCCAGCGGTAGCCGTAGGCGACGGGGACGCGGTAGACCTCGGGGGCGAACGGGCCGAAGCCGTGCTTGTACGGCATGTTCTTGGCGGTCAGCGCCATCGTGAGGTTCGTGCGGCCGTGGTAGCCGTGGTCGAAGACGACGACGGCCTGGCGCCTGGTGTACGCACGGGCGATCTTGACGGCGTTCTCGACGGCCTCGGCACCGGAGTTGAACAGCGCCGACTTCTTCTCGTGGTCGCCCGGCGTCAGCTCGGCGAGCGCCTCGGCGACGGCCACGTACCCCTCGTACGGCGTGACCATGAAACAGGTGTGCGTGAAGTCGGCGAGCTGGGCGGAGGCCCGGCGGACCACGGCCTCGGCGGAGGCGCCCACGGACGTCACGGCGATGCCGGAGCCGAAGTCGATCAGACGGTTGCCGTCGACGTCCTCGATGATGCCGCCGCCCGCGCGGGCGGTGAAGACGGGCAGCACGGAGCCCACGCCGCCGGCGACCACGGCGGTACGGCGGGCCTGCAGCTCCTGCGACTTCGGGCCGGGGATGGCGGTGACGACGCGACGCTCCTGCGGGATCTCGCTCATGCGGGGCTCCTGGTTCTGGGGGGTTGGACGGCTGCCGCCGGCGGCTGATCCGGTTTTCGCCTGGTCCCACGGGGTTTCCGGTCCCACGCGGGGTTCTGGTCCACGCGGGGTCCTCCGGTCCCACGCGGGGTTCTCACGGGGGTTTCTTCGCAGATTAGGGGCGGTGCGCGGAGTCGGTCATGCTCCATCGGGGTGGGATTGTGCCGGGCCGTTGTCCGACTTGGACACATACCGCTGGACGGGGGTCCGCACGGACCGGGCGCGTAACGGTGAACTCCCCCCTGACGGGCACTAGATTGAGCCCGGATCGACGAGCGGACCGGCAGGTCAGGGGGCAAGGGCCATGGACACCGAGGGCACTCACGGGGCACGCGACCGGCAGCGGGCCGCACCGGTGCCGCTCCCACCGCCACCCGCCGTCCCCACCGCCCCGCCACCGCCGAGGCAGCCGCCCGGAGCCGGGCGCTCCGCCACCGTGGCGGAGTGGCTCGCCGACCCGCGCCCCACGACGTCGCCGGGCGTCTGGCGCAAGGGCCACCGGCCCCCGGAGCCCGTGCCGGACACCGAGCGCGGCGACCGGCGGCGCATCGTGGGACTGGTGATCTCCACCCTGCTCGGCCTGCTCTTCTGGTCGGTGTGGCAGCAGGGCGCCGTCCCCTACCAGTGGGTCCCGCTGAGGCTCTTCACGCCGGGGGAGTGGTACTGGACGGGCAGCATGCGGCCCAAGCAGTGGCAGGGCGAGGAAGCCAAGATCGTCTACCACGGCGTCGTCTTCGGCATCCTCGTCTACACCGTCGGGCGTCTCGGCGCCTGGCCCGACGCGATCCGCCACTACGTGATGCGGCGCCCGCAGCCGTCCCGCGCCGTGCTCGCCTCCCTCGGGGCCGTCGGCGCCCTGCTCCTCATCTGGCCGAGCGCCCTCGGCCTCGACTGGCGCCCGCTGCCCGTCGCCGACCCCGTCTTCTCGCTGGTCGCCCTCGTCGCCGGTCTCGACGTCTTCGCCTCGCCCGTGATCATCGACCTCCTGTACGCGGTCATGACCATCGCCGTGCTGTGGCCCTTCGCCCGCATCGGCGGCTGGTGGCAGGCGGTGCGCGACGGCAGGTCCCCGGCCGGCCGGCGGCCCGCGCCGCCCCCGCCCCGCCCCGCCGACGCCCCCGCCCACTGGCCCGAGCTGCGCGCGGCGGGCCACGACAAGGCCGCCGACCTGCTCTCCGCCGAGCTGCTCAGCGGGCGCATGAACGACGTCGACTGCGCCCGCGTGAGCCACGCCTGGCGCACGGCCGCCGCCGACCCGGCCGGGCTCGCCGGCTTCGTCGACACGGTCGCCCGCAACGGCGCCGCCGCCTGGACGCACCCCTCGGGCCAGCGCGACCTGCCCGTGCGCACCGCCACGCACGACCTCCTCGTGGGCCAGGTCAGGATCGGCCGGTTCGCGGCGGACGAGCGCAATCCGTACGCGGTGCGCAACGCCCACGCCGCCCTCGATCCGGCCGTGCTCGGCACCTCACTGCTCGCCGTCGGCCCGCCCGGCGCGGGCAAGACCAGCAGGCTCATGCGGCCCGTCGCCGAGTCGCTCGCCCTCGGGGCGCTCACGGGCCGGTGCGCGGTCGTCGCCGTCTGCGCCGCCGGCACCGACCTCGGCGGCGACGACTCCTACGACGTGGTGGTGAGGCCCGGCGACCCCACGTCCGTGCACGACATCGACCTGTACGCGGACTGCGCCGACGCCGACGAGGCCGCCGCCTTCCTCGCCGAGGGCCTGGTCGGCGACCTCGACACCGTCGGCACCCAGCGCGCCGCCACCGCCCTCGCCCAGCTCATCGGCCCCTACCGCGCCCTGCACGGCCGCTTCCCCTCCGTCCCCGTGCTGCGCGAACTCCTCGAAGGCGACCCGGCGGGACTCGCCGCACTCCAGGCGGGCCTCGCCGCGGGCGAGCACTCCGCCATGCGCCGCGAACTGGACGCCCGTATCCGCCAGTCCCACACCCCGGGCGACCCGGGGCCCGCCCTCGCCGACCGCCTCGCCCTGCTCGACAGGCCCGTCTTCGCCGACTTCTTCGACCCCGGCGGCGAGGGGCACCCCTTCTCGATGCGGGCCGTCGTCCACCACCCGCTCCGGGTCCGCGTCGACCTGCCCGAGCACGGCCACGAAGAGGCGTCACGGCTGCTCGCGCGGCTGCTCCTCGCCCAGTTCGCGTACGTCGTGCGCGGGCGCCCCCAGCGGCCGCACTTCGCCTGCCTGGTCCTCGACGACGCCGCCCGCACCATCACCGCGGAGAGCGTGCGCGCCATCCAGCGGCTGCGGTCCCTGAACGCGGGCGTCGTGCTCGGCCTGCGCACCGTCGGCGAGGTGCCCGAGCCGCTCCAGGGACCGCTGTACGCGGCGGTCGGCTGCCGCATGGCGTTCTCCGGGGTGACGACCTGGGACGGACGGCGGTTCACCGAGGCGTGGGGCACCGAGTGGATCGAGACCAAGGAGGTCGCCCAGCACACGGTCTTCGCCGACCAGCCGATGACCCGGGCCCTGCACGCGCTGCGCAAGCTGGTCACCGGCAAGGCCGTGACGACCGACGCCGTCACCGTCCGCAAGGTCGAGCGCGAACGCTGGTCCGCCTCCGACCTCGCCCACGCCCTGCCCCCCGGCCACGCCGTGCTCTCGCTCACCACCGTCGACGGCGAGCACGCACCGCCACTCCTCGTCGACCTGCGGGGGTAGTTCCGGACAACACAGGACGGCATGTCCGGCGGGGCGAACCGATACGCGGACCGGCGGTGCCTCCGTACCGTACGGTGAGGCAGAATCGACACAGGTCGTTCATACGGACCGGCCAAAAGATCCACACTGCCGCAGACGTGAAGGTCCCATGCCGCCCACGCTCGCCTCGCTCGTCCACCACTCCGCGCTCAAGCTGACCGTGCGCGCCGGCGAGGAGCGCCTGGACACCCCCGTGCGCTGGGCGCACGCCAGCGAGCTCGCCGACCCCGTGCCCTACATGGAGGGCGGCGAACTGCTCCTGATCACGGCGCTCAAACTGGACGCCGAGGACCCCGCGGCCATGCGGCGCTATGTGCGGCGGCTCGCCGGAGCCGGCGTCGTCGGCCTCGGCTTCGCCGTCGGCGTGCACTACCCCGGCATCCCCAAGGCCCTGCTCGACGCCGCCACCGAGGCGGACCTGCCGCTCATCGAGGTGCCGCGCCGCACGCCGTTCCTCGCCATCAGCAAGGCCGTGTCCGCCGCCATCGCCGCCGAGCAGTACAAGGCGGTCACCGCGGGCTTCGCCGCCCAGCGAGAACTGACCAAGCAGGCGCTGAGCGACGGCCCCGAAGGACTGCTGCTCGCCCTCGCCGGACAGGTCGACGGCTGGGCCGCGCTGTACGACGCCGCGGGCGCCGTCGTCGCCACCGCACCGGAGTGGGCCTCCCGCAGGGCCGCCCGCCTCACCGCCGACGTCGAACGCCTCCGCGAGCGGCCGGCCCCCGCCAGCTCGGTCGTCGGGGGCACCGAGGACCGCGTGGAGCTGCACTCGCTCGGCACCGGGCGCAGACCGCGCGCCGCGCTCGCCGTCGGCACGGCGTCCACCCTCGGCACCGCCGAGCGGTACGCGGTGCACTCCGCCATCGCCCTGCTCACCCTGACCACGGAACGCTCCCGGTCGCTGCACGCCGCCGAGCAGCGGATCGGCGCGGCCGTGCTGCGGATGCTGCTCGCGGGGGAGCCCGACCACGCGCGCACGGTCGCGGGGGACCTCTACGGCGGCCTGCTCGACGCGCCCTTCCGTCTCGTCGTCGCCGACGTGGCGTCCGCTTCGGCCGCGCGGGTGCGGGCGGGCGCCGGCAGCGGTGCCGGGGCCCGGGGCGGCGAGGCCGCGCAGGACGCCGCCGCGCCCGGCGAGGCCGCCGCTCGCCCGGTGCCGGCCGACGCCTCGTCCGCGGGCGGCGACCCCCTCGCCGCGCTCGTCGACGTCGTCGAGACCGCGGCCGCCCGCTCCGGCGAGGCCCTGCTCGTCGTCCCGTACGGGGAGCGGATCGTGCTGCTCACCGTGGACGGCGGCGCGGGCGCGCGGGCCTGCGCGGAGTACGCGGCGGCGCTGGAGGCCGGGCGCCGCACGGGGCGCGAGGCCGCGGCCTCCGGTGAGGAGGCCGAGCTGGTCATGGGGCTCTCCGCGCCCGCCGGGCCGATCGCCGCGGCCACCGCGTACAAGCAGGCCGAACAGGCGCTGTCCGTCGCGCGGCGCAGGGGCCGCGCCCTGGTCGAGCACGAGGAACTGGCCGCGGGCTCGGTCCTGCCGCTGCTCGCGGACGACGCCGTGCGGGCCTTCGCCGACGGCCTCCTGCGCGCCCTGCACGACCACGACGCGACCGGCCGCGGCGACCTCGTCGCCTCGCTGCGGGCCTGGCTCTCCCGGCACGGCCAATGGGACGCGGCGGCGGCCGACCTCGGCGTCCACCGGCACACGCTGCGGTACCGCATGCGCAGGGTCGAGGAGATCCTGGGCCGCTCCCTGGACGACCCGGACGTCCGCATGGAGCTCTGGCTCAGCCTGAAGGCGACGTCCATGCCGCAGGACTGAGGCCGTGCGCCGGCTCCCGCGGGGGAGACCCCGCGGCCGGGCAGCCGGGCGGGCGGGAAAGCCATGGAGCCATGGCCGCGAGCGGCAGGCAGTACAAAGCGGCGCAAGGCCGCCGGCCGGCACTCCGCGTAGGACAAACACCAGGTGAGACCGCTGCCCCTACGGTGAGGGACGTACCCCACGACTCACCTCCGCGGAAGGGCCGGGAATCACATGACTTCCATCCACGCCTTCTGGCTCGCCGGTCGCCAGACCACCGGCGAGACCACGCTCGACGTCCACTCGCCCTGGGACGGACGGCTCGTCGCCCGGGCCGCCGTCCCGACCGACGCCCAGGTCGAGGAGGCCGTGGCCGCCGCGTACGCCGTGCGCGACGAGTTCGCCGCGACCCCGGCCCACGTCCGCGCCGCCGCGCTGGACCACGTGAGCCGCGGGCTGGCCGAGCGTACGGAGGAGATCGCCCAGCTCATCTCCGCCGAGAACGGCAAGCCCATCAAGTGGGCCCGCGGCGAGGTCGGCCGCGCGGTCTCCGTCTTCCGGTTCGCCGCGGAAGAGGCCCGCCGCTTCAACGGCGGCGAGGCCCAGCGCCTGGACACCGACGCGGGCGGCCAGGGCCGGCTCGCCCTGACCCGCCGCTTCCCCAAGGGCGTCGTCCTCGGCATCGCGCCGTTCAACTTCCCGCTGAACCTCTGCGCGCACAAGATCGCCCCGGCCATCGCCGTCGGCGCGCCGATCATCCTGAAGCCCGCGCCCGCGACCCCGCTCTCCGGCCTGATCCTCGGCGAACTGCTCGCCGAGACCGAGCTGCCCGCCGGCTCCTGGTCCATCCTGCCGGTGGCCAACGACAAGATGCCCGCCCTGGTCCAGGACGAGCGCATGCCCGTGATCTCCTTCACCGGTTCCGACAAGGTCGGCTACGCGATCATGGACTCGGTGCCGCGCAAGCACTGCACCCTGGAGCTGGGCGGAAACGGCGCCGCGGTCGTCCTCGGCGACTTCTCCTCCGACGAGGACCTGGACTGGGCCGCCTCGCGCATCGCGACCTTCTCCAACTACCAGGGCGGCCAGTCCTGCATCTCGGTGCAGCGCGTCATCGCCGACGCCTCCGTGTACGACGGGCTCGTCGCGCGCGTCGTCAAGGCCGTCGAGGCCCAGGTCACCGGCGACCCCTCCGACCCGGCGACCGAGGTCGGCCCGCTGGTCAACGAGGACGCCGCCCAGCGCGTGGAGTCCTGGGTCGACGAGGCGGTCGCGGCGGGCGCCAAGCTGCTGACCGGCGGCAAGCGCGACGGCGCCACGTACGCGCCGACCGTGCTCGCCGACGTGCCTGCCGATGTGACGATCGCCTGCGAGGAGGTCTTCGGGCCCGTCCTCACCCTGAAGAAGGTGGACGGCGAGGCGGAGGCGTTCGCCGCCGTCAACGACTCCAAGTACGGCCTCCAGGCGGGCGTCTTCACGCACGACCTGCAGACCGCCTTCCGCGCCCACCGCGCCCTGGAGGTCGGCGGCGTCGTCATCGGCGACGCCCCCTCCTACCGCGCCGACCAGATGCCGTACGGCGGCGTGAAGCAGTCCGGCGTGGGCCGCGAGGGCGTCCGCTTCGCGATGGACGACTACACCTACGAGCGCGTCATGGTCCTCACGGGCCTCGCGCTGTAACACCCCGCGAGACCGGCGGCCGGAGCCCACTGTGCGGGGGCTCCGGCCGTTGCCGTGCGCCCGGCTCGCCCCGGCAGCCGGACCGCGCACGAGCAGGCGTGCGACACCGCCGCCGCTGCCCCTGAGGGAGCCGACCCGCCGCCTCCCGGACCTGCGCGGGGGCGGCGGAGGCTGCGCGAGGACTGGTGGGACCGGGACGAATCGGGTAACAACGATCCAGTAGCACCAGTCAGTAACCGTGACCGCGGGTGCCCGCCCGCGGCCTCAGTCGGCAACCGTACGGGCCGACGCCGGGCCGGCCGGCCCGGTGGGGCCCCACTCCGCGGCGAGGTGAGCTCCTCATGTCCGCACCATCCGCAAAGCCGTCCGTGAGCGAACGCGAGGCCCGGCAGGTCGCCGAGGCAGCCCGCGAGCAGGACTGGCGCAAGCCCAGCTTCGCCAAGGAACTCTTCCTCGGCCGCTTCAGGCTCGACCTGATCCACCCGCACCCGACGCCGCCCGACGAGGACGCACGCCGCGGCGAGGAGTTCCTCGCCAGGCTCCGCGACTTCTGCGAGACGAAGATCGACGCGGCCCGCATCGAGCGCGAGGCGCAGATCCCCGACGAGGTCATCAAGGGCCTCAAGGAGCTCGGCGCCCTCGGCATGAAGATCGACACGGAGTACGGCGGGCTCGGCCTCACCCAGGTCTACTACAACAAGGCCCTCGCGCTCGTCGGCTCCGCGAGCCCCGCGATCGGCGCGCTGCTCTCCGCGCATCAGTCGATCGGCGTACCGCAGCCGCTGAAGATCTTCGGCACCCAGGAACAGAAGGACGTCTTCCTGCCGCGCTGCGCCCGTACGGACATCACGGCGTTCCTCCTCACCGAGCCGGACGTCGGCTCCGACCCGGCGCGGCTCGCCACCACGGCCGTGCCCGACGGCGATCACTACGTACTCGACGGCGTGAAGCTGTGGACCACCAACGGCGTCGTCGCCGACCTGCTCGTCGTCATGGCGCGCGTGCCGAGGTCAGACGGCCACAAGGGCGGCATCACGGCCTTCGTCGTGGAGGCGGCCTCCGAGGGCGTCACCGTCGAGAACCGCAACGCCTTCATGGGCCTGCGCGGCCTGGAGAACGGCGTGACCCGCTTCCACCGGGTGCGCGTCCCCGCCGCCCACCGCATCGGCCCCGAGGGCGCGGGCCTGAAGATCGCCCTCACCACCCTCAACACCGGCCGGCTCTCGCTGCCCGCCATGTGCGTCGGCGCGGGCAAGTGGTGTCTGAAGATCGCCCGCGAGTGGTCGGGCGCCCGTGAGCAGTGGGGTAAGCCCGTGGCGTTCCACGAGGCCGTCGGCGCGAAGATCTCCTTCATCGCGGCGACGACCTTCGCGCTCGAAGCGGTGCTCGACCTCTCCTCGCAGATGGCCGACGAGGACCGCAACGACATCCGCATCGAGGCCGCCCTCGCCAAGCTGTACGGCTCCGAGATGGCCTGCCTGATGGCCGACGAGCTGGTCCAGATCCGCGGCGGCCGCGGCTTCGAGACCGCCGCGTCCCTCGCCGCCCGCGGGGAGCGCGCGGTCCCCGCCGAGCAGATCCTGCGCGACCTGCGCATCAACCGCATCTTCGAGGGCTCCACGGAGATCATGCACCTGCTGATCGCCCGCGAGGCCGTCGACGCCCACCTCAAGGTCGCCGGCGACCTCATCGACCCCGACAAGACACTCTCCGACAAGGCCAGGGCGGGCGCGCGGGCCGGCGGCTTCTACGCCCGCTGGCTGCCGAAACTGGTGACCGGGCCCGGCCGGCTCCCGAACGCGTACGCGGAGTTCCACCCCGAGGGCCACGTGGACCTCTCCGGCCACCTGCGCTACGTGGAACGCGGCGCCCGCAAGCTGGCCCGCTCCACCTTCTACGCCATGTCCCGCTGGCAGGGGAAGATGGAGACCAAGCAGGGCTTCCTCGGCCGCGTCGTCGACATCGGCGCGGAACTGTTCGCCATGAGCGCGGCCTGCGTGCGCGCCGATCTCCTGCGCACCACCGAGGACCACGGCCGCGAGGCGTACCAGCTCGCCGACGCCTTCTGCCGGCAGTCCCGCATCCGCGTCGAGGAACTCTTCGCCCGGCTGTGGACCAACACCGACGACCTGGACCGCAAGGTGGTCAAGGGCGTCCTGTCCGGGACCTACACCTGGCTCGAAGCGGGCGTCATCGACCCCTCGGGGGACGGCCCGTGGATCGCGGAGGCCGCGTTCGGCCCCTCGAAACGGGACAACGTCCACCGTCCGATCCACTGAACACCCCCCGCGAACGGCCCCCGTCAAGCGCCACGCGGGCCACATCGGGGCCCGCGGGGTCCTGACGGAGACGGCTTGCGGCCACAATGGGGGGATGAGCGACAGCCCATCCCCCCTCGCGGACCCGCATCTCGTCTTCGACCCGGTCTCCGGCGAAGACCCCCGGGACATCGTCATCCTCGGCTCCACGGGATCGATCGGCACCCAGGCCATCGACCTCGTGCTGCGCAACCCCGACCGCTTCCGCGTCACCGCGCTGTCGGCGGCCGGCGGCCGGGTCGGCCTCCTCGCCGAGCAGGCACGCCGGCTGCGGGTGCGGACCGTCGCGGTCGCCCGCGAGGACGCCGTGCCCGCGCTGCGCGAAGCGCTCCGCGGACAGTACGAGGCGGGGGAGCCGCTCCCCGAGATCCTGGCCGGACCGGACGCCGCCACGCAGCTCGCCGCCTCCGACTGCCACACGGTCCTCAACGGCATCACCGGCTCCATCGGCCTCGCGCCGACGCTGGCCGCCCTGGAGGCGGGCCGCACCCTCGCGCTCGCCAACAAGGAATCCCTGATCGTCGGCGGGCCCCTGGTCAAGGCGGTCGCCGAGCCCGGCCAGATCATCCCGGTCGACTCCGAGCACGCGGCCCTCTTCCAGGCGCTGGCCGCGGGCACCCGGGCCGACGTACGAAGACTCGTCGTCACCGCCTCCGGCGGCCCCTTCCGGGGACGTACGAAGGCCGACCTCGCGAACGTCACGCCCGCGGACGCGCTCGCGCACCCCACCTGGGCCATGGGCCCGGTCATCACCGTCAACTCCGCGACGCTGGTCAACAAGGGCCTGGAGGTCATCGAGGCGCACCTCCTCTACGACATCCCCTTCGACCGCATCGAGGTCGTCGTCCACCCCCAGTCCTACGTCCACTCCATGGTGGAGTTCACCGACGGCTCCACCCTCGCCCAGGCCACCCCGCCCGACATGGGCGGCCCCATCGCCATCGGCATCGGCTGGCCCGAGCGGGTGCCGGACGCGGCCCCCGCCTTCGACTGGACGAAGGCGTCGAGCTGGGAGTTCCACCCCCTGGACAACGACGCGTTCCCGTCGGTCGGGCTCGCCCGGCACGTCGGGGAACTCGCGGGCACGGCCCCCGCGGTGTTCAATGCCGCCAACGAGGAGTGCGTCGACGCCTTCCTGAAGGGCGAGCTGCCCTTCAACGGCATCATGGAGACGGTGACGAGGACCGTGGAGGAACACGTGCCCGCCGCCCGGGGAACTGCCCTGACCGTCGCGGACGTCCTCGATGCGGAGACCTGGGCGCGTGCCCGGGCGCGCGAACTGGCGGCGAGGACGACGGCGGAGGCCCGTGCATGACGACACTGATGATGATCCTCGGGATAGTCGTCTTCGTGATCGGGCTGCTCTTCTCGATCGCCTGGCACGAGCTGGGGCACCTGTCGACCGCCAAAATGTTCGGCATCCGGGTCCCGCAGTACATGGTCGGCTTCGGTCCGACCCTCTTCTCCAGGAAGAAGGGCGAGACCGAGTACGGCATCAAGGCCATCCCCCTCGGCGGCTACATCCGCATGATCGGAATGTTCCCGCCCGGCCCCGACGGCCGCATAGAGGCACGGTCGACGTCCCCCTGGCGCGGCATGATCGAGGACGCGCGCTCGGCGGCCTTCGAGGAGCTGAGGCCGGGCGACGAGAGCCGCCTGTTCTACACGCGCAAGCCGTGGAAGCGCGTGATCGTGATGTTCGCGGGCCCCTTCATGAACCTGATCCTCGCCGTGGTGATCTTCCTCGGCGTGATGATGACGTTCGGCATCAGCTCGCAGACCACCCAGGTCGGCAAGGTCTCCGACTGCGTCATCCAGCAGAGCGAGAACCGCTCCAAGTGCGAGAAGGGCGACAAGGCGGCCCCCGCCAAGGCCGCGGGCCTCAGGGCGGGCGACAAGATCGTCGCCTTCCAGGGGCAGCCCGTCGACGACTGGTCCACGCTCCAGGAGGAGATCCGCGAGACCATCGGGCCGGCCACGATCACCGTCGAGCGCGACGGCAAGGACGTGGACCTGCACGCGAACCTCATCCGCAACCAGGTCACCAAGACCGACGGCGACGGCGCCTACGTCGAGGGCAAGTACGTCTACGCCGGCTTCCTCGGCTTCACCCCCGCCACCGGCATCGTCCAGCAGTCCTTCGGCGACTCCGTGCACCGCATGGGCGACATGATGGAGAACGGCGTCGAGTCGATCATCGCCCTGCCCTCCAAGATCCCCGACCTGTGGAACGCGGCCTTCGGCGAGGGCGAGCGCAAGCAGGACTCCCCGATGGGCGTGGTGGGCGCGGCCCGCGTCGGCGGCGAGGTGTTCACCCTGGACATCCCGCCGGAGAACCAGGTCGCGATGATGCTGTTCCTGGTGGCCGGCTTCAACCTCTCGCTGTTCCTGTTCAACATGCTGCCGCTGCTCCCGCTCGACGGCGGCCACATCGCGGGCGCCCTGTGGGAGTCGCTGCGCCGCAACGCGGCGAAGGTCCTGCGCCGCCCCGACCCGGGCCCCTTCGACGTGGCGAAGCTGATGCCGGTCGCCTACGTGGTGGCGGGGATCTTCATCTGCTTCACGATCCTGGTGCTCATCGCGGACGTGGTGAACCCGGTGCGCATCTCCTGACGCCCCGTGCGCCCCGGACCCCGCCGAGGGGTCCGGGGCCACGGGGTTACGAGGAGTTTGCGGCGGCCCGGCACTTCATGTGACGGGACGTTCACGATGGGGTGGACTCGCCGACGGGGTGTGCCCGTGCCGCGCGGGGTGCCGTAATCTCGAAGCCTGGAGCCCGCCGATCTCGGGACCTTGATCCACACCTTGGGGATGCACGCCAGATGACTGCCGTTTCTCTCGGAATCCCGTCCGTTCCGACCAAGCTCGCCGACCGAAGGGTCAGCCGCAAGATCCAGGTGGGCTCGGTGGCCGTGGGCGGGGACGCCCCGGTGTCGGTGCAGTCGATGACGACGACGCGGACGTCGGACATCGGCGCGACGCTGCAGCAGATCGCGGAGCTGACGGCCTCGGGCTGTCAGATCGTGCGGGTGGCGTGTCCGACGCAGGACGACGCGGACGCGCTGGCGACGATCGCGAGGAAGTCGCAGATCCCGGTGATCGCGGACATCCACTTCCAGCCGAAGTACGTGTTCGCGGCGATCGACGCGGGCTGTGCGGCGGTCCGGGTGAACCCGGGCAACATCAAGCAGTTCGACGACAAGGTCAAGGAGATCGCGCGGGCGGCGAAGGACGCGGGCACGCCGATCCGGATCGGCGTCAACGCGGGCTCCCTGGACGCGCGCCTCCTCAAGAAGTACGGCAAGGCGACCCCCGAGGCGCTGGTGGAGTCCGCGCTCTGGGAGGCCTCGCTCTTCGAGGAGCACGACTTCCGGGACATCAAGATCTCGGTGAAGCACAACGACCCGGTCGTCATGGTGAACGCCTACCGCCAGCTGGCGGCGGCGTGCGACTACCCCCTCCACCTGGGCGTGACGGAGGCGGGCCCCGCCTTCCAGGGCACGATCAAGTCGGCGGTCGCCTTCGGCGCGCTGCTGAGCGAGGGCATCGGCGACACCATCCGCGTCTCGCTCTCCGCGCCGCCGGCGGAGGAGATCAAGGTCGGCATCCAGATCCTGGAGTCGCTGAACCTGCGCCAGCGCCGCCTGGAGATCGTCTCCTGCCCCTCCTGCGGCCGGGCCCAGGTGGACGTCTACAAGCTGGCCGAGGAGGTCACGGCGGGCCTTGAGGGCATGGAGGTCCCGCTGCGCGTGGCGGTCATGGGCTGCGTGGTGAACGGCCCCGGCGAGGCCCGCGAGGCCGACCTCGGCGTCGCGTCGGGCAACGGCAAGGGGCAGATCTTCGTGAAGGGCGAGGTCATCAAGACCGTCCCGGAGTCGAAGATCGTGGAGACCCTCATCGACGAGGCGATGAAGATCGCCGAGCAGATGGAGAAGGACGGCGTGGCCTCGGGCGAGCCCACCATCTCCGTGGCGGGCTGACCCCGCCCCCCGTCCCGCGGTGCCCCGGCAGCCACTGAGCCGCCGGGGCACAGTTGTGCTTACGCGGGGCGTGAGGGGGCACTCGTGCGGCTGTGCGGCACCGCACGCCGGCCCCGGCACCGGACACGCCGGACGAACGGGCGGGTGCGCGGGCCGGGCCCCCGGACCCGGACCCCGCACGGACAAAAGGCACCCCCCGCACGAGGCGCCCCCGCCAGGTACAGTGCGGAGACAGCAAAACCGTAGATGAGGCCCCCGCACGTGTTGACTCAGACCACCACCCGGGTCCTCGAACCGAGTGACCTCGACGCCGCGCTCGCCGTGCTCGACCGGGAGCCGGTCGCGAACGCCTTCGTGACCGCCCGCGTCCAGGTGGCGGGCCTCGACCCCTGGCGCCTCGGCGGCGAGATGTGGGGCTGGTACGAGGACGGCATGCTGGCGTCCCTCTGCTACGCGGGGGCGAACCTCGTGCCGATCTGCGCCACCCCGCGAGCCGTACGAGGGTTCGCCGACCGCGCCCGCAGAGCGGGCCGCCGCTGCTCGTCGATCGTGGGCCCCGCGGCGGCCACGGCCCAGCTGTGGCGGCTCCTCGAACCCTCCTGGGGCCCCGCCCGCGAGGTCCGTGCCCAGCAGCCGCTGATGGTCACCGACCGGCTGCCGGACGACATCGTCCCCGACCCGTACGTCCGCCGCGTCCGCAAGGACGAGATGGAGACGATCATGCCGGCGTGCGTGGCGATGTTCACCGAGGAGGTCGGCGTCTCGCCGCTGGCCGGCGACGGCGGCCTGCTCTACCAGGCGCGCGTCGCCGAGCTGGTCGGCGCCGGCCGGTCCTTCGCCCGCCTCGACCAGGACGGCAAGGTCGTCTTCAAGGCGGAGATCGGCGCCGCCACCTCCCGGGCCTGCCAGGTGCAGGGCGTCTGGGTGGCCCCCGAGTACCGCGGCAGGGGCCTCGCCGCGCCCGGCATGGCCGCCGTCCTGCGGTACGCGCTGGCCGACGTGGCCCCCGTCGTCAGCCTCTACGTGAACGACTTCAACACCGCGGCCAGGGCCGCGTACCGCCGCGTCGGCTTCAAGGAAGTCGGCGCCTTCATGAGCGTCCTCTTCTGAGCCGGCGAGCGCCCTGTTCAGAAGCGCGGCACCGCCCAGTAGGGTCGCTCCATGACTGACGACGTCGTGATCGGTCCCGTCGACCTCGCCGCGCGGGTGGACGAGGCCCTGCGCGTCCAGGCCCAGGCCTTCGGCCTGAGCGACGACGAGGTGGCCGTACGCAGGCAGATCGTGCTGCGCCACCTGACGTACACCGGCGCCCGCTCGTTCGCCGCGACCACCCCCGACGACCGCCTCGTCGGCTTCGTCTACGGCATGCCCAACAGCCGCGGCCACTGGTGGTCGACGGTCGTCGAGCCGTACCTGCGCGGCCAGGGCATCGACGACTGGCTGGACGACTCGTTCGTCATCACCGAGCTGCACGTCCACCCCGGCCACCAGAACCGCGGCATCGGCCGCGCGCTGATCACCACCATCACGGAAGGCGTCGCCGAGCCCCGCTCGATCCTCTCCGCGATCGACGTCGAGAGCCCCGCCCGCGGCCTCTACCGCTCCCTGGGGTACGTCGACCTCGCGCGCCGCGTCCTCTTCCCCAGCGCCCCCATGCCGTACGCCGTGATGGGCGCCCCGCTGCCCCTGCCGAGGCGTTCCTGAGCCGGCCGGCGAGGACAATCGATTTCCGCCCGCGCCCGCGCCCCGGCTAACCTCCTGAACACCCACCCTCACGTAGCAGGAGACAACAATCATGGCCCAGGTCCAGCGCATGTCCCGGTTGATGGTCAAGACACTGCGCGACGACCCGGCGGACGCCGAGACGCTCAACCACAAGCTGCTCGTCCGGGCCGGCTACGTCCGCCGCACCGCCGCCGGCATCTGGACCTGGCTGCCCCTCGGCAAGAAGGTCTACGAGAACATCGCCCGCGTCGTGCGCGAGGAGATGGACGCCATCGGCGGCCAGGAGGTGCTGCTCCCCGCGCTCCTGCCCAAGGAGCCCTACGAGGAGTCCGGCCGCTACGAGGAGTACGGCGACCTGCTCTTCCGCCTCAAGGACCGCAAGGGCGCCGACTACCTCCTCGGCCCCACCCACGAGGAGATCTTCACCCAGGTCGTCAAGGACCAGTGCTCGTCCTACAAGGACCTGCCGGTGATCCTCTACCAGATCCAGACGAAGTACCGCGACGAGGCCCGCCCGCGCGCCGGCGTGCTGCGCGGCCGCGAGTTCCAGATGAAGGACTCGTACTCCTTCGACACCACGGACGAGGGCCTCGCCGAGGCGTACGCGCTGCACCGCGCGGCCTACCAGAGGATCTTCGAGCGCCTCGGCCTCGACTACCGCATCGTCTCCGCGATCTCCGGTGCCATGGGCGGCTCGGCCTCCGAGGAGTTCCTGGCCCCCGCCCCGGCCGGCGAGGACACCTTCGCGGACTGCCCCGCGTGCGACTACGCCGCCAACACCGAGGCCGTGACCTTCCCGCTCGCCCCGGTCGACGGCTCGGCGCACGGCCCCGTCGAGGAGCTGGACACCCCCGACACCCCGACCATCGAGACGCTCGCCGAGCACCTCGGCGTCCCGGCCTCCGCGACCCTGAAGAACCTGCTCGTCAAGGTCGACGGCGAGATCGTGGCCGTCGGCGTCCCCGGCGACCGCGAGGTCGACCTCGGCAAGCTCGGCGAGCACCTGGCCCCGGCCGTGGTCGAGCTGGTCACCGCCGAGGACTTCGAGGGCCGCGACGACCTCGTGCGCGGATACGTCGGGCCGCAGGGCCTGGAGAAGGTCCGCTACATCGCCGACCCGCGCGTCGCCCCCGGCACGGCCTGGATCACGGGCGCCAACAAGCAGGACAAGCACGCGAAGAACGTCGTCTGCGGCCGCGACTTCGAGGTCGACCAGTACCTCGACGTCGTCGTGGTCGAGCAGGGCGACCCGTGCCCCGCCTGCGGCACCGGCCTCCGCCTCGACCGTGCCATCGAGATCGGCCACATCTTCCAGCTCGGCCGCAAGTACGCCGACACCTTCCAGCTCGACGTCCTCGGCAAGGAGGGCAAGCCGGTCCGCGTCACCATGGGCTCGTACGGCATCGGCGTCTCCCGCGCGGTGGCGGCGCTCGCCGAGCAGACCGCCGACGACAAGGGCCTGTGCTGGCCCAAGGAGGTGGCCCCCGCCGACGTCCACCTGGTCGCCGCGGGCAAGGCGCTCCAGACGGAGCTGGCCCTCGACGTCGCCGGGAAGCTGGGGGCCGCGGGCGTCCGCGTCCTGGTGGACGACCGGGCCGGGGTCTCCCCGGGCGTGAAGTTCACCGACGCGGAGCTGATCGGCGTCCCGCAGATCCTCGTCGCGGGCCGCCGCTCCGCCGAAGGCGTCCTCGAACTCAAGGACCGCCGCACGGGCGAGCGCGAGGAGCTCACGGTCGACGAGGCGATCGCCCGCCTCACGGCCTGACACACCGAACGCGTGAGGGCGCCCCCCGGTGACGGGAGGCGCCCTCACACGTACGCCGCGCCCGGCCGGGCCCGCTACAGCCAGCCCGCGAACTCCAGGAGCAGCTCCGCGTCCTGCCCGCGGCCCACCCGCAGCGCACGGACCCCGGACTCCACCGCCCGGAACAGCGTCCACCCCCGCAGCCGCTCCTGGTCCACCTCAAGGGACTCGGCCAGCTTCTTCACCCGCCGCCGCGTGATCGACGCCCCGGACGGCGAGGCGATCAGATCCTCCACCCGGTCGCGCACGAGCCGCGCCAGGTCGAAGGCGGGCTCACCGACCACCGGGTCGGGCCCCACGGCGAGCCACGGCACCCGGTCCCCGGCGAGGACCTTGCTCTGCCGGAAGGTGCCGTGCAGCAGCCGCGCCTCCGGCTCCGCGGCCAGCAGCTCGTCCCGCGCGGTGAGCGCCGCGTCGACCAGCGGCAGGACGTCCGCCTCCGCGTCGGCGGTGCCCCGCATGGCCTCGGCCTGCCGCCCCGTCCGCTCGGCGACCGTCTCGAAGCGGTGACCCGCGGGCGGCGCGACCCACAGCCGCCGCAGCGTCCCCGCGGCCTCCAGGAGCGCCTTGGCCTCGGGCAGCGTCCGCACGGAGACGTCACGGTGCAGCCGCTCGATGAGCAGCGCCCCGTCCGCGCACTCGGGGTCGAGGAGCCTCGCGGCGCCGAGCCCGCCCCAGCTCGCCAGGGCCGCCCGCTCGCTCTCGGGCCGCGACCTGGGCGGCACCAGCTTGAGCACGGCCGGGGTGCCGTCCGCCCGTCGCACCATCAGGACGAGGCTGCTGCGCCCGCCGGGTACGTGGACGCGCTCGACGGTCAACTCGCGTGCGGCCACGGCCCGGTCCGCGGCCCCGGGCAGCCTCTCCAGCCAGTCGTCGCCGTCCCGCGCCGTCTCGCCGAGTGCGGTGACCAGACGCTGCGGCGGTTCGAAAGCCATGCGCGAGTCGTTTCCTTCCACAGAGGGGCTACGCCTTGGGCGTCGCCGGAGCCGATGAGCCGCCGTCCGTGGACCGCTCGGCCAGCCCAGGGAAGGCTACGCTCCCGCCGCGCCACCGCGCCGCCCGGACCGCCGCCTCCCGCAGCGCCTCGGCGGCGGTGCTCCGCAGGGCGCCGGACGAGGCGCGTACGAGATCGGAGTAGACCCCGGCGACCCGGTCCTCCAGCTCGACGGCGAGCTTCTCGGCCGCCGCGGCGTCCGGTACGGGGAACGGCAGCGCGTAGGCCGCGTCGGCCGGCCGCGGCTCGCCGCCCCTGTCGCGCACGGCACGCTGCAGGGCGTCCCGCCGCGCGCGGTGCGCGTCGTACCCCGTACGCGCCTGAGACCTGCGCTTGTCGCCGATCCGGCCGCCGACGACCCCGTACCCGTACACCGCCGCGTGCTCGGCGCCCAGGGCGGCCTGTACGGCCTTCAGCTCGTCGTCCTCCGCCTGCGCGGGCTTCGGCCCGTCCTGTGTGCCGCTCACTTGTCGCCCTCCGTCAGCAGATACGCGTGGGCCGCTCCGGCGGCGGCGACCGAGGCGAGCAGCCTCGCCTGTTCGTCCGACGCGTCGAGCAGGGCCTTGCCCCGCCGGTCGGCCAGCGCCCGCTCGGCCTCGGCGAGGGCGCGCACCGCGTCCCGCGGGTCCTCGGGGACCTCGGGGGCCGAGGGCGAGGGGCCCGCGGCCCCGGGGGCGGTCGCGGTGGACGACGGGGAGGCGGAGGGAGCCGCGGTGCGGCCGTCGCGGAAGGCCTCCACGTGCCGCAGCACCTCGGCGCGCAGGGGTTCGAGGCGCGCGGTGAGGGAGGGGTGCGCGGCGAGCACGGCGTCGTAGCGCCCGAGCAGCTCGGTGCTCTCCCCGGCCGCCCGCGCGCGCAGGCGGCGTACGGCGGACGAGCGCTCGGCGGCCTCCGGGGACGTGGTGTCCGAACAGCCCGTGACCAGCGCCGCCGAGGCGACACCTGCGGCCCCGGTGAGCAGAGTTCTTCGGCGCGGGCCCGGTCGGGGCCGGAAAGCGGTGGGATACGACGGCACGGCAGACATCCTCGGCAAGGAAGGCCATAAGGCGCGAGCGAGAAGAAAGGAAGTGGGCGCGGGCCCGGTGATCACCGTACCTTCGGCCGGTCTCCGTACACGCGAGCGGCTCGGGGCGAAGCGTCGCGCGCTCCCGGCCTGGCGGTAACACCGCTCGGGACCGGATACCCTTTGACCAGACACGCGACGATCCCCACAACAGCACACGCGGCCGAGGAGTCACCCGGATGAGCACCACCCAGAGCGAGAGGCTGCGGCAACTACTGGAACCGCTCGTCACCTCGCAGGAACTGGATCTCGAAGAGATCGAAGTGGCCTCCGTCGGACGCAAGCGGGTGCTGAGAGTCGTCATCGACTCCGACGACGGCGTGGACCTGGACCAGATCGCGGAAGTGAGCCGCCTGCTCTCCGCGAAGCTCGACGAGACCGACGCGATGGGCGAGGGGGAGTACGACCTCGAAGTCGGTTCCCCCGGCGCCGAGCGTGCGCTGACCGAGCGCCGCCACTACATGCGCGCGGTGGACCGACTGGTCAAGTTCCGGCTGACCGAGGGCGGCGAGCTGACCGCCCGCATCCTCACCGTGGACGACGAGGGCGTGGACCTGGAGGTACCGGGTGTGAAGGGGCGCAAGCCCACCGCCCGCAGGATCGCCTTCGCCGAGATCGAGGCGGCGCGTGTGCAGGTCGAGTTCAACCGCAAGGACAAGAAGGAAGAGGAGGCGTAGCCGTGGACATCGACATGAGTGCCCTGCGGGGTCTGGTCCGGGAGAAGGAGATCTCCTTCGACCTCCTCGTCGGAGCGATCGAGTCGGCCCTCCTCATCGCCTACCACCGCACCGAGGGCAGCTTCCGCCGCGCACGCGTGAAGCTGGACCGCGAGACCGGCCACGTGACGGTGTGGGCGACGGAGGACCCGGCGGACCTCGAAGAGGGCCAGGAGCCCAAGGAGTTCGACGACACCCCCTCCGACTTCGGCCGCATCGCCGCGACGACCGCCAAGCAGGTCATCCTGCAGCGCCTGCGCGACGCCGAGGACGACGCGACGCTCGGCGAGTACGCCGGACGCGAGGGCGACATCGTCACCGGCGTGGTCCAGCAGGGCCGCGACCCGAAGAACGTCCTGGTCGACATCGGCAAGCTGGAGGCCATCCTGCCGGTGCAGGAGCAGGTCCCCGGCGAGGAGTACCCGCACGGGCTGCGCCTGCGCAGCTACGTCGTCCGGGTCGCCAAGGGCGTCCGCGGCCCGTCCGTGACGCTGTCGCGCACCCACCCGAACCTGGTGAAGAAGCTCTTCGCGCTGGAGGTGCCCGAGATCGCCGACGGTTCCGTCGAGATCTCGGCCATCGCCCGTGAGGCGGGCCACCGCACCAAGATCGCCGTGCGGTCGACCCGCTCGGGGCTGAACGCGAAGGGCGCCTGCATCGGCCCGATGGGCAGCCGTGTGCGCAACGTCATGGCCGAGCTCAACGGCGAGAAGATCGACATCGTCGACTGGTCGGACGACCCGGCGGACATGGTCGCCCACGCGCTCTCCCCGGCCCGCGTCAGCAAGGTCGAGATCGTCGACCTCGGCGCGCGCTCGGCCCGGGTCACCGTGCCGGACTACCAGCTCTCGCTGGCCATCGGCAAGGAAGGGCAGAACGCCCGTCTGGCCGCGCGGCTCACGGGCTGGCGCATCGACATCAGGCCGGACACCGAGCAGCCCGCCGACCAGTAGCGCGACCCTTCCCGCGGCTGTCTCCGGAGGTGTTCCGGGGGCGGCCGCGGGAATAATCCCGAGCGATCACCGCTGGGAACACGACAGTATGTGGCGAGTAGCCGTTCGATTTTTGCCCCAAAGGGGTGAGGTCGGTACGGGGAGGTAGACTTAAGCGTGTCTGGCCGGACGCATACCCGCGCACGCCCTGAGCGCACCTGTGTGGGGTGCCGGGAGCGAGCGGCCCAGAGCGAGCTTCTGCGCATCGCGGAGAGAGAGGGCGCCTGCGTCCCCGATCCGAGCGGTACGCTGCCCGGCCGGGGTGCCTATGTGCACCCCGCCCTGGTCTGTCTGGATCTGGCGGTCCGCCGCCGGGCGTTTCCCCGGGCCTTTCGTGTCCGGGGGCCGCTCGACACCGAGGCGTTGCGCCGCGCGGTCGAGGCAGTTGCCCAGCAGGCAACACCGTAAGGAAGGTCGCACGGAACCCCGTGCGGCCCTGGTACCCCGCGAGTTGGAAGTAGGTCGAGATTGCGATGAGCACTCGATGAGCACGCGATGAGTACGCCCATGAAGTAGCGACGGTCCGGCGTAACCCGGACCTAAAAGGAGCGAAGTGGCTAAGGTCCGGGTATACGAACTCGCCAAGGAGTTCGGAGTGGAGAGCAAGGTCGTCATGGCCAAGCTCCAAGATCTCGGTGAATTCGTACGTTCGGCGTCCTCGACGATCGAGGCGCCCGTGGTACGCAAACTGACTGACGCATTCCAGGGCGGCGGCAACGGCAAGTCCGCCGCCAAGCCCGGCGCGCCGCGCAAGCAGGCCGCCCCCAAGCCGGCGTCCCCGTCGGCACCCTCTCCCGCGCAGGCCGCCCGTCCGGGTCCGGCCGCGCCGAAGCCGCCGGCGCCCAAGCCCGCCGCGGCCGAGAAGCCCGCGGCCTCTCCGGCGACCCCGGGCCCGCGCCCGACGCCGGGTCCGAAGCCGCCGGCCCCCAAGCCCGCGCCGGCCTCGCCGGCTCCGGCCGCCCCGGAGTTCACCGCTCCGCCGGCCGCGCCCGCCGCCCCCGCGGCGCCGCAGGCCCCCCGTCCGGGCGCTCGCCCGGGTGCCCCGAAGCCCGGTGGCCGTCCGGCCCCCGGTCAGCAGGGTGGTCAGGGCCAGGGCGGTCGCGACCGCAACGACCGCGGTGACCGTCAGGGTGCCCCGCGCCCCGGCGGCCAGGGCGCCCCGCGTCCCGGCGGTGCCCGTCCCTCGGGTCCGCGTCCGGGCAACAACCCCTTCACCTCCGGCGGCTCCACCGGCATGGCGCGCCCGCAGGCGCCCCGTCCCGGCGGTGCCCCGCGCCCCCCCGGTCCGTCAGCGCGCCCACGAACGGCTGGACGCACATCATCAGGGCCATGACGGCCAGG
>NZ_JBFAHX010000029.1:0-102965 GCF_040654435.1 Streptomyces sp. NPDC050703
CCGTGTGTGGTGTGGAGCCTAGACACCTCCACCACACCGGAGGTCTTCGCCATGATCAAGACCCAGCCCTGTTAACAACGCTCGTGATCAATACAACTAGGGCGTGTGGCGCAAGTCCCCCCTGTCCGGCGGCGTCCGGCACGCACACGCGCGGCGTTGCCGGGATCACCCCGATACCACCAGTACCGGGGCGACCCTCCGCCGTGCGGTCGCACGCACCGGACGCCGCCGGACCCGCCTTCCGGGCGGACGACGCCTCCGCCCGCTTCAGACCGCGGGCGCCGGTGGTGTCAGGTGCTGGGAGAGCCAGGCGGGCACGCCCCCGAGCAGGCGGAAGAGGCGGGTGGCCTCCGCGCGCAGCCGGGTAGCCTCCGGCTCGGGCTCCGCCTCGGCGAGGGCCGCGAGCGCCGGGGCCGTGCCGACCAGGTAGCCCAGCTCCTCGCGGATGCGCAGGGACTCCGCGAAGCCGTGCCGCGCCTCCGCCAACTCCCCGTCGCGCAGGGCGAGTCCGGCCAGGTGCCGCCACGTGAACGACAGGAGCAGCGCGTCGGCGTGCGCCGTGGCGCCGGCGTGGGCCCTGCGGTACGCGGCCTTCGCGGCCTGCGGGGAATGGGCGATGTGCTCGGCGATGAGGCCGCGGCGGAAGTCGAGCAGGGGGCGCCGCTCGGCGTTCGGGGCGAGCAGCGCGGCGGCCCTGCCGAGCGCGGTCCGCGCCTCGTCGGCCCGGTCGCGTACCCCCAACACCGTTGACGCGTACGCGAGTTGGCCGCGTTCGCAGGCCGCCGCGCCGCGGTCGTCGTCGTCCTCGGCCAGGGCCTCCGCGGTGCGCAGGCTGTCCTCGGCCTCGCCCCAGCCGTCCCCGGTGAACAGGCAGCGCTCGACGAGGAGCGCCGTCCGCTGCACCGCGGGGCCGGCTCCGGGGTGCGGGGCCAGGAGGGCTGCCGCGTCGGTCCAGCAGCCGCGCGAGCGCAGCCGCCATACCGCGGTCTGGAGTGGATCGTCCCCCGCGGTCGTTCCGGTACCAGACATGGCGGTATGCGCCACGTTGCCCTCCCCGAGCACACCATTGAGCTGTTGGGTGCCTGCGTCATGACCCCGGCCGGGCGCGGAGTGATGACACAGGCACTGGGTCGTGGGCGAATCTCAGCATGGATGGCGGCACCGGGCCAAGAGGCCGGGTGAAAGTTTTCACAAAGGGCGGGGGAGGAAACGGGCCCCGGCGGACGGGCGCGTCCGGCCGCCGGGACCCGCTCGCGGGGTCTTTCCTCAGCTCATGCGCAGGGCGAGGAAGAAATCGAGCTTGTCCTCAAGGCGCGAGAGGTCACGGCTCGTCAACTGCTCGATGCGGCCCACCCGGTAGCGCAGGGTGTTGACGTGCAGGTGCAGCCGCGCGGCGCACCGCGTCCAGGAGCCGTCGCAGTCGAGGAACGCCTCCAGGGTGGGGATCAGCTCGGCCCGGTGGCGCTTGTCGTACTCGCGCAGGGGGTCCAGGAGGCGCGCGGTGAAGGCCCGGCGCACGTCGTCCGGCACGAACGGCAGCAGCAGGACGTGCGAGGCCAGCTCCTGGTGCCCGGCCGCGCAGACCCGCCCCGGACGGGCGGCGGCGACCCGGCGGGCGTGCCGCGCCTCCTCCAGGGCGCCGCGCAGGCCCTCCGCGGAGTGCACGGAGGCGCTGACGCCGAGGGTGAGGCGGCCGTCGCCGTCGAGGCCCGCCGAGAGCGGGGCGCGCACCGCCTCCAGGAGCGAGTCGGCGAGCAGGCCCGTCTCCGAGCCGTCGTGCTCGGCCGCGACCGCGGGGAGCGGCACGAGCGCGACGGCCTCGTCGCCCGTGTGCGCGACGGCGATGCGGTCGGAGGGCTCGGGCCCGGCGGGCAGGGAGCCTCCTCTGCCCGCGTCGGCCGGGGCGTCCGGGGACGGGTCGACGAGGATCTCCTCCAGGAGCGACTGGGCCACCGGGCCGCCCTCGATCCCCGCGTCCTCCCACTCCACACGGGCGACCACGACCTGCCAGTGCGGGGCCGCGCCGAGGCCGGGCAGGAGCACGGGGGCCGCGACCCGCAGGCGGGCGGCGATCTCCGCCGGGGCCGCGCCCGTCTGCACCAGTTCGAGGACCTCCTGCGCCAGGCGGCGGCGTACGGTGCGGGCCGCGTCGCGCCGGTCGCGCTCGACGGCGATGAGCTGGGTGACGCCCTGCAGCAGGTCGAGGCGCTCCTCGGGCCAGTCGCCCGCGTCGGCCTCCACGGCCAGCATCCAGTCGGACAGGACGGTCTCGCGCACGTCGCGCGCGCCCGCCGCCCCGCGCGCCCGGCCCTCCGCGGCCGTCAGGGCCGCCCTGCTCCGGATGGGGAACAGCGAGTACGTGACGCCGTCCACCACCACGCGGTGCGGTCCGCGCCGCCCGGTGCGGACGGCGGCCAGGTGCTCCCCGGCGAGGCGTGCGCGGACGGGCCGCGGCAGGGCGGTGCCGCCCGCGCTCGACCCGGCGACGGCGCGTCCGGCGGGGGAGAGGACCCAGGCCCGCAGGTCCAGGTCGCTGCCGAGCAGGTCGAGGACGACATCGGGGCCGCCGCCCGTGGGGCCCGAGGTCATCAGGCGCCGGTGGCGGTCGACGACGGCCGCGAGGTCGCCCGCGCGCTCGCCGGAGACCTGGCGCACGACGTGCTCGGTGATGGTCGCGAAGGCCACGGACTCGTGGACCGCGAAGAGCGGCAGCCGGTGCCGGGCGCAGGCCTCCACGATGTCGTCGGGGACCGCGCCCAGCTCGGCCTCGCCCGCCGCGAGGGCCGCGACGCCCGCGTTGGCGAGGATGCGCACGAAGGGTTCGCTGTCCGCGGCGTCGCGGCGCCAGGCGAGCCCGGTGAGGACCAGCTCGCCGCCCGCGAGGTAGCGGCTGGGGTCCCGCAGGTCCGTGGTCATCACACCGCGCACGGTGCGGTCCAGCTCGTCCTCGCCGCCGAGCAGCCGCAGGCCCAGCGCGTCGGTGTCAAGGAGTGCGCGCAGCCGCATGTGTCGTCGCCGCCGATCTGTCTCGAATGGGGTGTACAAGAAAAAGCGCTCCGTCACGCCGGGACCCTGTGCCGCCGGGTGCCCGCGGTGTCCGGGGGGATGCCGCGAGGTTGCTGAGGCCCGTTCTTCATACGAATCTACAAGACGCGCTGCTTGGCCAGCCAACTCCTTCATGGTTTCGGTGACTGACCCCATCGGAGCACCGGACTGTGTACTTGCCCCACTCCGCGTGAACAGCACATGAACGAGCAGTCGAGGGACCAGCGGCCCCGGTGGCCTGATCGACGTCCCTCACAGCGAACGACCCTCGACACCAAGAAGAGAGCCTCATGGACTTCCTTCGCCCTGCCAGCTGGGAGGAGGCGCTCGCCGCCAAGGCCGAGCACCCCACGGCTGTGCCGATTGCGGGTGGCACCGACGTGATGGTGGAGATCAACTTCGACCACCGTCGTCCCG
The DNA here is from genome assembly GCF_040654435.1 of Streptomyces sp. NPDC050703. Taxonomy (NCBI): domain Bacteria; kingdom Bacillati; phylum Actinomycetota; class Actinomycetes; order Kitasatosporales; family Streptomycetaceae; genus Streptomyces; species Streptomyces sp. NPDC050703. Next base: position 3,463 of record NZ_JBFAHX010000029.1, read on the forward strand.
AGTACCTGCTCGACCTCAACCGCGTCGGCGAGCTGCACGAGTGGGAGGTGGGTGAGGAGACGGTCAGGCTGGGCGCCTCCGTCCCGTACACCCGCATCATGGAGGAACTCCGCACCGAGTTGCCCGGCCTCGCGCTCGCCTCGCACACGGTCGCCTCCCCGCAGATCCGCAACCGCGGCGGCGTCGGCGGCAACCTCGGCACCGCGTCCCCCGCGGGCGACGCCCACCCGGCGCTGCTCGCCGCCGGCTGCGAGGTCGAGGTGGAGTCGGTGCGCGGCGCGCGCCGCATCCCCATCGACGACTTCTACACCGGCGTGAAGCGCAACGCGCTCGCCGCGGACGAGCTGATCAGGGCCGTCCACATCAAGAAGGCCGACGGGCCGCAGCAGTACTCCAAGGTCGGCACCCGCAACGCCATGGTCATCGCCGTGTGCGCCTTCGGCATCGCGCTGCACCCCGCGACCCGGACCGTGCGGACCGGCATCGGCTCCGCCGCGCCGACCCCCGTCCGGGCGAAGGCGGCCGAGGAGTTCCTGAACGCCGCGCTCGACGAGGGCGGCTTCTGGGACAGCAAGAAGATCATCACGCCCTCGATCGCCAAGCAGTTCGCGGAGCTCGCCTCCGGAGCCGCCAACCCGATCGACGACGTACGCGGCACGGCGAGCTACCGCCGGCACGCCGTCGGCATCATGGCCCGCCGCACGCTCGGCTGGACCTGGGAGTCGTACCGCGGCGCGGGCCGCAGCACAGAGGGAGTCGCATGATGCGCGTGAACTTCACGGTCAACGGCCGGCAGCAGGAAGCGGACGACGTCTGGGAGGGCGAGTCCCTCCTGTACGTGCTGCGCGAGCGCATGGGGCTCCCCGGCTCCAAGAACGCCTGCGAGCAGGGCGAGTGCGGTTCCTGCACCGTCCGTCTCGACGGGGTGCCGGTCTGCTCGTGCCTGGTGGCCGCCGGGCAGGTGGAGGGCCGCGAGGTCGTCACCGTCGAGGGGCTCGCCGACTTCGCCAGGCAGCGCGACGAGCACGGCGGCTGCGCGTCCGGCGCCTGCGGCACCTCGCTCCAGGACGCCCGGGAGTGGAACGCCGGCGGCCGGGACCCGCAGCCTAGCGAGGGCGGCGGTGCCTCCCCGCGCGCCGCGCTCTCGCCGATCCAGCAGGCGTTCATCGACGCCGGCGCCGTCCAGTGCGGCTTCTGCACCCCCGGCCTGCTCGTCGCGGCCGACGAGATGCTGGAGAAGAACCCGCAGCCGACCGACGCCGACATCCGCGAGGCGCTCTCGGGCAACCTCTGCCGCTGCACCGGCTACGAGAAGATCCTGGACGCCGTCCGCCTCGCGGCCGCCCGCCAGGACCGCGCACCCCAGGAAGGCGTCGTCTGATCATGGGAACGACCGGAGCCCCCACCAAGATCACGCAGGGTTCGCAGACCAGGGGCGGCATCGGCGAGTCGACGCTGCGCCCCGACGGCACCCTGAAGGTGACCGGCGAGTTCGCGTACTCCTCGGACATGTGGCACGAGGACATGCTCTGGGGCCAGACGCTCCGCAGCACCGTCGCCCACGCCGAGATCGTCTCGATCGACACCGCCGAGGCCCTGGCCATGGACGGCGTCTACGCGGTCATGACGTACGACGACCTGCCGGCCCCGATGAAGAACTACGGCCTGGAGATCCAGGACACCCCGGTGCTCGCCCACGGCAAGGTCCGCCACCACGGCGAGCCGGTCGCCATCGTCGCCGCCGACCACCCGGAGACCGCGCGCCGCGCCGCCGCCAAGATCCGCATCGAGTACAAGGAGCTGCCGCTCATCACCGACGAGGCCTCGGCGACCGCTCCCGACGCCGTGCTCGTCCACGAGGGCCGCGACGACCACCACATCGGTCACGTGCCGCACCCCAACATCGTGCACCGCCAGCCGATCGTGCGCGGCGACGCCGCCGAGGCCGCCAAGAAGGCCGACGTCATCGTCACGGGCGAGTACACCTTCGGCATGCAGGACCAGGCCTTCCTCGGCCCGGAGTCCGGCCTCGCCGTGCCGTCCGAGGACGGCGGTGTCGAGCTGTACGTCGCCACCCAGTGGCTGCACTCGGACCTCAAGCAGATCGCCCCCGTCCTCGGCCTGCCCGAGGAGAAGGTGCGCATGACGCTCTCCGGCGTCGGCGGCGCCTTCGGCGGGCGCGAGGACATCTCGATGCAGATCCACGCCTGCCTCCTCGCGCTGCGCACCGGCAAGCCGGTCAAGATCGTCTACAACCGCTTCGAGTCCTTCTTCGGCCACGTGCACCGCCACCCGGCGAAGCTCCACTACGAGCACGGCGCCACCAGGGACGGCAAGCTCACGCACATGAAGTGCAAGATCGTCCTGGACGGCGGGGCCTACGCGTCGGCCTCCCCGGCCGTGGTCGGCAACGCCGCCTCGCTGTCGGTCGGCCCGTACGTGATCGACGACGTCGACATCGAGGCCGTCGCGCTCTACAGCAACAACCCGCCCTGCGGCGCCATGCGCGGCTTCGGCGCCGTGCAGGCGTGCTTCGCCTACGAGGCGCAGATGGACAAGCTGGCCGCGGAGCTGGGCATGGACCCCGTCGAGTTCCGGCAGCTCAACGCCATGGAGCAGGGCACGCTCCTGCCCACCGGGCAGCGCGTCGACTCGCCGGCCCCGGTCGCCGAGATCCTGCGCCGCGTCAAGGCCCGCCCGCTGCCGCCCGAGCGCCAGTGGGAGTCCAGCGAGGGCGCCGACGTGCGCCAGCTGCCCGGCGGCCTGTCCAACACCACGCACGGCGAAGGCGTCGTACGCGGTGTGGGCTACGCGGTGGGCATCAAGAACGTCGGCTTCTCCGAGGGCTTCGACGACTACTCCACCGCCAAGGTCCGCATGGAGGTCATCAACGGCGAGCCCGTCGCGACCGTGCACACGGCCATGGCCGAGGTCGGGCAGGGCGGTGTCACCGTCCACGCGCAGATCGCGCGGACCGAGCTGGGCGTCACGCAGGTGACCATCCACCCGGCCGACACGCAGGTGGGCAGCGCGGGCTCGACGTCCGCGTCGCGCCAGACGTACGTCACGGGCGGCGCCGTCAAGAACTCCTGCGAGCTGGTGCGGGAGAAGGTCCTGGAGATCGGCCGCCGCAAGTTCGGCTCCTACCACCCCGCGTGGGCCACCGCCGAGCTGGTCCTGGAGGGCGGCAAGGTCGTCACCGACGGCGGCGAGGTCCTCGGTGACCTCGTCGACGTCCTGGAGGACGAGAGCGTCGAGGTCGAGGCCGAGTGGCGGCACCGCCCCACCGTCCCCTTCGACCTCGTGACCGGACAGGGCGACGGCCACGTCCAGTACTCCTTCGCCGCGCACCGCGCGGTCGTCGAGGTCGACACCGAGCTGGGCCTGGTCAAGGTCATCGAGCTGGCCTGCGCCCAGGACGTCGGCAAGGCGCTCAACCCGCTGTCCGTGGTCGGCCAGATCCAGGGCGGCACCACCCAGGGCCTGGGCGTCGCGGTCATGGAGGAGATCATCGTCGACCCGAGGACCGCGAAGGTCAGGAACCCCTCCTTCACGGACTACCTGATCCCCACCATCCTCGACACCCCGACCATCCCGGTCGACGTGCTCGAACTCGCCGACGAGCACGCCCCGTACGGGCTGCGCGGCATCGGCGAGGCCCCGACCCTCTCCTCGACCCCGGCCGTCCTCGCGGCGATCCGGAACGCGACGGGTCTGGAACTGAACAAGACGCCGGTACGCCCCGAGCACCTCACCGGCATGTAGCGCACCGCCGGGGTGGCCCCACCCCGGCCCTTCCCCCCTCTCCAAGCTCTCCGAGCGGTGCGGGCGGACCCGGAACGTCACACTTCCCCGCCCGCGCCGCCCGGAGTCGGCCTCCCCCTCCCCACGCGGGAGCGTCGTTCGTCTCGGGCCGTCCCCCGGGTCGTGCAGCCAATGCACCATCCCAAATCCCGCAACTCGTGCGGGTGCCCCTGTGAACCTTGGGAGTAGGCACCATGACCCAGTCGTCAGTGGAGCCCAGGACCGGCGCGGAGGACGCGGGCCCCGGCTCACGCGTCCCGGCCGGCAGGTCCTGGCTCGACCGGTACTTTCACATATCCCTGCGGGGATCGACGGTCGCGCGCGAGGTGCGCGGCGGCATCACCACCTTCATGGCGATGGCGTACATCGTCCTGCTCAACCCCGTCCTGCTCTCCGGCAAGGACGCGGCGGGCGACACCATGGGCCAGAAGGCCCTGATCACCGCGACGGCGCTCGCCGCGGCGGTCACCACGCTCCTGATGGGCTTCATCGGCAAGGTGCCGCTCGCCCTGGCCGCCGGGCTCTCGGTGTCCGGAGTGATCTCGTCCCAGGTCGCCCCCCAGATGACCTGGCCGCAGGCCATGGGCATGTGCGTGATGTACGGCGTGGTGATCATGCTTCTGGTGGTCACCGGGCTGCGCGAGATGATCATGAACGCCATCCCGCTCGCCCTGAAGCACGGCATCACCATGGGCATCGGCCTGTTCATCGCCATCATCGGCCTGGTCAAGGGCGGCTTCGTGCACCCCGGCAAGGCCACCCCGCTCTCCCTCGGCCCGGCCGGCGAACTCTCCGGCTGGCCCGTCCTGCTCTTCGCGGGCACGCTGCTCCTGATCTTCATGCTCCAGGCGCGCAACACCCCCGGCGCGATCCTGATCGGCATCGTCACCGGCACCGTCGTGGCCGTCGTGCTCAACGCGTTCGACGTCATCGACCCGAAGCAGTGGGCGAACGGCGCCCCCGAGCTGCACGGCGGCGCGGTCTCCTCGCCCGACTTCTCGCTCCTCGGCGACGTCGAGTTCGGCGGCTGGGGCGAGGTCGGCGCGATGACCGTCGGCATGATCGTCTTCACCCTCGTGCTCGCCGGCTTCTTCGACGCGATGGCCACCATCATCGGCGTCGGCACCGAGGCCAACCTCGCCGACGAGAAGGGCCGCATGCCCGGCCTGTCCAAGGCGCTGTTCATCGACGGCGCGGGCGGCGCGATCGGCGGCGTGGCGGGCGGCTCGGGCCAGACCGTGTTCGTGGAGTCCGCGACCGGCGTCGGCGAAGGCGCGCGCACCGGCCTCTCCTCGGTCGTCACCGGACTCTTCTTCGCGGCCTGCCTCTTCTTCACCCCCGTCACCGCGATCGTGCCCCAGGAGGTCGCCTCCGCCGCGCTCGTCGTCATCGGAGCGATGATGATGATGAACGCACGGCACGTCGACTGGGCCGACCGCGCCACCGCCATCCCGGTCTTCCTGACCGTCGTGCTCATGCCCTTCACGTACACCATCACCACCGGTGTCGCGGCGGGCGTCATCTCCTGGGTCGCCATCAAGGCCGCACAGGGCAAGGCGCGCGAGATCGGCGCCTTCATGTGGGGCCTGACGCTCGTCTTCATCGTCTACTTCGCCCTCAACCCCATCGAGAGCTGGCTCGGCGTCCACTGACGCCCGCGCCCGCCGCACATCCGCAGAGCCCGAGCCCGGTCCGCCGGGCCGCCGAACGCCTTCGAGGAGGCCGACATGCTGGACATCGCCGACGAGCTGCACCGGTGGGTCGAGCAGGGACGCGACTTCGCCGTCGCCACCGTGGTGGCGGTCGGCGGGAGCGCGCCCCGGCAACCGGGCGCCGCGCTCGCCGTCGACAGCGAGGGCACGGCGATCGGCTCGGTCTCCGGCGGCTGTGTGGAGGGCGCCGTGTACGAACTGTGCCGGCAGTCGCTCGCGGACGGCGAGACCGTCGTCGAACGCTTCGGCTACAGCGACGACGACGCCTTCGCCGTGGGCCTGACCTGCGGCGGCGTCATCGACATCCTCGTCACCCCGGTCCGCGCGGACGACGCGGTACGGCCGGTGCTCGCCACCGCGCTCGCCACGGCGTCCGCGGGGGAGGCGGTGGCGGTCGCCCGGGTCACCTCGGGCCCCGCCGAACTGCTCGGCCGCGCCCTCCTCGTCCGCCCCACCGGGGGGTACGAGGGCGGGCTCGGCGGGCATCCGGAGCTGGACCGCACGGTGGCGGAGGAGGCGCGGGCCCTGCTCGACGCCGGGCGCACCGCGACCGTGGAGATCGGCGCGGACGGGTCGCGGTGCGGCCGGCCGCTCGACATCCTCGTCGAGTCCGGCGTGGAGCCGCCCCGCATGATCGTCTTCGGTGCGATCGACTTCGCCTCGGCGCTGGTACGGGTCGGCAAGTTCCTCGGGTACCACGTGACCGTGTGCGACGCGCGCCCCGTCTTCGCGACGCCCGCCCGCTTCCCCGACGCCGACGAGATCGTCGTCGAGTGGCCCCACCGGTACCTGGAGCGCACCCCCGTCGACGCCCGTACCGTCCTCTGCGTCCTCACCCACGACGCCAAGTTCGACGTGCCGCTCCTCCGCCACGCGCTGCGGCTGCCCGTCGCCTACGTCGGTGCCATGGGCTCCCGCCGCACCCACGAGGACCGCAACCGCCGGCTGCGCGAGGCCGGCGTCACGGAGCTCGAACTGGCCCGGCTGCGCTCACCCATCGGCCTCGACCTCGGGGCGCGGACGCCCGAGGAGACCGCCCTGTCCATCGCCTCGGAGATCGTCGCCGACCGCCGCGGCGGCAGCGGGGTCTCCCTGACGGGGGCGCACACGCCCATCCACCCGGACGACCGGCGCGGCCCCGCGGGGCGGATCGGCTCCGTGGCGTGACGGCGCGGGGCGGGCTCAGCCCCGCGCGGCCCTCCCGCCCTCGGTGAGCCGTCGTACGACCCGGCGGAACACGAGGCGGCCCGCGACGGACAGCACCCCGTCGAAGAACCCCGGCAGCCACCGCACGCGCAGGTCCTCGTGCCAGGACACGGTGGAGCCCGTGACCGCCTCGCGCACCTGGAACTCCGCCCATCCCGTGACGAAGAGGCCCCGTTTCTCCAGACGGCACCGGCCCGGGGTGCCGCCCAGCGGCGGGCGCCACTCGACGACCTCCATGGCGTCGTCGAAGGCGGCGGGGCCGAGCGCGGTACGGGCGACGAAGAGCGTGCCCACCCCGGTCGGCGGCGGCGTGCGGACGGTGACGCGGGTGAAGGGCACGGAGTCGCCGTGCCGCTCCCACTCGGTCAGCCGGTGCCATGCCTCGGCGGGGAACAGGGGCGAGTGCTCGGCGAACTGGAAGACGGCCACACCCCAGAGCCTGCCAGGTCTCCGGCCGCCGGGCCCCCTGAACGCGCCCGGCACCCGGCGCCCAGCACCCGCACCCGGAGGTCCTCCCTAGCGGTAGACCTTGCCCGGTTCGGCCTTGCCGGGGGCGAGGAGCTGGGGGACGGTCACGAAGACGTAGCCGCGCTTCTTCAGCTCGGCGATGACGCCGGGCACGGCCGGCACGGTGCCCTGGTAGATGTCGTGCAGCAGGATGATGCCGTCCCGCTTCGTCTGGTCGACGACCCGCTTCCGGATCAGCTCGGAGTCATCGGTCGTGTAGTCCTTGGCGGTGACGGTCCACAGGACCTCCGCGAGGCCGAGCTCCTCGGAGATCTTGTGGATGTCGCCGTTGGTGCGCCCCTGCGGCGGCCGCATCAGCGTCGGCTTCTTGCCTATGAGCTTCTCTATCGCGTCGTTGGGACGCTGGAGCTCCCGGCGTGCCTCGGCCTTGCCGATCTTGGTCAGGATCTTGTGCGACCAGGTGTGGCTCGCGACCTCGTGACCCTCGCGGTCCATCTGCTTGACCAGCTCGGGGTACTTCACGATGTGGTTCCTGCCGAGCGTGAAGAAGGTGGCGGGCACCTTCTCCTTCTTGAGGATCTTCAGCAGCCGGGGCGTGTTCTCGCTCGGCCCCGCGTCGAAGGTCAGCGCCACGCACTTGGCCTTGCGGCAGTCGACCGTCCCGAACTCCGCGGGCGCCGCCTCCGACGCCTCCTTCCGCACGGAGCTGGGAGACGTGGTCTCCAGCTTGGTGCAGCCGGTCAGGGCGACGGCGAGAGCCGCCCCCGCCGCGAGGACGGGGGCGGTGCGACGCAACCTTCCGGACGAGGGCGTCGTCTTGCAGGCAGCAGGCGTGTTCGAAGCGGGCATGCGAGCACTATACACGCGGCGTATACACCGAGTTTATAGCGGTTTCGTCGCCGGGTGCGCCGCAGCCGGACGCAGAGGCCGGTCAGACCGAGAGCACCCTGATGGAGGGGTGGATCGCCGTGTTCAGGTAGAGCCGCTCCTTCTTGCCCTCCTGCTCCAGCTCCATCACGAGCCGGTACCGGTACAGGCCGGGCCGCGCGGTGCTCATGACCGTGCCTGCCCAGTAGTAGTAGACGGGCGTGAACTTGTCGCGCATGCGGTCCGGCATCCCGTAGATCTTCAGTTCGTTGAAGATCCGGCGCTCCGCGACGTCCTCCTCGTCGCCCAGCTCGGTGTCGAGGAAGACGATGTTGTTGATCTTCGGCATGGGGGGCCAGGTGCCGTCCAGGCGCTTCTCCATGTCGATGGGGCGCACGATCCAGTTGATGACCTGCCCCTGCTTGCAGACCGTCTCCAGGGACGACGTGCCCTGGCCCTTGCCGCCGACGCTGTTGTCCATCATGTACATCGCGTCGCTCAGCGAGCCCGTCTCCGTGGCCCGCTCCATGTTGATGAGCGTGACGACGTTGAGCTGGACCGAGTTCAGCTGGCCGGGGTTCTGCTTCTCCTGTGTGCCCGTGTGCGTGCGTGTGCCCGTGGCCGTGCGCGTGCTCGTGCTCACCGCTCCTCCTTCGCGTACGCGGTCATGGCTGTCCGGTCACTGGCCGACGAGGGACGACGACAGGGTCGCGGTGACCGGCTCGTCGCGCGTGCCCAGCTTGAACGCGATCTGGTACGTGACCGGTTCGGGACCCGCCTTCTTCACGGTCCCGGTCCAGTACGAGACGTCGGTGCCGGGGTACACCTTCCGCTCCGGCTCGCAGACCTCGGGGTCGATCACGATGCTCTCGATGCTGACGTATGCCTCGCACTCCAGCGCCAGACAGTTCCACAGCAGGACGTCGCCGCGCTTGGTCCTGGTCCGCAGCTCCTCGGTGCCGAACCCCGTGGAGCCGCCCGCGCGGTTCGTGTCGTACATGTACAGGTGGCCCTCCGTGTTGCCGGCCGCGAGCGCCCCCACGGCGTCCACGACGGCGGTGATGGAGATGGGCCGCTTCGCGGCGGTCTCCCGCGGCTTGGCTTTGGTGGTCATCCGTTCCTCCTCGTCCGGTGGGATCTTCAGGCGCCCCGGCCGGGGGGCGTGTGCGGGATCGGCAGCGGGCCGACACCCGCCTTGGTGAACGCGTTGCGCCGCGGCTCCGAGGAGATCTTCAGCGCCGACGCGCACGTCAGGTTCACGGGCTCCCACCGGAGTTCGCCGTTGACCTGCGCCAGCTTGTGCAGCTGGATGCGCATCATGTACGAGTACGTGCCGGGGCGTGACGTGTCGACGGTCGCCGACCAGTACCAGCCGTCGGTCACCATGTCCGGGGAGCCGTACTCCGCCGGATACATGATCTTGGCGTCGACCGCCTCGCCGTAGATGTCCGTGATCACCGGGGCCGGGTAGCTGTGCGCGCCCGTGCCGTCCTCCGTGACGACCTGGCCGGTGACGTCGAGGATCTTCGCGCCGGACATCCGGCCGCTGGTGCGCCGCGTCGTCTTGAGGCGCGTCCCGGTCTTCCTGCGGATGCGGTTCAGCTCGCCCGCCGCGTCCAGGCCGGCCACCGAGGACTTGTTCGCCAGGTCGTGCAGCTCGGCCAGGGCCTCCTCGTCGCTCTGCCGCGCCCGGTCGGCCTCATAGCCGCGCGGGACGGTCGGCGGGATGGAACCCAGGCTGTACGGCAGCCAGTTGAGCACCTGCTCGCTGGCCTGGGAGCCGTCGCGCCAGTAGGAGCCGTTGATCGCGGTCACGAGCTCGCCGGTCCCCTGGTTCTCGGAGCCGTGCAGCTTCATGTTGTCGAACAGATAGGTGTTGCCTTCGAGGGTGCTGGTCGCCAGCGCGTTGCCGACGTCCACGAGCACGATGATCGCCAACTGTTGGGGCATGTCTCCGCCTTCGTCGTCGTTCCCGGCACGGCCGTCGTCGGGACGGCCGCTACTGGCACATCAGCGCGGGCGTCTCGACGTGCATGACGCTGTGGGCGCCCTCGTACATCTGGAACTCGATGCGGTACTGGTACGGGACGCCCGGGGTCATCCAGTGCGGCACCACGCCGGTCCACACGTCGAGGTCGAGCTTCTCGCCCGCCGTGTCCTGCTCGCCGTGCGCTTCCCGGCCGTACGCTCCCTGGCCCTGGGCCCCGGGCGCCCGGACACCGGGGCCGGGGACCGCCACGCCCATGCCGGGCGCCGCGGCGGTGGCGGTGCCGCGCAGGGGCTCGGCGCCGCCGCCCGTGCCGTGGCTCTGGCCGGCCTGCGCCCGGCCCGCCTGCGCCTGGCCCGCGTAGGCCGGACCCGCGTGGCTCCCGTCGTGGGAGGCGTGGCCGTTCGACGGGGCGAACGAGATGTTCTTGATCTCGACCGGTGTCTGGAGGTCCACGGCGAGCGCGGTCCACGAGACGACCTGTCCGGGCTTGACGATGGTGACGAGGTCCGCCGTCCCCTGGTGGGAACTGTCGAACGGTCCGTCGTCCACCATGCAGAGATTGCCGTCGTGCAGGCCCCTGATCGACAGGGCCCCGATGACGTCCACGACGGCGATGATGTTCACCTGCGATTTCATTCCACTCCTGTCCTCGCACCTGGTGGTCGCGCGCGGTGCCCCGCGCCTAGCCGCGGTCCCGCACGAGCGGGACCTTTCCGACAGCCGTCCGCTCGATCTCCGCGGACAGCCTGGGTACGAACGTGAGCTGGAAGGTGTAGCCGGTCGCCTCGAACGACGCGGCGTTCGCCTCCCCGTGGTTGAAGAGGGAGAGGGCGCGCGGCAGGGCGTTCACGAAGAGCCGCTGGAGGCCGTAGGGCCCGAGCACCGTGTCGGCCCGGTAGCTCAGGCCGAGCACGTCGTCCACCGACGCGTACAGCTGGATGCGCTTGGCCTCGCGGTGGTTGACGAACTGCACGTCGTGCGCCACCGCGTCCAGGTCGACCACCTCGGCGGCCTTCAGCTCGTCGCGCAGCACGGCGTACGCCCGGACCGCCGAGTACTGGCTGTCGTTGATGTGCAGCACGTCGCCCGTGCGCCCCGCGAACTCGAACTGCCGCGTCTTGAGGCCGGGGCCCTCCGTGCGCGGCCGGTGGACCATCCGGTCGCCCAGCTTCAGGCGCAGCAGCGGTGTCTCGTGGGCGTGCAGCCGCGTGACGACGAGCTCGCCCTCCTCGCCCTCGGCGACCTGGCGCCCTTCCTCGTCGACGATCTCGATGAAGTGCAGCCCCGGGACGGCCGACAGACAGGGGGACTCGGCGTCCAGTTGCAGCCCCACGGTCTCCGCCTGGGTGGCCGCGAAGTAGCTGAGGATCGCCAGGTTCGGGTACAGCGCCTTGAGCTCCACCCGCTTGCGCTGCGGCAGCACGCCGCTGCCGTACAGGGCGACGCGGAAGCTGTCGCGGTACTCCTGGCGCATGCCCGCGCCCAGCTCGGCGAGGATCGCGATGCCCGCGGAGATCCCCATCAGGGCCTTCGGGCCCCGATAGGAGAACATGTGTTCAAGGACCGGGGCGGTGACGGGCCCCGCTCCCACGTAGTTGACCCCGGGCACCTGCTGGAGCACCCCGCCGACCATCGTCCCGCTGCTCCACATCTGGTAGTCGGCCAGCGTGGTGAACAGCCACTTCGGATCGGTGCCCGCGAGGTGCGGCGCGAGCTGGTACGCCCCCATGAAGCGGCCCGCGATCTCGTACGTGTCGCGCAGCTCCCGCAGGGCGTAGACGATCTCCAGGGGGCGGCCGCCGCTGGTGCCGCCGCTCGCCACGATCTCGAAGTCGCCGCGGGTGAGGGGCACCACCATGCCGGGCCGTGACTCCATGAAGAAGTCGCGCTGCACGTCCTTGTCGGACAGCGGGACGCGCTGCCACTCCTCGTACGTGCGCGGGGCCTCCGTGAGGCCGGCGCCGCGCAGCCTCTCGCGCCAGAGGGGGTTGAGCAGCACGGTGTTGACCATCTGCTGGAGCCTGCGCAGGACGAGGGCGTCCTGTACCTCGTGGGTGATCTCGCTGTAGAGGGTCTGGCAGACCCGCTCGCACTCGCGCATCTTGCTCGCGAACGAGGGGAGCACGGTCACGGCCTCGACGGACTCCGGACGCAGCTCCCATTCGGGGATGAGCCATTCGGCCAGCTCGCGGGCCCCGCTCGGAGCGGGGGCCGCCGGTGGAACACGTGTTACCTGTGGGGCGTGCGATGTACTCAACATCCGTCCTCTCTAGGCTTTACCGGTTCCCTCGTCATGTGCGATCAGGTCCCGCCCCGTCCTCTTGATCTCGGAGAGCAGCATCCTGAAGTGCTCGGTGGTGATCTGGTGGTTCATCATGACGACGCGCAGTGCGGCCACCCCGTCGATGTCCACCTTCGATATGAAGAAGTTCCCCGCACTCTTCACCCGGTTCCTGATGGCGACCTGGAGATGGTGGAGCGCCTTCGTGTCCGGCTTCTTTCCCGGCCTTCCCCCGAAATCGGCGGGGTGGTACCGGAAGCAGAGAATGTTCGCCTCGGGGCGGTGCGGTGTCTCGAAGTCGGGATCGGCCCGCAGAATGCCGTGGGCCTCGCCGGTCAGCCGGCACAGATACTCGATCTTCTCCGCGAAAAGCGACCTTCCGTACATGGCCCACAGCGTCCAGAGGGTCATGACCATCGGGCGTTTCGTGCACTCGAAATTCTTGCCCCCGCTGTCGAAGGCGGTGTAGATGTCCTGCTCTTCCTCGAAGACGTAACTCGCCTTCTGGCGGAAGGCCGAAAGGGCCGTTTCCCTGTTCCGGTAGAAGAGCATCGTGCAGGGCGCGGGCACGAACATCATCTTGTGCGCGTCCCAGGTCAGGGAGTCCGCCCTCTCGATGCCCCGCAGCTTCCCGCGGAGCGCGTCGGAGACGAGCAGGCTGGCGCCGTGCGCGCCGTCCACGTGCAGCCAGAGGTCCTGCTCCGCGGCCAGGTCCGCGAGGTCGTCGAGCGGGTCGAAGGCGCCGACCGACGTGCTGCCGGCCGACGCGACCAGGCAGAAGACCCTGAGGTTCTGCCGCTCGGCCGCCGCCAGGGCCGCCCGTGCCTCGCCCACGTCGATCTGCTGCCGCCTGTTCAGCGGCAGGCGGACGAGCTGCGCGTCGCCGATGCCGAGCACGCCGGCCGCCCGCGCCACGCTGTAGTGCACGTCCGCGCCGACGGCGATGGCGGGCCTCGGCTGGCCGCGGACGGCGGACGCGCCCTGTGACCAGTAGCCGGGCAGCTTCTCGTTCCGCGCGGCGAGCAGCGCGGTCAGGTTGGCCAGCGAACCGCCCGACGTGGTCACCATGGTGAAGCGGTCGGGGTCGTAGCCGATGAAGCGGTTCAGCTCCTCGGCCATGATGCGCTCCACGGCGTTGGGCAACTGCCCCGCCTCGTAGAACGACGCGGGCTGGCTGACCATGGAGCTCACGAAGTCGATGACGCCCGCGAGCGGTACGACGCCCGAGAACTGCCGGCCCATGTAGCCCGGCGAGAGCACCTGGATGCCCGTCCTGACGTACAGGTCGATGATGCCCGTGAGCCGTTCCTCGTCGAAGGCGGCGACCGTGTCCCGCTGGGGCGTCATCAGGGCCCTCGCCGCCCGGGTCAACTGCTCGGGGTCGATCAGTTCGAGCCCTCTGATCGAGAGGTCCGAAAGATGTTTCTCCAGTTTCGCGAGGGCGGTTTCCGAACTCTCCCTGAACAGTTGCGGATCAAACGCTTCGAGCAGTAAGCCGCTCGGCTCCGATCCGGGTTCGCTCGACCGAGGTTCCGTCACTGGGGTCCCCCCTCTTCTTGGAATTCCCCGTGGTGCCCGACGTATGGGGTGAGGGCATGCGTCACCCACGCAGGGCGGCGAAATCCGGCTGGTCGAACCGGATCGCGACGTCATTCCGTACGCGACGCGTCGAACGTCGTGCGTACGGGATTACCCCTCCGAGAACTACACGCGGCAGACGTCCCCCCGGCATGGTCAGTGCCTGCCCCCACAGCGAACACCGTAGGCGTTGCTGATCGGCTGATAAATCGAAACTCCGGGTCTGACCGAAAAGAGGCGCGCGCCAATTGGCGGCCCTGCAATTCTCGCTCGCCACACACGTCCCCATGGATATCCGGGGTTCCGGATGCGGTCCGTGGTTTTCGGACACTGTGCCCCTGGCATGTGCACGGCGGGAAGGGGGACGGGGCAGGACCGCGACGGGGTGAGCGGCGCCGCAAGGAGTTTTCTGCCAACTTCCCGCCGTCTTGCGGGACATGCGCCTCCGGTATCCGCCGGGCCCGGCCGGTGGCGCGTGTTTTCCGCCGTCGCCGGGTGATCCGGACAGGGAAACGGCTCGACGGACGGGTGTTTTCGGGGCGCGTGATACGGAACTGTTCGATCCGGATGAGCCGGGCCGTCTGATCCGGAGGGGCAGGGCCGCGACCGCCGGAGCCGAGGTGTCGCGTGGGCCCGGCACGCGTCACGCGGGCGCCGGATGAGGCGCGAAGGCCCGTACGCGGCACGGTTGTACGCCTGACGCCTCGTGTGGCTAGGGTGCCAGGGATGTCTCGCACCGACGCAGTACCCACGAACTTGGTAAGACGCGGGATCGCCGCTCCGGGTTGCCTCCGGGAGGCGCCGTGAGCGACACCGTGCGTCTGCCCGGCCGCCATCGCGCCCCGCTCCCCGGGGCCGCCCCGCTCCCCGATGCCGCCCCGGCACCCGCGCCGAGACCGGCGGGGGCGCGGGGCACCGGCCGGGGACGGCACAGCAGGGCGCGGACCGCGGGCGCGCAGGCCCCGGGCGCGGGCGGGCCGAAGCCGGGCAAGCAGCGCGACGCCTTCTTCGACAACGCCAAGTACCTGGCCATCGTCCTGGTCGCCATGGGCCACGCATGGGAGCCGCTGCGCGCCGACAGCAGGGCGGCCGCCGCGCTCTACATCACCGTCTACGCCTTCCACATGCCGGCGTTCATCGTCATCTCCGGCTACTTCTCCCGCGGCTTCGACGCGAGCCCGGGGCGCGTCAGACGCCTGGTGACCGGTGTCGCCGTGCCGTACGTCCTCTTCGAGGCCGCGTACACCGTCTTCAAGCGCCGGGCGGGCGGCGACCCCACGTATCCGATCAGCCTGCTCGACCCCTGGTACCTCACCTGGTTCCTGGCCGCGCTCTTCGTCTGGCGGCTCTCGACGCCCCTGTGGAAGGCCGTGCGGTGGCCGCTGCCGTCGGCCCTCGCCGTGGCCGCGCTCGCCTCCGTCTCGCCCGACATCGGCGACGACCTGGACCTCCAGCGGGTCCTGCAGTTCCTGCCGTTCTTCGTGCTCGGCCTCGTCCTGAAGCCGGAGCACTTCCAGCTCGTGCGCCGCCGCGAGGTGCGGCTGCTCTCCCTGCCGGTCTTCGCCGCGGCTCTGCTCTTCGCGTACTGGGCCGCCCCGCGGATCAGCGCGGCCTGGTTCTACCGCCGCGACAGCGCGCAGGAGCTGGCCGCTCCGGGGTGGACGGGCGTCCCCATGACGCTCGCGATGTTCGGCTGCTCGGTGCTCCTGGTGGCCTGCTTCTTCGCGTGGGTGCCGCGCGGGCACAGGTGGTTCACGGTGCTCGGGGCCGGCACGCTCTACGGCTACCTCCTGCACGGCTTCCTCGCCAAGGGTTCCCGCTTCTGGGACTGGTACGAGGCCGACTGGACGCACCAGCCGCTCGGCGCCGTCGCCGTCACGCTGTTCGCCGGCGCGGTGATCACCCTCCTGTGCACCCCGCCCGTGCAGCGCCTCTTCCGCTTCGCCATGGAGCCGAAGATGGTGTGGGCCTTCCGGCGGGACGCGGCGGAGCTGCGCGAGTCCGGGTGACCCGGCGGCTCCGATGGCCCCGCGGCGAGGGCGGTGCGAAGCTTTTCGAAGGAGGCTTCGGCCCGCCCGCGCGCGCCGCGGAGGCGTGAACTCCGGTGTACGGGACACCCGCGTGGGCCAGGGGGCACCCGCGTGGGCGGCCCCGGCGCGCGGTCACCGACGAGAGGAGCCGGAATGTCGAATCCACAGCAGCCCGAGCTGAGACGCAGCGGGAAGGGCGGCGCCACTCCCCAGGAGAGCGGTTCCGCGAAGGCGGCCGAACCCGGGAACCCGCAGGGCAAGGGCGGCGGCGCGCACGGCACGGACCGCGGCGCGAAAGGCGGCGGAAAGGGCGGCGGAAAGCCCCCGGAGCAGCAGCCCGACCACCCTTGAGCGAGACCGGCGGTATGTCCGCCCGCCGGTAATCACCGTCCGGCGGTAATGCCCATCGACCGGTGATTCCCGCGCGGCGGTAATCCGTGCGGCCGTTATCCGACCCGGCCGTGATAGGGACGCGCGGCGACCCGGCGAGGCCATTCCGGCGTCGCCGGGTCGCGCCTGCCCGTCCATTCACGCGAGGCGGCCCGGGTCCACACCGTCGACCGTGTTGAAAAGGGACACCGCCAGCTATATTTCGGGCCGGGCGGGTACAACCCCTGTATGGAGACAATGGAACTCGCAGCATCGTCCACCGCCCACCTGCTGATGTGGCTCGCCGGTCTCGTCGTGGTCGGCGTCCTGCTGAGCGCCTTCTTCTTCGGGCGGCGCGCCCAGGCGCGGCAGATCAAGCCCCCGAACCCCGCTGAGCAGCCGAAACGTCCGTACGACGGTCCGGTCAGGGAGGAGCGGGAGTACCGCGAGCCGAACGAGATGCCGCACGACGGCAGGCGTCTGCTCCCGCATGAGATCCAGGGGGGATACGGCAACTGCAGCAGCCATCCCTCCGAATCGCAGGACCCGGAGGACCACAGGAAAAGCAGTGGGGGCGGCGGCTTCGGCAGCGGCGGACTCGGCTGATCCGGTGGCCGCGCCCGTCCCGTACGGACGCATATGAATGCGCCTGTTCGCGGCGTCGCCGCCTTACGCGTACCCATAGCCGCAAGGACATCACCAGGGCATCGAAAGGGGCGGCCCGAATTCTCCCAGGAATCCTTCTGGAGTCCGGTCGGTATCCGGTCGGAATCCGGGCGGAATCCGATCCAAGGCCCCGCCACTGCCTCTCCCGCGGTGGCGGGGCTTTCTGCTGGGAAGGGCGCCGCCCGCGGCGCCCTTCCCGCTCCGTGCGAGTCACCCGGATGCCGTACGCCGCGTAGCCGTCTCCGTCCGTGTCGCAGAGGCTGATCGAGAACTCGGCGCGCCGTTGCGACGCCGGCGACCGGTGGTCGGCAGCTCACCACGCGCCGTCCCCGCGCACGGAGGAGACCTGGATGACCACAGCTCTGTCAGGGAACTGGGAACACGCCGTCGTCACCGGCGGAGGAGGTTTCGTCGGCTCACACCTGTGCGCCGCCCTGCTGGCGGCCGGCACCGACGTCACCTGCGTGGACGACTTCAGCACCGGACGGCCGGAGAACCTCGCGCCGCTCATGGAGCGCCCCGGCTTCACGCTCATACGGGCGAACGTCGCCGAGGGCCTCGGCGTCGACCGCCCGCCCGACCTGGTCCTCCACTTCGCCTCCCCGGCGTCGCCCGCCGACTACCTGCGCCTGCCCCTGCACACCCTGGAGACGGGCAGCCTCGGCACCCGCAACGCCCTCCGGCTCGCCCACCGCACCGGCGCCCGCTTCCTGCTCGCCTCGACGTCCGAGGTCTACGGCGACCCGCAGCAGAACCCGCAGGACGAGCGGTACTGGGGCCACGTCAACCCGGTCGGACCGCGCAGCGTGTACGACGAGGCCAAGCGCTTCGGCGAGGCCCTGACCACGGCGCACGCCGAGGCCGAGGGCACCGACACCGGCATCGTGCGCCTGTTCAACACCTACGGGCCCCGCATGCGCGGCCACGACGGCCGCGCCGTGCCGACCTTCGTCCGCCAGGCCCTGGCCGGGGAGCCCCTGACCGTCACCGGCGACGGCAACCAGACCCGCTCCCTCTGCTATGTCGACGACACGGTGCGCGGCATCCTCGCGGCGGCGGCCCACGGGATGCGCGGCCCGGTCAACATCGGCAACCCCGCCGAGATCACGATGCTGGAGCTCGCGCGCCTCGTCATCGACCTCGCGGGATCGCGTTCGGAGATCCGTTTCATCGACCGCCCGACGGACGATCCGGCCGTCCGCTGCCCGGACATCACCCTGGCCCGCGACAAGCTCCAGTGGGAGCCGAGCGTCGACGCGGCGGACGGCCTCCGGCGCACCATCGACTGGTTCCGCGCGACAGCGGACCGCTGACCGAGCGGCCGGGGCCCCGGCACCGCGCGCCCCCTACGGGAAGCCCGCACGCCCCGACCCGGCTCGGCCATGTCGCCCGTCCCCCCCGGTCGCGCCACGCGCCCGCCTCAGGGCGCGTGCCGAGGACCGCCGAAGAAAGCCCGGTTCCCCCATGCGCATCCTCGGAATCAACGCCCTCTTCCACGACCCCGCCGCCGCCCTCGTCATCGACGGCCGCACCGTCGCCGCCGCCGAGGAGGAGCGGTTCTCCCGGCGCAAGCACGGCAAGCGCCCCGTGCCGTTCTCGGCCTGGGAGCTGCCCGAGCAGGCCGCCGCCTGGTGCCTGAGCAGGGCGGGCCTCCGCCCCCAGGACCTCGACGCGGTCGCCTACTCCTACGACCCCGGCCTCGCGAGGCCCGCCGAGTCGATGGGGCTCGACGACCCCTGGGACCACCTGCGCCAGACGTACGCCCGTGAGGCGCCCGGCTTCCTCAAGGCCGCCCTGCCGGGACTCGACCCGGCCATCGTCCGCTTCGTACCGCACCACATGGCGCACGCCGCGTCCAGCGCCTTCGCCGCGCCGGGCGCCGAGGACTCCTCGGTGCTCGTCCTCGACGGCCGCGGCGAGCGCGCCTCGCACCTCGCGGCGCGGCGCGTGGGCAACGAACTCCGGGCCCTGTACGCGCAGGACCTGCCGCACTCCCTCGGCCTCGTCTACGAGGAGCTGACCGGGCACCTCGGGTTCCTCCGCTCCTCCGACGAGTTCAAGGTCATGGCGCTCGCCTCCCACGGCACGCCGCGCATGCTCCCCGAACTGCGCAGACACGTGTACCCGACCGGCGACGGAGGGTTCCGCGCCACCGCGGTGCCCTGGCACGAGCTCTGCCCGCCCCGCGGCGCCGACGAGCCGTGGACGCAGGCCCACGCGGACGTGGCCGCGAGCGCCCAGGCCGTCCTGGAGGAGACCCTGCTCGACCTGGCGCGCTGGCTGCACGGCACGACGCACGACAGCGTGCTCACCCTCGCCGGCGGCGTCGCCCTCAACTGTGTCGCCAACTCCCGCATAGCCAGGGAAGGCCCCTTCTCCCAGGTGTGGGTGCAGCCCGCGGCCGGTGACGCGGGCACGGCACTCGGCGGCGCGCTGCTGCTCACCGCGGGCGAGGGCGTCGAGCCGGAGCCCATGACCGGCGCCGACCTCGGCCGCGACTGGACGGACGCCGAACTGGGCGCCTGGCTGAAGACGGCCGCCGTCAGCTTCGAGCGGCCCACCGACATCGCGGAGACCGTGGCGCGGGCGCTGGCCGACAACCGGATCGTCGCCTGGTTCCAGGGCCGCTCCGAGTACGGCCCGAGGGCGCTCGGACACCGCTCCCTGATGGCCCACCCCGGGCACGCGGGCAACCTGGAGCGCCTCAACGACGTCAAGGGCCGCGAGCAGTTCCGCCCGGTCGCCCCGATGGTGCTCGCCGAACGCGCTTCGGAGATCTTCGACGGGCCGCTCCCCAGCCCGTACATGCTGTTCGTGCACGACGTGGCCCCTTCCTGGCGCGAGCGCATCCCGGCCGTCGTGCACGTGGACGGCACCGCCCGCATCCAGACCGTCGACCCGGCGCGCGAGCCCCTGGTCGCCCGGATGCTCGGCGCGTTCGAGCGGCTGACCGGGCTGCCTGTCGTGGTCAACACCAGCCTGAACACCGCGGGCCGCCCCATGGTGGACGATCCGCGCGACGCCCTGGAGTGCTTCGGCTCCTCGCCCGTCGACCTCCTGGCCATCGGCCCGTACGTGATCCGCCGCCAGGACCTCTTCCGCGCCGACGAGGGCGGTGGCGCCTGATGGCCCCGCGTGCGCGAGACGACGCGGGCACCGAAGGGCGGTACGCGGTGGTGATCCCCACGCTCGGCCGGCCCAGCCTCGGCGCGACGCTGCGCGCCCTCGCCGACGCGACGGGACCGAAGCCGCAGAGCGTGATCCTCGTCGACGACCGCCCGCACACGCACGGCACCACCCCCCTGCCGGTCGACGTCCCCACCGCCCTGCGCCAGGTCACCGCCGTGGTGCCCGGCAGGGCGCGCGGCCCCGCCGCGGCCAGGAACACCGGGTGGCGCGCGGCCCTGCGGGTGCCCTGGGTCGTCTTCCTCGACGACGACGTGGTGCCGGGACCCACCTGGTGCGACGACCTCGCCCTCGACCTCGCCGCCGCCACCCCCGCCAACGGCGCCGTCACCGCCCGCATCGACGTGCCGCTGCCCGCCGACCGCAGGCCCACGGACTGGGAGCGCAACACCGCGGGGCTCGCCACCGCCCGGTGGATCACCGCCGACATGGCCTACCGCCGCGAGGCGCTCGAAGCCGTCGGCGGCTTCGACGAGCGGTTCAGGCGCGCCTTCCGCGAGGACGCCGACCTGGCGCTGCGGGTGCTCGACGCCGGCTGGACGGTGGCTCGCGGGGCCCGCTCCACGGCCCATCCGGTGCGCCCGGCGGGCCGCTGGATCTCGCTGCGGCTCCAGCGGGGCAACGCCGACGACGTGCTCATGACCCGGCTGCACGGCCCCGGCTGGTGGACCCGCGCCGCCGCGCCCCGCGGCAGGCTGCCCCGGCACCTCGCGGTGACCGCCGCGGCCGCGGGCGCCCTGGCCTGCGCCGCGCTGCGCAGGCCGGGGGCCGCCACCGTCTGCGCCGCCGGATGGCTCGCAGGCACCGCCGAGTTCGCCCTCGCCCGCATCCTGCCGGGGCCCCGTCACCGCGAAGAGGTCCTCGCCATGGCCGTGACCAGCGCGCTCATCCCGCCCGCCGCGACCTGGCACTGGCTGCGCGGCCACGTCACGCACCTCGGGGCGGCACCCCTGCGCCCGGTGTCGGGACCGCCGGTGCCGCCGGGCGTGCCGCGCGGGCCCCTCGCCGGGGAGCAGGTCCGCCGATGAACCGGCACCCGGCCGCGCGGACCCGGCCGCCCGGCACCACCGCCATCGCCGAGACCGCCGACGGACCGTGGCTGATCGAAGGACCCGCCCCGCCCCGGCACGCCCGGCCGCGGGACGCGGGGCCCGGCCTCCCCGCCGCCGTCCTCTTCGACCGCGACGCGACCCTCGTCGTCGACGTGCCCTACAACGGCGACCCCGCACGGGTGCGGCTGATGCCGGGCGCCCGCGAGGCCGTCGACGCCGTACGGGCGGCGGGCGTCCCCGTCGGCGTGGTGAGCAACCAGTCGGGCGTCGCGCGCGGCCTCCTGTCGCGCGCCCAGGTCGACGCGGTACGGCGCCGCGTGGAGGAACTGCTCGGCCCGTTCTCCGTCTGGGCGATCTGCCCGCACGGCCCCGGCGACGGCTGCCGCTGCCGCAAACCGGAGCCCGGCCTCGTCCTCGCCGCGTGCGCGCGGCTCGGCGTGCCCGCCGCGCACACCGTCGTCATCGGCGACATCGGCGCCGACGTGGACGCCGCCCGCGCCGCCGGGGCCCGCGGCGTGCTCGTGCCCACCCCGGTCACCCGCGCCGAGGAGACCGTCGCCGCGGACGCCGTGGCCCCCGACCTGCTCACCGCCGTCGGCCTCGCCCTGGGCGGCGGGACCGCCCGCCCGCTCGGCGTGCCGCCGGGAGAGGGGGAGCGGCGATGAACGGCTCCCGCGCCCCGCTGCCGCGCACCCTCGTGGTCCGCCTGGACAGCGCCGGTGACGTGCTGCTCGCCGGGCCCGCCGTGCGGGCGGCAGCGGCCGGTTCCTCGTACACCACGCTGCTCTGCGGACCCCAGGGCGCCGACGCGGGCAGGCTGCTGCCCGGCGTGGACGACGTGCTCGTGTACGACGCCCCGTGGGTGGGCCTCGACCCGGCGCCGGTGACCCGCGAGGCGACGCGGCGGGTGATCGACGCCGTGGCCGCCCGCTGCTTCGACCACGCCCTGGTGCTCGTCTCGTACCACCAGAGCCCGCTGCCCACGGCCCTGCTGCTCAAGCTGGCCGGGGTCGGCCGGACCGCCGCCGACAGCGAGGACTACCCCGGCGGCCTCCTCGACCTGCGCCACCACCGGCTGCCCCACCGCCACGAGGCGGCGGCCGCCCTCGACCTCGCCCGTGCCTGCGGCTTCGACCTGCCGCCCGGCGACGACGGGGCGCTGCGCGTGACGGCGCCCCCCGACACCACCGCCCTCACCGGGCACGAGCCGTACGTCGTGGTCCACCCGGGAGCCGCCGTGCCCGCCCGCGCCTGGAGCCCCGAGCGGGCACGGCGTGCCGTGGCGGCGCTCGCCCGCGCGGGACACCGCGTGGTCGTCACCGGCGGCCCCCGGGAGCGCGCGCTGACCGCGCTGGTGGCCGGACGGCACGGCCTCGACCTCGGCGGCGCCACCGACCTGCGGCACCTCGCGGGCGTCCTCGCCGGGGCGCGCGCCGCGGTGGTCGGCAACACCGGGCCCGGCCATCTCGCCGCCGCCGTCGGCACACCCGTGGCCAGCCTGTTCGCCCCCGTGGTGCCGGCCGAGCGCTGGGGCCCCTACGGCGTGCGGCACGTGCTGCTCGGCGACCAGCGCGAGCGGTGCGCGGACAGCCGGGCCCGGACGTGCCCGCTGCCGGGCCACCCCTGCCTCGACGGTGTCGGCGACGCCGAGGTGCTCGCCGCCGTGGCCGAGCTCACCGACCCCGCCGACCGGGCGGGCCGCCGGGACCCGGCGACCGCCCTGCCCCACCCGCCGACCGGACCGGGCCACGCGCCGGGGACGGAACGAGGAGCGACCGTATGAACATCCTGCTGTGGCACGTGCACGGCTCCTGGACGACCGCGTTCGTGCAGGGCCCCCACACCTACCTCGT
This sequence comes from Streptomyces sp. NPDC050703, assembly GCF_040654435.1. Classification (NCBI taxonomy): domain Bacteria; kingdom Bacillati; phylum Actinomycetota; class Actinomycetes; order Kitasatosporales; family Streptomycetaceae; genus Streptomyces; species Streptomyces sp. NPDC050703. The sequence continues at coordinate 26,525 of NZ_JBFAHX010000029.1, forward strand.
CCCCGTCACACCGGACCGCGGCCCCGACGGCCTCGGCCGCGCCCGCACCTTCGCCTGGCCCGACTCCGTACGGGAGGTCACCCCCGGGGAGCTGCGCGACGCGGAGGTGGACCTGGTCGTCCTCCAGCGCCCGCACGAGCACGGCCTTGCCGAGCGGTGGCTCGGCGGGCGCCGCCCGGGACGCGACGTGCCCGCGGTGTACCTGGAGCACAACGCGCCGGACGGCGACGTGCCGGACACGCGGCACCCGTGCGCCGACCGCGACGACCTCACGCTCGTCCACGTCACGCACTTCAACCGGCTGTTCTGGGACAACGGCGGCACGCGCACCGAGGTCATCGAGCACGGCATCGTCGACCCCGGCCACCAGTACACCGGCGCCCTGGCCCGCGCCGCGGTCGTCGTCAACGAACCCGTCAGACGCGGCCGTTTCACCGGCACCGACCTCCTGGCCGACCTGAGCGAGGCGGCGCCCCTCGACGTCTTCGGCATGCGCACCGAGGGCCTCGCCGCCCACCTCGGCCTCGCCGAGGACCGCTGCCGCACCGCCGACCTGCCGCAGGGCGAACTCCACGCGGCGCTCGCCCGGCGCCGCCTGTACCTGCACCCGGTGCGCTGGACGTCGCTCGGCCTGTCCCTCCTGGAGGCCATGCACCTGGGCATGCCCGTCGTCGCGCTCGCCACCACCGAGGCCGTCGAGGCCGTCCCGCCCGGCACCGGCACCCTGTCCACCCGCCCCGAGGTCCTGGCGCGGGCGGCCCGGCACTACCTGGCGGAACCGGAGGCGGCGGCCGAGGACGGCGCCCGCGCCCGCCAGGCGGCACTCGAACGGTATGGACTCAAGCGCTTCCTCGCCGACTGGGAGCGCGTGATGACGGAGGCCCGCTCATGACCTCGTCCCTGGACCCCTTCGACCCCGGCACCTTCGGCGCGGGCCCCGGCGGCCCCGGCACCGGGCCCGTCGCCCCCGGCACCCTGTCGATTGCGCTCGTCTCGGAACACGCGAGCCCGCTCGCCGCACTCGGCGGCGTGGACGCCGGCGGCCAGAACGTGCACGTCGCCTGCCTCGCCGGCGCCCTCGCCGACCGCGGCCACCGGGTCACCGTCTACACCCGGCGCGACGCGCGCGACCTGCCCGACCGGGTGGCGCTGCGCGACGGCGTCGAGGTGCACCACGTGCCCGCGGGCCCGTCCGAGCCGATCCCCAAGGACGAACTCCTGCCCCACATGGACGAGTTCGGGCGCTACCTGGCCAGGAGCTGGCGCAGCCGCCCGCCCGACCTCGTGCACTCGCACTTCTGGATGTCGGGGCTCGCCTCGCTCCTCGCGACCCGCGGGACCGGCCTGCCGCTGCTGCACACCTACCACGCGCTCGGCACGGTGAAGCGGCGCCACCAGCGGCTCGCCGACCCCAGCCCGCCGCGCCGCGTCGCCCTGGAGACGGAGGTGGGCCGCGGCTGCCACCGCGTCATCGCCACCTGCCGCGACGAGGTCGCCGAGCTGGGCCGGATGGGCATACCCGCCGCCAAGGTCGGCATCGTGCCCTGCGGCGTCGACACCGACCTGTTCACCCCGCACGGCCCGGTCGCCGGGCGCGGCCCGCTGCCCCACCAGATCCTCCAGCTGGGGCGGCTCGTCCCGCGCAAGGGCGCGGCGGTCTCCGTCGCCGCCCTCGCCCGGCTGCCCGACACCGAGCTGGTGATCGTCGGCGGGCCGTCCGCCGACCGGCTCGACCAGGACCCCGAGGTGCGCAGACTGCGCGCCCTCGCCCGCGAGGCGGGCGTCGCCGACCGGGTCCGCTTCACCGGCGGGGTACCGAGCGCGGACGTGCCGCCGCTGCTGCGCGCCGCCGACGTCGTGGTGTGCCCCGCCGACTACGAGCCGTTCGGCATCGTCCCGCTGGAGGCCATGGCGTGCGGCAGGCCCGTCGTCGCCAGCGCCGTCGGCGGACAGCTCGACACCGTCGCCGACCCGGCCACCGGGCGCCTGGTGCCGCCCCGCGACCCCGACGCCCTCGCCCGCGCCGTCGCCGAACTCCTCGCCGACCCCGCCGGACGTGAGGCGGGCGGCGAGGCGGGACGCCGCAGGACCCTGCGCCGGTACGGCTGGCCGCGGGTCGCCGCCGCCACCGAGGCCGCCTACTGCGAAGTGCTCGACGCGAGGCCCGTCGTGACCGGCGTCGGCGCGGTCTGAGCCCGGAGCGGACCCGTCGGACCAGAAAGCCCGGCGGCCCATCAGAAGGAGGTGCGGGCCCGCCGCCGTCCCCCATGGACGGCCGGCACGCCCGAACAGCATGAGCGAATTCTCTGCACTCGACGCCGCACATCTGCACTGCCGTTCCCTGGAGCGCGCGATCGTCCGGCTGCGCCGGGACGGCCTCGGCCGCATCGCCGAGTGGGGCGGCGGACTGGCCGCCGCCCTGCGCGCCGGGAACCGGCTGCTCGCCGCGGGCAACGGCGGGAGCGCCGCCCAGGCCCAGCACCTGACCGCGGAGCTGGTCGGCCGCTACCAGCGCGAACGCCCCGCGTACTCGGCGATCTCGCTGCACGCCGAGACGTCCGCCATGACGGCCATCGGCAACGACTACGGATTCGAGCACGTCTACGCCCGGCAGGTCACCGCCCACGGCAGACCGGGCGACATCCTGCTGCTGCTCTCCACCTCGGGCCGCAGCGCCAACCTCATCACGGCGGCCGTGGCGGGGCGGGCCGCCGGGCTGCGCGTCTGGGCGCTCACCGGACCGGGACCCAACCCGCTCGCCGAGGCCGCCCACGACTGGCTCGGCGTCACCGGCGAGACCACGGCGACCGTGCAGGAGGCCCACCTCGTCGCCGTCCATCTGCTCTGCGAGGCGTTCGACGCGGCCGTCGCCGAACCGGCCGGGGCCGCGGTGGGCCGCGCCGCGCCGAGTGTCCTCCGGGTCAACGGGAGCGTGTCATGAGGAAGAACACCGGCCCCAAGCCGCTCGTCGTCGTCGGGGACGTCCTGCTCGACGAGGACATCGAAGGCGTCGCCACCCGGCTCTCGCCGGACGCCTGCGCCCCCGTCGTCGACGTCACCGTCGACCGGCGCCACCCCGGCGGCGCCGGTCTCGCCGCCGCGCTCGCCGCCCGCGGCGGACGCCAGGTGACCCTGGTGACCGCGCTCGGCGACGACCCCGCGAGCGAGGCCGTGCGCCGCGAACTCCACGGCCGCGTGCACCTGGTGGAGCTGCCGCTCGAAGGCACCCTGCCGGTGAAGACCCGCGTCATCGCCTCCGGACGGCCGCTGGTCCGCATCGACCGGGGCGGCGGCACACCGGGCGAGCCCGACGCCGCGGTGCGCGAAGCGCTGGCCGGGGCGCACGCCGTCCTCGTCGCCGACTACGGGCGGCACACCGCGAGCGCCGTACGCGAACAACTGGCGGCCGTCACCCCCCGTACGCCCCTGGTGTGGGACCCGCACCCCAGGGGCGACGACCCCGTGCCCGGAGCCAGGCTCGTCACCCCCAACGCCGCCGAGACCCGCGCCCTGTGCGGAGGCGACGACGAGACGCTGCGCGCCTACGCGGCGCGGGGCACGGAGCTGGCCGACCGCTGGCGCGTCTCCGGGGTCGCGGTGACCCTCGGCGACCGCGGCGTCCTGCTCACCCGCCCCGGCACGGGCACGCCGATGCTCGTCCCCGCCCCCTACCGCGCCACCGGCGACCCGTGCGGCGCCGGTGACTGCTTCGCCGCCACCACGGCCGCGGCGCTCGCGGACGGCGCGCTGCCGGAGGAGGCCCTGCAACGGGCCGTCGCCGAGGCCGCCGCGTTCGTCTCGGCGGGCGGCGCGACGAACCCCGCCCTGTGGCGCACGGCGCCCGCGGCCCCGCCCGAGGAGACCGCGGGCATCGACGCCTTCACCCTCGTGGAGCGGGTACGGGCGCGCGGCGGCACGGTCGTGGCGACCGGCGGCTGCTTCGACCTGCTGCACGCCGGCCACGTCGGCCTCCTGGAGAGCGCCCGCCGCATCGGCGACTGCCTGATCGTCTGCCTGAACTCCGACGCGTCCCTGACCCGCCGCAAGGGCCCCGGCCGCCCCCTCAACCGCCAGTCCGACCGCGTCCGCGTCCTTGAGGCCCTCGGCAGCGTCGACGCGGTGGCGGTCTTCGACGAGGACACCCCGCAGCACCTCCTGGCCAAGCTCCGCCCCGACGTCTGGGTCAAGGGCGGCGACTACTCCGTCCAGGACCTGCCCGAGGCGGAGACCCTGCGCGAGTGGGGCGGCCAGGCGGTGGTCCTGCCCTACCTGGACGGCCGCTCGACGACGCTGCTGGCCCGCAGGGCGGCCGCCGTCGCGGCGTCCCCGACCCGGGCGGAGGCCCCCTGACGTGGGCGGCGACGCCGACCGCCCCCGGGTGCTCGTGCTGCGGGCGCTGGGACTGGGGGACCTGCTGGCCGCCGTACCCGCGCTGCGCGGCCTGCGGAGGCGGCTGCCGGGGCACGAGATCGTGCTCGCCGGGCCCGCGCGCCTGGCCGCGCCCGCCGCCGCGACCGGGGTGGTGGACCGGCTGCTGCCGGCGTCCGCCGCGGGGCGCGCGGTGCCCGAGAGCCTGCCCTGGACGGGGCCCCCGCCCGACCTCGCCGTGGACCTCCACGGCAACGGCCCGCCCAGCCATCTGCTGCTCCACCGGCTCCGCCCCCGCGGGCTCCTCGCCTACGCGCACCCCGGGACGCCCGGCATCGAGGGCCCCGTGTGGCGGGAGGACGAGCACGAGCGGGACCGGTGGTGCCGGCTGCTCTCGTGGTACGGGATCGACGCCGACCCCGCCGACGTGCGCATCCCCTGGCCCGCGACGCCCTCACCGGCGCCCGGCGCGACCGTCGTGCACCCCGGCGCCGACGCGGGCGCCCGCCGCTGGCCCCCCGAGCGGTTCGCCGCCGTGGCGCGTCGGCTGCGGGCCCGCGGGCACCGGGTCGTGGTGACGGCGGGGGCGGGGGAGGGGCCGCTCGCGCGGCGCGTGGCCGCGGCGGCGGGGCTCCCGGCGGACGCCGTGCTCGGCGGTACGGCCGACGTGCCGTTCGACGCGCTGACGGCGCTGGTGGCGCACGCCCGCTGCGTGGTGGTCGGGGACACCGGGCTCGCCCATCTGGCGACGGCGCTCGGCACCCCCTCGGTCGTCCTGTTCGGCCCGGTGGCCCCACGCCTCTGGGGCCCGCCGGCCGGCCCGCGCCACCGGGCGCTGTGGCACCCGCACGGCGACGGATCGGCCCGGCCCGGCGACGCCCACGGCACCGAGCCGGACGAGCGCCTGCTGCGGATCACCCCGGAGGAGGTCGTCGCGGCGGTGGGGGCCCTCCCGGCCCCGGATCGCTCCGCGCCGCCGGAGCCGCGGTGGCGCCGGACGGCGGGGGCCGCACGGCCGTAGCGGCCACCGCGCCGCGCCGGAGGGATCAGGCGGCGGTGCCCAGCGCGGGCCGGGGCGCGGCCTCGTGGGCGTCCGTGCGGACCAGTACCGGCACCGTGCCGCGGCGCCCGCGCAGCAGGAAGCCGCCGCCGATCGAGCCGGCGACCAGGAGGCCACCGCCGATCAGGGCGCCGCGGGCACCGGCCAGCTCCATGAGGAGGCCGAGCGCGGGCGGGCCGCCGAGACCCCACGCGGTGCTGATGCTGCCCCACACGCCGAGGACACGGCCGCGCAGATGGGCGGGCGGGTCGGTCTGGAGGACCGTCGTGCCCGCGGTGTCGGAGATCGACTCCACGACGGCCATCGGCAGCACAAGGACGAGCAGCACCGCGAAGGTGGGGGAGAGGCCCGCAAGGACCTGGAGCAGTCCGCCCGCGGCGGCCAGCGTGCCCACCAGGCGCACGGAGGGCTTGCGCAGCCGGGCGCCGAGCACCGCGCCGACGATGCCGCCGACCGCGAGGACCGTCGAGACCGTGCCGAACGCCCCGGCGCTCCCGGCCAGCGGCCCGGTGACGAGGACGACCAGCGTGAGGTTGTAGTTGCGGCCGAAGACCGCGCTGATCCCGGTGATGCCCGCGAGGGCCACCAGGCGGGGCCGCCGCATGAAGAAGGCGAGGCCCTGCCGCACGGTCATGTCCTCGCCCACCGTCGCCCGCGCGGGCGCGGGCCGCTCGGCCACCGCGCCGCGCACCGCTCCGTACGCGGGACGCAGGAAGGGGATGACCGCGGCCACGAAGAGGAACGACACACCGTTGGCGGCGTAGGCCGCGGCCGTGCCGAGGAAGCCGACCGTGACACCGCCGAGGGCGGCGCCCGCGAGCCGCCCCGCGCTGTGCACGAGCGAGCCCACGCCGATGGCGGAGGGCACGTCCTGCGGGGGCACGAGGTCGTTGCCGAGGAGCGCGCACGCGGGCCCGTCGACCGTGGCGATGACGCCGGTCACGGCGGCGAGCGCCATGAGCACGGTCAGGTTGAGCCCGCCGCACGCCACCAGGACGGCCGTGGTGAAGGCGACGGCGCCGAGGAGCGCCTGGCTGACGGCGGCCGTGAGCTTGCGGGGCCAGCGGTCGACCGCCGCACCGCCCACGACGCTCATCAGGAGCGCGGGCGCGGCCTGCACGGACATGGACAGGCCGGTGGCCGCGGCGGAGCCGGTGATCTGCAGCACCAGCAGGTTCTGCACGGTGAGCTGCATCCACGTACCGGCGTTCGACACGAAGTTCGCGACCGACCACCAGCGCATGCTGCGGTACTTCAGCGACCGCCACGGCGACCGGGAGGCGTCCGCGGCCGGTGCGTCAGGGGCCGATGTGTGAACGGGGGCGGACGGGGCAGGAGAGGCAGGGGGAGAAGAAGGCACAGGCGTCTCGGGGCTCGGGCGAGTCGGCGGGGACTCAGGCGTGGTGCCGGCGGAGGTCGGGGACGCGCGGCTCTGCGCGGTCACTCCACCGGATGCGTGCGGGCGCCGTGTCGCCGAGAGGGCGTCTCCTGGCCGGCGTCACGTCGTCGCGATCGCTCCGGAGTACGGCGATGACCATGGTGGCAGACGGTTCCGAAGCGCTTCTTCCGCGCCGCCGGACGCGGCTGCCGGGCGGAGCGGCGAAAACGGTCAACTGCCGCCACGTGCAAGCTGTTTGGTGCTTCTGGTGTGCTTGCTCACACGCTTCCGCGGGCGCCTCCGCGGGACCCCGGGGCCCCCTCGCGCGGTGACGCGGGACACAGCCCGCCGACGCTCGTCGCGACCGCTCCCGAGGTGCCGTGCGGCGCCCTCCGGGTCACAGTGGGAGGTGGTGCGGTCACCCAGCGCGAAACGCCCGCACCCCGGACTACGGAAGGCACGGCATGGGCGCCCCTACAGATCCCGACCTCCACGGCAGGCGCGCGCTCGTGACCGGCGCGGCCCGCGGCCTCGGCGCCTCGATCGCCCGGCGGCTGGCCGCGGCCGGGGCCGGCGTCCTGGTCGCCGACGTCCGCAAGGACCTCGCCGTGGAACTGTGCGCGGAGCTGACCGCCGACGGCGGCGACGCCCGCTTCGTGGAGATGGACGTACGCGACGCCGTGGGCGTGGCCGGGGCCTTCCGCGACCTCGACGAGACGGGGGAGCCCGTCGACATCCTGGTCAACAACGCCGCCGTGGACGTCTCCAAACCGATCGAGCACCTGACGGCCGACGAGGTGACCCGGGTCGTGGAGACCAACCTGCTCGGGCCCATGTACCTCTGCCTGGAGACCTACCGCCGCATGATCGCCCGCGGCGGCGGCCACATCGTGAACATCCTGTCCACCGCGGCCAACCGGACGTGGACCGAGGCGGGCCCCTACGCGTCGGCCAAGTCGGGGTTGCGGGCGTTCACGCACACCCTCTTCAAGGAGGCGCAGCGCGACTGCACGGGCATCGGCGTCACCGGGATCATCGCGGGCGGCATGGAGACCCCGTTCATCCTGGAGCGCTTCCCCGACGCCGACGTCACGATGCTCCAGAGCCCGGACATCGTGGCCGACACGGTCCTGTACGCGCTCTCGGTCCCCGTGGGCAGCGTGGTGGGCGAACTGGTCGTCGTGCCCCGCAGGGAACCGTCCTGGCCCTGAGCTGCCGTGTCACTCACGAGGCGCCCGGCGCCCCGGCGGGCCATCGGCGAAAGAAGGTGCTCCCATGCGTCCTCCCACGAGCCGTCACACGAGCCGGCACACGGGTCCCCCCGGCGCGGAGGCGATGTTCTCCATGGCGCCCGTGGCCCCGCCGCCCTGGCGGCGGGCCATGGTGACCGCCGGTGCCGGATTCCTCGGCTCGCACCTGTGCGAGCGCCTGCTCGACGCGGGCGTCGAGGTCGACTGCGTGGACGACCTGCCGCTCGCCGCCGCCCCCGACGTCGCCCACCTCGCGGAGTACCCGCGCTTCCGCCACCTGGAGCGGAACCTCGCGCGGCCCGGTACCCCCGACGCCCTCCCCGGCCCCTACGACCTCGTGCTGCACCTGGCCTGTCTCGCCTCCGCCGCCGCGTCGCGGCAGCGCCCCCTGGACGCGCTCGACGCCGCGAGCCTCGGCACCCGCAACGCGCTCGCCGTGGCCGGCAGGGACGGCGCCCGGTTCCTGCTGGCCTCCACCTGCCACGCCGAGGGCGCCCCGGCCCCGCCCGGCACCCACGACGAGTCCCGGCGCTTCGCCGAGACCCTGACCACCGCCTTCGTGAGCGCGGAAGAGGCCGACGCGGGCATCGTGCGGGTCTTCCCGGCGTACGGACCGCGCATGGGGCCCGCCGACGGCCTCATGATCCCCGAGCTGATCCGGCAGGCCCTCGACGGCGAACCGCTCACCGTCCCCGGCGACGGCAGCCTCGCGCCCTCCCTCGCCTACGTCGACGACACGGTCGACGGCGTGCTCCTGGTGGCCGCGAGCCGGTCGGTGCGGCCGGTGGACATCGGGGGCGACGACGGCACCACCGTGGCCGAGATCGCCCGCAAGGTGCTCGCCCTGACCGGCTCCGACGCACCCCTGCGGTACACCGGCACCGACGTGCCGGAGCCGCCCCGCCCCCTGACCGGCTTCGCCCACGAACTCTTCGGCTGGACCCCGAGGACCGACTGGGACGACGGCCTGAAGCGCACCATCGCCGACCTCGTCGACCGCCGCGCCGCCCGCCGCGTGGACGGGCACCGCGGCGTACCGGGCTCGGCGGGGGGCACACGCCATACGTGTTCGTGGTGACCGCTCGGCGGTGACCCCTCAGTGGTGACAGGGAGGATGCGGTCGTGAAGGCGCTGGTGGTGTTCCCGGACAGCATGTCCGGAGTGCTTCTCGCGGGGCCGGCGGTCCGCGCCGTCGCGGCCTCGGCCGACCATGTGACGGTGCTGTCCGGACCCCGCGGCGCCCCCGCGGCCCGGCTGCTGCCCGGCGTCGACGACGTCCTCGTGGACGACGCGGACCCGGACGGACCGCGCGGGCGGCTCGCGGAAGCGGCGTTCGACGCCGCGCTCGTACTGACCCCGCCCGAGGAGAGCCCGCCGCCCGCCGCACTGCCGCCCCGGACAGCGCACGTGCCCCGCGCCGGGGGCGACGGTCGCGGCGGGTACGACGCCGGGGCGGCGCTCGCCACGGCCGCGGCCCTCGGCTTCCACCTCCGGCACGGCGACGACGGCGGGCTCCGCGTCCACCCGGCCCCCGACACCACCGGCCTCACCGGCAACGGCCCGTACATCGTGCTGCACCCGGGCAACGGCACCCCGGCCCGGGCCGGGCGCGCGGCCGAGGCGGTCGCCCTGCTCGCCGACAGCGGCCAACGCGTCGTCGTCACCGGCGGACCGGAGGAGAGAGGACTGACCCGGCGGGTCAGCGGTGACACCGCCGTCGACCTGGGCGGGCGCACGGACCTGCGGACCCTGTCGGGCATTCTGCGCGCCGCCGACGCCGTCGTCACCGGCAGCCCCGGCCCGGCGGCCCTCGCCGCCGCCGCGGGCACGCCGGTCGCGCTCCTCGGCGACGAGGACGGCCCCGGCGGCACAACCCCCGACGTGGTCCGCGCGGTGCGGGAGCTGCTGACGCCGCAGGGCTGAGGGTCAGCCCGAGCGGTCCGCCGACGCCGCGGCCGTGGCGGGCTCCGCCTGGTCGCGGCCCCGCAGGTGGTAGACGTTGAACGCCTTGCGGATGACCGGCTGGGCCACGTTGCGCACCGGCACGCCGCCGCTGGTCATCCCGTGTTCGGTGCCCGCGTGCGCGTGGCCGTGGACGGCGAGGTCGGCGCCCACCGCGTCGACGGCCTCCGCCAGCAGATAGCTGCCGAGGAACGGGTAGATCTCCAGGGGTTCGCCCGCGAGGGTGTCCGGCACCGGGGCGAAGTGCGTGAGCGCCACCCGGGTCTCGCAGCCCTGCTCGGCGAGGCCGGTGAGGGAGGTGCGCAGCCCGTCGGCGCAGCGGCGGGTGTACCGGATGAAGTCCTTCATCATGCGCTCGCCGAACTCGCTGCCGCAGCGCCCGACGAACCCCCCGCCGAACCCCTTGGTGCCCGCGACGCCCAGGCGCGCCCCGTCGACCTCGACGACCGTCCCCTCGCCTTCGAGGACCCGTACGCCCGCGTCGCGCAGGATCGCGGTGACCTCGTCGGGCCTCTCGTCGTGGTGGTCGTGGTTGCCGAGCACGGCGATGACGGGGACCGGCAGGTCCGTGACCTCCTTGGCGACCACCCGGGCCTCCTCCGGCGTACCGTGCCGGGTGAGGTCCCCGGCCAGGAGCAGCAGGTCGGCGCAGTCCGGCAGGGTCTCGAAGGCGGGCCTGAGCACTCCCTGGCTGTCGAGGCCCATGTGGATGTCGCCCACGGCTGCGACGCGGATCATGACAGTTCCTCCGGGTGGTCCGGGGCCGCCGTCCCGGCGACCACGATGTCGCAGTGGACCGTGAGCCCGTCCAGCTCCTCGCGCACGGTGCGCAGGAGTTCCTCGCGGCAGTGCGCCGTGGGCACGGTTCCGGCGACCGTGACGGACGAACCTCGGTTCTCCACGCGCAGGCCCAGCTCGCCCTGTTCCTCGGCGGCGAGCCGTTCTTGCAGGTGGGCGATGCGGTACTCGATGTTGTCGGGGTCGTTCATCGGGCTCCTTCCGGCGGTGCGACGACGTGCAGGCGCTCCAGCAGATAGAGGAAGGCGGCCGGCATCGGAGCGTCGTGGCAGTCCCTGCGCACCGTCTCCCAGTCGACCATCTCGCGCAGCTGCCGCGCGATCGGCAGGACGGCGCCGAAGTCGCAGTGGTGCTCGGAGAAGGCGGCGAGCAGGGCCCGCATCAGGTCGGTGGGCGCGAGGACGGGCATCCGTACGGAATCCACCGGCAGTTCGGTGGCCCGCGCCAGCAGGTCGGCGGTGACGGGCTGGTGGGCCAGCTCGAAGATGAGGTCGATGTCCTGGCCCAGGCACTTGGCCTTGAGCAGCCAGTCCTCGGGCGGCTGGTACACCGTCAGACCGGCTTCGGCGAGTGTCGCCGCGACCGCTTCGGCGTCCTCCGGCTTGATGCAGAAGTCGGCGTCGTGCTGGAGGTTCCCCGCCCCGCCGTGCGCGTACACGGCCACGCTGCCGGCGAGGGCGAAGTCGTGGCCATTCCTCTTCAGGAGGGCGCCCACCTGCTTGGTCGCCTCCAGGATCGCCTGGTTGAGGTCGGGCGGAAGTTCCTCCGCCGGGACGTCGTGCCGCGCTTCGTTCACCCCGATGGGCCCGCCGGCGGGACGCAGCTCGGTGACCGGCTGCTGTCGCTCACCAGCGTCGTGGTCGGAAGTGGCGTTCTCTGCGTTCCGCGTCACCTGCTGCTCCGTTTCCGGACGCCGGCCGCCGCACTGACGGTGCGGGCCGGCCGTCTGAGACGATCCCTGCTCCAGGCAGACCCGGTACCCGGTCCGCGGGCTTCGACACGGGCCACTTCGCCGCCGGGCCCCGCGACGCGCGGGGCCGCGGGATGTCTCACTCCCCTTATACCGCGAGGTCACCGAGGCCACCTCCCCGACGGGTTCAGGGCCGCCGCCAGGCGTCGCTGTGGAGGTGGGAGCCGGCCTGCGGGCCCATCCGGACCATGCCGCCGTCGGCGACGTACGAGGCGCCGGTCACGTACGAGGCGTCGGGGCCGGCGAGGAACGCGATGACGGCCGCGATCTCACGGGCGTCACCGGGGCGGCCCAGCGGGATGCCGGGGCGGCTCTCGGTGTGCGGGTCGGTGTCCTCCTGGCCGGTCATGGGCGTGGCGATCTCACCGGGGGCCACCGCGTTGACGGTGATCCCGTGCTCCGCCAGCTCCAGGGCCATCACCTGGGTCAGCAGCCCGAGTCCGCCCTTGGCCGCGCAGTACGGGGCCGCGCCCACGCGGGGCTGGTGCTCGTGGACGGAGGTCACGTTGACGATCCGGCCGCCGTCGCCCTGCCGGATCATGCGGCGCGCGGCGTGCTGACCGCAGAGGAACGGGCCGATGAGGTCCACGTCGACGACGCGCCGGATGTCGTCGTGGCCGAGGTCGACGAACGGTGTCGCGGTGCCCGTGCCCGCGTTGTTGACCAGTACGTCGATCCGGCCGAGACGCTCGGCGAGCCGGTCGACCACGGCCGCGTCCCCGGGCAGCCTGCTCAGGTCCATCCGGGCGATCTCGGCGCGCCTGCCGTGGCCGCGCACCTCCGCGGCGGTCTTCTCTGCGCCCTCCTCGTCGGTGTGCCAGGTGATCCCGACGTCGAGGCCCGCCGCGGCGAGCCGGACAGCGGTGGCGCGGCCGATGCCCGAGTCCGCGCCGGTGACGACGGCCGCCCTGGCGGGGGGAGCGGTGGGGTCGGTCATGGGGTCTCCCTCGGCTTGTCGGATGACGGTGGGGCGATCGGGTACCCGGGGGTGCACGACACGAACGGACACGGCCGCCGCCCCGGGTGACCATGGACATACCGGAATGTACCGGGATTGATGGAAGGCGTGACGCATGAGCGAGAACACCCCGTCGCAGGCCGAGGGTGAGCGGGACACGGACACCGACGACGTGGACGGGACGGCCCCGGAGGAGCGGACCGGCCCGCCGCGCACGACCCCTTCGCAGGCGGAAGGGGACGACGAGGAGGACACGGGCGACACGGACGGGTGAGCGCGCACCGCTCAACCCGAACCGGCCGCAGCCCAGGACAGCCAGCGAGCAGAGTCATCATCACCAGGCACGGAACACGTGCCGATCACGGGTCGAAGGAGTCGACGCAGTGACCGACGTATCGAGCAAGGGCCCCGCCCCGGACGACGACCGGGCCACGCTCACCAACCGGCAGGGCCACCCCGTCCACGACAACCAGAACCAGCGCACCGTCGGCGCCCGCGGCCCGGCGACGCTGGAGAACTACCAGTTCCTAGAGAAGATCAGCCACTTCGACCGCGAACGCATCCCCGAGCGCGTCGTCCACGCCCGAGGCGTCACCGCGTACGGCTTCTTCGAGGCGTACGGCACCTTCGGCGACGAGCCGATCGCCCGCTTCACCCGCGCCAAGCTCTTCCAGGAGCGCGGCAAGCGCACCGACGTCGCCGTGCGCTTCTCCACCGTCATCGGCGGCCGCGACTCCTCCGAGGCGGCCCGCGACCCCCGCGGCTTCGCCGTGAAGTTCTACACCGAGGACGGCAACTGGGACCTCGTCGGCAACAACCTCGGCGTCTTCTTCATCCGCGACGCCATCAAGTTCCCCGACGTCATCCACGCCCTCAAGCCGGACCCCGTCACCTTCGAGCAGCAGCCGCGCCGCATCTTCGACTTCATGTCGCAGACGCCCGAGTCCATGCACATGCTGGTCAACCTGTTCAGCCCGCGCGGCATCCCCGCGGACTACCGCCACATGCAGGGCTTCGGCGTCAACACCTACAAGTGGGTCAACGAACAGGGTGAGTCGCTCCTGGTCAAGTACCACTGGATGCCCAAGCAGGGCGTGCGCAGCATGACCGAGGAGGACGCGGCCAACGTCCAGGCGCAGGGTCTCGGACACGCCACCAAGGACCTGTACGAGGCGGTCGGGCGCGGCGACCACCCCGAGTGGGAGCTGCTCGTCCAGGTCATGGACGACCACGACCACCCCGAGCTGGACTTCGACCCGCTCGACGACACCAAGACGTGGCCCGAGCAGGACTTCCCGCCCAAGGCCGTGGGCCGGATGGTGCTCGACCGGATGCCGGCCAACTTCTTCGCGGAGAACGAGCAGATCTCCTTCGGCACCGGCGTCCTGGTCGACGGCCTCGACTTCTCCGACGACAAGATGCTGGTGGGCCGCACCTTCTCCTACAGCGACACCCAGCGCTACCGCGTCGGCCCCAACTACCTCCAGCTCCCCGTCAACCAGGCCAAGAACGCGGACGTCCGCACCAACCAGCGCGACGGCCAGATGGCCTACCACGTCGACGGCGGCGGCGAGAACCCCATCGTCAACTACGAGCCGTCCATCACCGGCGGCCTGCGCGAGGCGCAGTACCCCACCCTCGACGAGCAGGGCCCCGAGATCCGCGGCAGGCTCACCCGCAAGCGCATCCCCCGCACCAACGACTACCTCCAGGCGGGCCAGCGCTACCTCCTGATGGAGCAGTGGGAGCGCGACGACCTCGTACAGAACCTCGTCGGCATGCTCTCCCAGTGCAACCGGCCGGTGCAGGAGCGGATGGTCTGGCACTTCCTGCTCGTCGAGAACGACCTCGGCCTCAAGGTCGGCGAGGGCCTCGGCATCGGCCCCAAGGACGTCGCGGGACTCCAGCCGCTGGCGAGCCAGGACCTCACCGAGGAGGACCGCAAGCGGCTCGCGAACCTCGGCGAGAACCCGCCCCGCGACGTCGAGGGCCTGACCATGACGCACTGCGTCCCCGACGAGCGTCACGTCGTCTCGCGCTGAGGACGGCCATGGTGCGGCGGAAGCGGTACGCGGTGGCGGCCTCCGGGCAGTGGGTCGACGAGGAGGAGGGCCGCCGCAGGCTGCCCGCGGGGGAGGCGCACGCCTGGGAGCAGGGCCGCAACGAGACCGTGTGCGGACTCTCCCTGAGCCGCTCGCAGCTCACCCGCTTCCCCCACGTGCCGTGGACCGACGCCATCCCCGAGTCCGGCGGCGCGGCCGACCGCGTCCAGCGGCTCTGCCGGCGGTGCGCCTCCGTCGCCGGACGCACGGGGGCCGATGCCCGGCCCCCGTGGCGGCGGGAGAACCCCCGCCCATAGGGAGCCGGGCACCGGCCCGACGACGGGTCAGAGGGCCGGTGCCCCGGCGGTGGTGTCCATGGTCAGCGCGTCGTCCGCGACGTCCACCGTGACCCGGCTCCCCGGGGTGAGACGGCCGTCGAGGAGCAGCCGCGAGAGCCGGTTGTCGACCTCGCGCTGAATCGTGCGGCGCAGCGGACGCGCCCCGTACTCCGGCTGGTGCCCGCGCCGCGCCAGCCAGTCCACCGCCGCCGGGGTGAACTCGATGGTGACGTCCTGCGCGTGCAGCCGCCGTCGCGTCTCCTCAAGGAGCAGATCGGTGACCTGCCGCAGCTGCTCGCCCGTCAGCCGCCGGAAGATGACCACCTCGTCGATCCGGTTCAGGAACTCCGGCCTGAAGTGCTCGCGCAGCGGCCGCAGCACCTGCTCGCGCCGCGCCTCCTCGTCCGCCTCCGAGCCGTCCGCGCGGAAGCCGAGGGTGCCGCCGCGCCCGGTCAGCGCCTCCGAGCCGAGGTTGCTCGTCATTACGATGACGGTGTTGGTGAAGTCCACCGTCCGCCCCTGCGCGTCGGTCAGGCGCCCGTCGTCCAGGACCTGGAGCAGGGTGTTGAAGACGTCCGGGTGGGCCTTCTCCACCTCGTCGAGCAGCAGCAGCGAGTACGGGTGGCGCCGCACCGCCTCGGTGAGCTGGCCCGCCTCGTCGTGGCCCACGTACCCGGGCGGCGCCCCGACGAGCCTGCTGACGGTGTGCCGCTCCTGGAACTCGCTCATGTCCAGGCGGACCATCCGGTCCTCGCTGCCGAACAGCGCCTCGGCCAGGGCCCGCGCCAGCTCCGTCTTGCCCACGCCCGTCGGGCCGAGGAAGAGGAAGCTGCCGATGGGCCGGTCCGGGCTCGAAAGGCCCGAGCGGGAGCGCAGGACCGCCTCCGCCACCGCGCTGACGGCCTCCTCCTGGCCCACGACCCGCTCGTGCAGATGCGACTCAAGGCCGAGCAGGCGCTGCTTCTCCTCCTGCGTGAGGGTGCTCACCGGAATGCCGGTCTGCCGGGACACCACCTCGGCGATGTCCTCGGCGGTCACCTCGATGATCCGCCCGTCGCCCGGCTCGCGGTCCTGCCCGCCGGCGATCTCGCGCGCCAGGGCCGCGACCTTGTCCCGCAGCTCGGTGGCGCGCTCGTACTGCTCGGCCGCCACCGCCTGGTCCTTGTCGCGGGTCAGCTGCTCCATCTCGCGCTCCAGGGCGCGGACGTCCGTGCCCTTCGTGCTGGCCCGCAGCCGCACCCGGGCACCCGCCTGGTCCATGAGGTCGATGGCCTTGTCGGGCAGGAAGCGCTCGGTCAGATAGCGGTCGGAGAGCTCCACGGCGGCCAGCAGCGCGTCGTCGGCGTAGCGCACCTGGTGGTGCGCCTCGTAGCGGTCGCTCAGGCCCCGCAGGATCTCCACCGCGTCCGCCGGGCTCGGCTCCGCGACCAGGATCGGCTGGAAGCGGCGGGCCAGCGCGGCGTCCTTCTCGATGTAGCGCCGGTACTCCTCCAGGGTCGTCGCCCCGATGACGTGCAGCTCGCCCCTGGCGAGGGCGGGCTTGAGCATGTTGCCCGCGTCCATCGAACCGCCCTCGGAGCCGCCGCCGCCCGCCCCGACCATGGTGTGCAGCTCGTCGATGAACACGATCAGCTCGTCGGAGTGGGCGCGGACCTCCTCGATGATGCCGTTGAGCCGCTCCTCGAAGTCACCGCGGTAGCGCGTGCCCGCCACGACGCCGGACAGGTCGAGGGCGATGACGCGGCGGCCCGCCAGGGTCTCCGGTACGTCGCCGTCGGCGATCCGCTGGGCCAGGCCCTCCACCACGGAGGTCTTGCCGACGCCCGCGTCCCCGATGAGCACGGGGTTGTTCTTGCCGCGCCGCGAGAGCACCTCGATGGTCTGCTCGATCTCCTCCTCACGGCCGATCACCGGGTCCACGCCGCCCTCGGCCGCCCGCGCCGTCAGGTCCCGCCCGAACCGGTCGAGGGACGGCGTGGCACCGCCGCCACCGCCGCCCTGCCGCTGTTCGGCGGAGCCCGGCTGATGGCCCTGCGGCGCCTGCGCGGGCGGGCCCGGGTCGAAGCGGGCCGCGTTGAGGATGTGCCCGGCCGCGGAGTCCGGGTTGGCGGCCAGGGCCATGACGATGTGCTCGGGGCCGATGTACCCGGCGCCGACCGCCCGCGCCACCTCGTGCGCGTCGAGCAGGGCGCGCTTCACGGCCGGGGTGAGCGCGACGGCCTGCGTGGGCACGGCGCCCTCGGTCTCCGCGGAGTGCCGGTCGATCTCCTCGGCGATCTGCTCGGGGTCGGCGCCCGAACGCGCGACCAGGCCGCGGGTCGGCTCGATGGTCAGCGCCGCCCGCAGCAGGTGCTCGGTGTCGAGGTTGCTCTTGCCGTGCTCCGCGGCGTACGAGGCCGCCGTCGCCACGAGCTGCCGCGCCGGGCCGCTCATCAGCCTGCCGATGTCGATCTGCCGTCGGCCGCTGCCGAGGAACCGTGCGAAGAGCTCCCCGAACGGGTCCTGGCCGAACCCTTCGGGACCGATGAAACCGCTGCTCATAGCCGTCCGTTCCGGTGCCCGGCCGGGCCGGGGCACCCTGGTGCGTGATCGTGTCGTGCCCGCTTCGCGTGCCCCGGCGGCGCCGAGGTCACTCCCTGCCGAAGAGCCCTACGGAGCGGGCGGCAGCTCCTCCTCGGGGACGACGTGCACCGCGGCCTCCTCTGCGGACGCCGCGCCCCCGTCGATCCCCTCGTCCGTGGCGACGACCTCCTTCGTGGTGTCCGTGCGGGCGCCCTCGTCCGGGGCCACGAGGCGGCCCGCGCGGCGGTCGCCGGCCTCCGGGTCCACGGGCTCGCCCTCACCGCCGGGCAGGTCGCCGACGCCGTCACCGGCCGGCGGCTCCGTGTCGGGCACCTCCTGCGCGAGCCGCTCGTCGAGCGTCTCGCCCTCGTGCTGCTCCCGGGCCGTGGTACCCGTCTTCTCGACGCCGAGGGGCTTCTCCGGCGGCGAGTAGCCCTCGTCGAGCATGTCGTCGTAGGTGCGCTCGTCCACCGCGTCCTGGAGGTCCAGCGGAGTCGCGTCCTCCTGCTCCTCGTTGCCGCCGGTGGGCTGGTAGGCGTCGTCCGCCATGTTCTGGTCGCTCATCACTGCCTCGCGCTGGGGGGTCGTGGACATCGCGCTTCGCCCTTTGATCGTCGCGCGCAAATACTCGGAGTGCCCGCCGCGGACTGGGCCAAACGCCCCCTTCCACGGTCTGATCACCCGCTTTCGGGGCACTTCTGGACCATGGGCGAGAAGCGGCGACTGCGGACGAGCCACATCGACGGTCCCGGGATCACCCGCGTCCGTTCGGGCCGGGGATTCCGCTACAAGGATGCCTCGGGCCGTCCCGTGACCGACCCCGCGGAGAAGGAGCGCCTGCGGCGGCTCGTCATCCCGCCCGCCTGGCGGGACGTGTGGATCTGCCCCTGGCCCAACGGCCACCTGCAGGCCGTCGGCACGGACGCCGCGGGCAGGCGCCAGTACCTCTACCACCCGCGCTTCCGCGAGCAGCAGGAGGCGGCGAAACACGACCACGTGCTCGACGTCGCCGCGGCCCTCCCCGATGTGCGCGCACAGGTCGCCCGGGACCTCGACGGGCGCGGGCTCAGCCGCGAACGGGTCCTCGCCTGCGCCGTGCGGATGCTCGACCTCGGCTTCTTCCGCATCGGCAACGAGTCCTACCGGCGGGACAACGGCACGTACGGGCTGACCACCCTGCTCAGGGAGCACGCCACCTGCCGCTCCGGCGAGGTCTGCCTCACGTACCCGGCGAAGTACGCGAAGACGCAGACCCGCGCGCTCGCCGACCCGCCCGCCTGCACGGTCCTGCGCTCGCTGCTGCGCAGGAAGGGCGGTGGCGATCGGCTCTTCGCCTACCGGGACGGCGACGCCTGGCACGAGATCCACGCCGGTGAACTCAACGCCTACCTGCGGGAGAGCGCCGGCCGCGACATCTCCGCCAAGGACTTCCGCACCTGGCACGCCACCGTCCTCGCGGCGGTCGCCCTCGCCGTGTCGGAGCGGATCGCCGACGAGTCGAGGGCCGCGCGCAAACGGGCCGTCACCCGGGCGGTCCGCGAGGTCAGCGAGTACCTCGGCAACACCCCCGCGGTGTGCCGCGCCTCGTACATCAACCCCCGGGTCATCGAGCTCTTCGACGAGGGCCGCACGATCGCCGGCGACCTGGACCACCTGGGCGACGGCGCCGTCTTCGGCCACCCGGCGACCCAGGGGGCGATCGAGGAGGCGGTACGGAGACTGCTGGCGTGACCGGTGGCAGCGGAGGACCACCGCGCCCCGCGGTGTGGTGGCCGTGGGGCGCGGTGGCGTACTTCCCGCCGTGTCACTCCTCGATCGTGATCAGTGGGCACCGGCACGGAACGAGCCGCTCCGCCGGGCGTGGCCCGTCCCGCCCCGCGACTCCGCCTTCTTGGCGGCCATGGCGGCGGCCAGGGCGAGCAGGGTGGCGACGGCGCCGGTGATGACATTGCTGACCACGGTCCGTGTGGTGCTCTGG
Source organism: Streptomyces sp. NPDC050703 (assembly GCF_040654435.1). Classification (NCBI taxonomy): domain Bacteria; kingdom Bacillati; phylum Actinomycetota; class Actinomycetes; order Kitasatosporales; family Streptomycetaceae; genus Streptomyces; species Streptomyces sp. NPDC050703. The sequence continues at coordinate 46,189 of NZ_JBFAHX010000029.1, forward strand.
TCACCCGCCACGACCCAGGGCGCGACGATGGTCCAGAGCCCCAGCGCGCAGGCGGCCCAGGCCATGCTGTGGGTCCGGTCGTAGGCCCGGCCGAAGCCGCCGCTCATCAGCAGGGCGTAGGAGATGCCCACGATCAGGTTGACGACGCTCAGGCGCGTGAGGCCGTTGAACCCCACGATCCAGGGCGAGGCAGCCAGATAGAGACCCGTCAGGACGGCCATCGTGTCGATGGCCTGCACCTTCGGCGTGCTCGCCATGCGCTCGGCACTCTCGTGGCGGGCCCGCATGTCGACGATGTCGGGGTGCGTTTCCATGGACGGCGACCTGGGAGAGGTTGTCACTGCGTCCACCTCCAGCTAGGTGGTTCTGTGGTGCGGACAGGGCCGCGGACCCGACGCCACGACGGCGTCACACGGCCGAACCAGGACGCGGGGCGGGCGGAAACCCCCGCCGCCGTGCGTCCAGAATACCCGGGTAAGTCCGGCTTGTCGTATGGCGGACAGGCGGCAGGAACAAGGGCCGGAAGGGGGCGATTCCCCCTTCCGGCCCAACCGTCCGCGGCTCTCCGCTCACACCATCTCGGGTTGCGCCTCCGCGGGCTTGGGGGCCGGGGCGAGCTTCGGGTCCCAGAGCCTGGTCGTGCGCATGTAGCCGTAGATCACCGAGACCATCGACAGGACCATCAGGGGGCCGAAGACGTACGGGTGCTCGGCCATCGTCATCGACAGGTAGCGGTAGGAGAGCAGGAGCAGGGTGAAGACCGCCGCGCCGTAGGCGACCAGCTGGACGGCCGAGCGGTCCCAGCCGCGGTCGAGCGCGCGCATCGCCGCGTCGATCGTGAACGCGAACACGACGCCCGCGATGATGTCCGCGCCGTAGTGGTAGCCGAAGCCCAGCGTGGCGCCGAGCGTGGCGATCAGCCAGAACGTGCCCGCGAACCGCAGGAGGCGCGGTCCCTTGCGGGAGTGGATGAAGATCGTGGTGGCCCACGCGGTGTGCAGGCTCGGCATGCAGTTGCGCGGGGTGATCTCGTTGAAGCCCATGTGCTCCGGGGTGCTCAGCGGCGGCATCACGTCCGGCCACAGGTCGGCCGTCGCGAACTGCCCGCCGTCGGCGCCGTACGCGAAGATCGGGCCGACCACCGGGTAGATCATGTAGAAGGCCGGGCCGAGCAGGCCGATGACCAGGAAGGTCCGCACCAGGTGGTGGCCGGGGAAGCGGCGCTCGGTCGCCACGTTCCGCAGCTGGTACAGGGCGACGACGACCGCGGCCACGGCGAGCTGGATGTACACGTAGTCGAGGACGTGCTCACCGACCGGACCCGTGGCCTCGACCATGCGCCCCACCACCCACGACGGGTTCCCGAGCGCGTGGTCGGCGGTCCCCACGTACTGGTCGAGCACCTGGGGGCGGGTCTTGGAGGTGATGAGCAGCCAGGTGTCACCGGTCTTGCGGCCGGCCACGAGCAGCAGCCCGAGCCCGACGCCCTTCAGGAGCAGGACGCGCTCCGCCCCGGTGCGGCGGGTGAGGGCGATGACGGCGACGCCGATGATCACCCACAGCGCGCCGTTGCCGAACATCATCTTGGCGTCGACGGCCCAGCGCACCAGGAAGAAGACGACGTCGATGCCGACCGCGACACCGGCGGCGATGAACCGCTGCCGCCAGGTGAGCACCACCATCATCAACGCCATGCTGGCGTAGAGCAGCGGGCCCGACTTGGGCGCGAAGATCACCTCGCGCGCCTGGTTGGCGATCGGGCCCGGCAGTCCGTAGTGGCGCGCGGCGATCTCCAGCGCGACGAGGAAACCGAGCCCCACCACGACGACCGCGGTCCACAGCATCGCCCGCGGCCGGCGCCAGGCGGTGACCATGTCTGTGTACTTCTCCCGCGAAAATATTCGCGATGCCATAGATATCAACTGTTTGGCCGATGTGTTAGATGTCGGAACAAGGTGACCTTCGTGAGCCAGATCATGCTAACGGAGCAGTGCGGGTGCCTTCCCGGCGTTTCGCCCGCGCCGGTGCCGCCGCGCCTGCGGCGTCCGCCACACCCGTACGGCGGCCGTCAGGTGGCCAGGCCGTGGCGGTAGGCGTAGACGACGGCCTGGACGCGGTCGCGGAGCTGGAGCTTGGCGAGGATGCGGGAGACGAACGTCTTGACGGTCTCCTGGCTGATCACGAGGGCCGCGGCGATCTCGCTGTTGGAGAGGCCGTCCGCGATGAGGCGCAGGACCTCCAGCTCGCGGGGGGTGAGCGGGAGGTCGCGGGGGGCGCCCTGCGCGGGGCGGATGCGGGTGGCGTAGCGGCCGAGGAGCTGGCGGGTCACGTCCGGGTCGAGGAGCGCGGCGCCGGAGGCCACGGTCCTGATGCCGTGCAGCAGCCGGTCCGGGGGCGCGTCTTTGAGGAGGAAGCCGCTGGCACCGGCGCGCAGGGCCTCGTAGACGTACTCGTCCAGGTTGAACGTGGTCACCACGAGGACCTTGACCGGCCGGGTCACCGCCGCGCCGGCCAGCAGGCGGGTGGCTTCGAGGCCGTCGAGGACCGGCATGCGGATGTCCATCACGACGACGTCGGGCCGCAGCTCGCGGGCGAGGTCGACGCCGGTCCGGCCGTCCCCGCACTCACCCGCCACCTCCATGTCGGGCTGCGCGTCGATGATGGTGACGAGACCGGTGCGGATCAGCATCTGGTCGTCGCAGACCAGCACCCGGATCGGTGCGCTCACGAGGCGCTGCGGGCGGGGATGCGGGCCCGTACGGTGAAGCCGCCGTCGGTGCCGCCGCCCGCGCTGAACTCGCCGCCCAGGACGCCGACGCGTTCGCGCAGACCGGCCAGCCCCCGGCCGCCTCCGACGGCGGCGGTGGTGCGCGAGCCGGTCCCGCCGGTCGTGACCTCCACGGTGATCTCCCTCTCTCCGTGCCGCACCTCGACGGAAGTCCGGCTGCCGTGAGCGTACTTGAGGGCGTTGGTCAGGGCTTCCTGCACCACCCGGTAGGCGACGAGGTCGGCGCTGCCGGTCGACGCCGGTGGTGTGCCCTGCTCGGTGAAGTCCACCGGCTGCCCGGCCCTGCGGGTCTGCTCGACGAGGGTGAGGACCCGGCCGACGGCCGGTGCCCTGACGTCCGCGGTGCCGGTGCCGGTGCCGGTGGCGGTGGCGGAGCCGGAGCCGTGGTCGGGGTTGAGCAGGTCGAGCAGATGCCGCAGGTCCGTCATGGCGCGGCGGCCGGTCTCGCTGACGGCGGTCAGGGACTGCTCCAGCCGCTGCGGCACGGCCGTCAGATAGCGGGCGGCGTCGGCCTGGACGACCATCGCGGTCACATGGTGGGTCACCACGTCGTGCAGCTCGCGGGCGATCTGGGCGCGCTCGGCGCCGCGGATCTCCGCGGCGGCCAGCTCGCGGCGCTCGTCCTCCCTGATCCGGGTGGCGCGCAGCCACGCGCCCGCCCCCCAGGCCGCGGCGAGGACCAGGTAGAACGTCACGAACCCGGTCGGCGTCTCACCGCCCGAACCGAGCAGGGCGAGCGCGACGGCCAGCGGCACGTACGCCACGGAGAGCAGGATCATGGTGGCGCGCCGGTGGTGTTCCAGACGGGACCCCGTGCTGATCAGCGCGACGGGCAGCGCGGTGCCCGCGGCCGAGTGGTAGCCGCGCAGCTGGTCCAGGGCGAAACCGCAGGCCACCAGGGTGAGACAGAGGACCGGCCACCGTCGGCGCACCGCGAGCGGCAGGCACTCCAGGGCGAGTGCCCCGAGGGCGAGCGCGTCGAAGGGACGGTCCGGCAGGTCCCCGAACTCCGTGCCCTGGCCGCGCAGTCCCGGCAGGAACGAGGCGACCAGGAACAGGAGCGCGAGCGGAAGGTCGCGGACCGTGACGTCGAGCCGGCGCCACACCTGGCCGGCCCCCTGAAGGCTCATCACCGCGCGAGTGTAGCCACGGCGTCACCGCGCTCGGCACGCCGCCGGGGGACGATGTTGCCGCGGCGGCGCGCCAGCCACAGGAAGGCGACCGTCATCAGCGCACCGAACACCACCGCGTACACACTGGCCTCGGGTCCGAACTCGCCGCCGGAGACCCACGCGGCGCCCGACGTCGAGGCGTCGAGGAGCCCGTGGGTGTCGCCGGTGCCCGAGACCGCGGTGCCGAAGATGCCGGACTCCGCGAAGTTCCAGCCGAAGTGCAGGCCGATCGGCAGCCACAGGGAGCGGGTGGCCGCGTACGCGGCGGCGAGCATGGCGCCGGCCTCGATGGCGATGGCGAGGGCACCGACCACGGTGGCGTCCTCGTTGAACAGGTGCATCGCGCCGAACACCACGCTGGACAGCGCCAGCGCGAGGTACGTGCCGAGCCCCCGCTCCACGAGCCGGAAGAGCAGCCCGCGGAAGAGCAGTTCCTCCGTGACGGCGGCGCCCGCCATGAACCCGGCCAGGCCGATCGCTCCGGTCAGCGAGCCGTAGCCGTGGACCTCGTACTCGCCGAGGAAGGCGATGTTGGCGATGACGCAGCCGAACATGGCGACGCCGATGACCAGGCCCCGCAGGAGAGCCCCCCGGGCGCCCTCCTGGGCCAGTTCGGTGACCGGGCGCCGTTCGGTGCGCCCCACGACCCACCGGTAGACGTACAGGGAGAGCAGGACGGTCAGGCCGCCCACCAGCAGTGAGAGCCACGGGTTGTCCTGCACCGCGGTGGCGCACTGCCCACCGGCCGCGACGACCGCGACCACGGCCAGGACCTGCCATACCAGTCTCATGACGACTCTTCCCTCGGTTCCTCGTCCGGCCCGCGGCGAAGGCGCCGCGGCTGCACCGAACGCTAGGCAGCCCGGGACCGGGAATCGTCACCTCACAGAGGACACTTGGCCGTAGCTCTCACGGGGGACAGCCGCCCCGGCGCCCTCCGGCGGCGGTCGCGGTGCGGCACCGCGGCCGTACCGCCGCCGTCACAGCCAGTCCCGCCGCTTGAAGACGAAGTACAGGCTCACGCAGACGATGCCCATCAGGACGATCGCGAACGGATAGCCGAACGCCCAGCCCAGCTCCGGCATGCGGTCGAAGTTCATTCCGTAGATGGTCCCCACCAGGGTGGGCGCGAACAGGATGGCGGCCCATGACGAGATCTTCTTGATCTCCTCGTTCTGTTCGAAGCCCGCCTCCGCGAGCGCCCGCATCTCCGCGTTCTGCTGCTGGGTCACCAGTGTCGCGTTGACCGTGAGGATGTCGGCGAGGGCCTGGCGGAAGCCGTCGACGCGTTCGCTGGTGTGGGTGACGTGGTCGGCGACGTCCCGTAGGTAGCGCTGGAGTTCCTCGTCGGTGCCGTACTTCGTGAAGCCCGCCATGAGGGCGTGCAGCATGCCGACCAGTGGGCGGGTGGCGCGCTGGAACTCGACCATCTCGCGGGAGAGTTCGTAGATGCGCCGGGAGACCGCGGGGTCGCCGCGGAAGACCTCGGTCTCGATCTCGTCGATGTCGTTCTGGACGCCGGCGACGACGGGGGCGTAGCCGTCGACCACCGCGTCGAGGATCGCGTAGAGCACGGCCTCGGGGCCGAGCGCCAGCAGGCCGGGGGAGTCCTCCATGCGGCGGCGGACCGCCGTCAGGTCGGGGGCCGCGCCGTGCCGGACCGTGATGAGGAAGTCGGGGCCCACGAAGACGTGCAGCTCGCCGAAGTCGACCTCCTCGGCCGCGTCGATGTACCGGGCCGCCCGCAGGACGACGAAGAGGGTCTCGCCGTACCGCTCCAGCTTCGGGCGCTGGTGGGCCTCCATCGCGTCCTCGACCGCCAGCTCGTGCAGGTCGAACTCCGCGGCCAGCGACAGCAGTTCGGCCTCCGTCGGGCGGGCAAGGCCGATCCACGCCATCCCGTCCCGCTGCTCGCGCAGCTCCCGGAAGGTGTCCGCGAGGGAGGACGGCGTCGCCACGCGGACTCCGTCGCGGTACAGGGCCGCCTGTACGACGCTCGCCGCGTCGTCCCGCGCGTCACCCGGCAGTGCCGGGCCTGGCGCTTCCGCCTCCTCGGGCGGCGGCGCGGAACCGGGGCGGGCCGTACGCCGCCACGCGTGCTTCCGCGCACCCGGCGCGGGGCGCGCCCGACGCTCCGCCATGTGCGTCACCTCCGGCCCGACCGTCGTACGGGCCGTGGCGCGTGCCGCCCTGCCCTCGCGCAGGATATACACGCCGGACGACACCGGGCCGGGCCCGGCACACCCCCGGAATGCCGCCTCGCGGACCGTATCTGTCCGCAGGGCTGGCTACCGTGGCGCCATGACGAGGACGAGTGGAAGCCCGGGGGCGGGTGGGGGCGTGGAGGCGGTCGGAGGTGCGGGGGCGGGTGGGGGCCCGGGGGCGGGTGGGGGCGTGGTGGGCCGTCGGGGTGGTGGTGTTCCCGTTCTGGGCACCCGTGCGCTCAACCGGGCCACCCTCGACCGGCAGCTCCTCCTGCGCCGCTCCCGCGGCCTCTCCGTCGAGGGTGCCGTCAGCCACCTCGTCGGCCTCCAGGCGCAGAACGTCAGACCGCCCTACTACGCCCTCGCCGCGCGCCTGGCCGACTTCGACCCCACGGAGCTCTCGGCGCTCCTGGACTCGCGCGAGCTGGTCCGCATGGTCACCATGCGCTCCACCATCCATCTGCACACGGCCGAGGACGCGCTGACGCTGCGTCCCTTCGTGCAGGACGCGCGGGAGCGGGAGCTCGCCGGGTTCCGGCACGGTCTCGTCGGCGTCGACCTCCCGGAACTCGCGGCGCTCGCGCGCGCGGCCGTCGAGGAGGAGCCCCGCACGATGAAGCAGCTCCGGGAGACCCTGCTCGTACGGTGGCCCGACGCCGACCCGCAGTCCCTCGCGGTCGCCGCGCGGTGCCTGCTGCCGCTGGTGCAGGTGACCCCCCGGGGGCTCTGGCGGCGCAGCGGGCAGGTGGCTCTGACCACGGTCGAGCGGTGGCTGGGCGGCGACGCGCCCCCAAGTGCCGAGCCGCCCCTCCCCGAAGCCGTCGTCCTGCGGTACCTCGCGGCCTTCGGGCCCGCCTCCGTCAAGGACATGCAGACCTGGGCACGGCTCACCCGTCTCCGGGAGGTGTTCGAGCGGCTGCGGCCCCGGCTGCGCACCTTCCGCGACGCGAACGGCGTGGAGCTGTTCGACCTGCCGGACGCGCCCCGCCCGCCCGCGGACACGCCGGCTCCGCCCCGTTTCCTCCCCGAGTTCGACAACCTCCTCCTCTCCCACGCGGACCGGGCCCGCGTGATCCCTCCGGAGTACAAGGGGCGCACATGGAAGGGGAACGTCGCGTTCTGCACCTTCCTGGTCGACGGGTTCCTCGCCGGGGTCTGGCGGCTGGCGGAGGAGCCGAGGGACGGGAGCGCCGTGCTGACGATCGAGCCGTTCCGGAAGCTGGGCCGGGGCGAGCGGGACGCGGTGACCGAGGAGGCCGGGGTGATGCTGGCGCGGATCGCCGAGGCGTCCTCCGCGCACGACATCCGCTTCGGCACCGTCATCACCTAGGGAGTGTTGCGAAACCTAGGGCGTGTGGCGAAAGTCCCGCCTGTCCGGCGACGCCTGGCACGCACACGCGCGGCGTTGTCGGGATCACCCCGGTACCACCGGTACCGGGGCGGCCCTCCGCCGTGCGATCGCACGCACCGGACGCCGCCGGACCCGCCCGCCGGGCGGACGACGCCACTTTCGCAACACGCCGTAGGCCCCCCAGGGGGCCACGGCGGCAGTGACGGCCCCGGCGGTTCGGAGGGCGGGGCTACGGCAGCAGTCCCGCCCTCCGAGCCGCCACCACCGCCTCAAGGCGGGTGTGCGAGCCGAGCTTCCGCATCGCCGACCGCAGGTACCCCTTCACCGTCTCCGGCCGCACCCCCAGCCGCTCCGCCGCCACGGCATTCGTGACCCCCGCCGCCACGCAGGCCAGCACGTCCACCTCGCGCGGAGCCAACCGCACCGGACGCGACCGTTCAGCCGCGGGTACCGTCGCCGACTCCAGGCGCCCGCACACCGCCAGCAACTCCGCGCGCAGCGCCGGGTCCACGATCCGCGGAGCCAGGCCACGCAGCGCGCCATGTGCCTCGCGGACCTGCTCCCAGGCCCCGGGACCCGCGACCGGCTCCCGCGCCGCCGCGAGAAGGGACCGCACCTCGTCGCGGACCACCAGCGCCTGCTCCACGTCACGCGCGGCCGCCACCGCCGCCGACAGGGTCCGGTCACCGAGCGGCTGGGCGGTGCGCAGCGCCCCGTACAGGACGCCCCGCACCCGCCGCCGCACGACCACGGGGACCGCCAGCACCGAGCGCAGCCCCTCCGCCTCGACCGCCGAGTCGTACTCGTGGCTGATGTGCCGGGACACGCTGTAGTCCGTGACGGCGCACGGCCGGGACAGGGCGACCGCCTTGCCGCCGAGGCCGGCGCCCGTGGAGACCGCGAGCCCGCACAGCGCGGGCGTCCCCGTGCCGCTCAGCTCCCCGATCCGTACGTGCCGCTGCCCTTCGAGCAGTCCGCCGAAGGCCACCGGGACGCCCGTGGCGCGGCGCAGCCGCAGCAGAGCGTTCCGCATCTCCACCGTCTCGCCGCCGTCAGCCACCACGCGCTCGCCCTTTCACCTCGCGACACCCCCGTTCGGGGGTGGTGAGACCTGCCTCACGAATTACACGATGTCCAGCAGCGCCGGGCAATGAGTACGGCGAGAACCGCAGAACCGCAGAGCGCGGCGCGGACCACAGAACACGGCGAGAGCCGCAGAACACCGCGAGAACCACAGAACCACACGGCAGGGGTGCGCATGACGACGACCGGGACGAGCGCCACGGAGCAGTTCCGTACCGCACGGGATTTCCTGCTGCGGCACAGAGAGGATTACGCCGCCGCCTACGAGGGCTTCGCCTGGCCCCGGCCCGAGCGGTTCAACTGGGCGCTGGACTGGTTCGACGTCATCGCGGAAGGCAACGACAGGACCGCCCTGCACATCGTCGAGGAGGACGGCACCGAGGTCCGCCACTCCTTCGCACACCTGTCCACCCGCTCGAACCGGGCCGCCAACTGGCTGCGCGAACAGGGCGTACGGGCGGGCGACCGCATCGTGGTGATGCTCGGCAACCAGTCCGAGCTGTGGGAGATCGCCCTCGCCGCGATGAAGCTGCGCGCCGTCGTCATCCCGGCGACCCCGCTGCTCGGTCCCGCGGACCTCCGCGACCGCATCGACCGCGGCCGGGCCCGCCATGTCGTCGTACGCCCCGAGGACACCGCGAAGTTCGACGACGTGCCCGGCGACTACACACGCGTCGTGGTGGGGGGCGGCGGCAGCGGACACGGCGCCGGCTGGACCTCGTACGAAGGTGCCGACGACGCCTCCGACGCCTTCGAGCCCGACGGCGTCACTCACGCCGGCGACCCCCTGATGCTCTACTTCACCTCCGGCACCACCGCCCGCCCCAAGCTCGTCGAGCACACCCACGTGTCCTACCCCGTGGGCCACCTGGCGACGATGTACTGGATCGGCCTCAAGCCCGGCGACGTCCACCTCAACATCTCCTCGCCCGGCTGGGCCAAGCACGCCTGGTCGAACCTGTTCGCCCCGTGGAACGCCGAGGCCACGGTCTTCATCCACAACTACTCCCGCTTCGACGCGGGACGGCTCATGGCGGAGATGGACCGGGCGGGAGTGACCTCGTTCTGCGCGCCGCCCACCGTGTGGCGCATGCTCATCCAGGCCGACCTGACGCAGCTGCGCACCCCGCCGCGCGAGGTCGTCGCCGCGGGCGAGCCGCTGAACCCCGAGGTCATCGAGCAGGTACGGCGCGACTGGGGTGTCACCATCCGCGACGGCTTCGGCCAGACCGAGACCGCCGTACAGGTCGCCAACCCGCCGGGACAGCCGCTGAAGCCCGGCTCCATGGGCTGCCCGACGCCCGGCTACACCGTCGTACTCCTCGACCCGGTCACGGGAGAGCCGGTGGCCGACGGACCCGGGGGCGCCGAGGGCGAGATCTCCCTCGACCTGGGCACGGACCCCGTGGGCCTCATGGCCGGCTACCACGGCGACCCCGAACGCACCGCGGAGGCCATGGCGGGCGGCTACTACCGCACGGGCGACATCGGTTCGCGCGACGCCGAGGGCTACATCACCTACGTCGGCCGGTCCGACGACGTCTTCAAGGCATCGGACTACAAGATCTCCCCGTTCGAGCTGGAGAGCGCGCTCCTGGAACACGAGGCGGTGGCAGAGGCAGCAGTGGTCCCCGCCCCGGACCCCGTACGCCTCGCGGTGCCCAAGGCGTACGTGGTGCTCGCCCAGGGGTATGAACCCGGCCCCGACACGGCGAAGCTGCTCTTCGAGCACTCCAGGGCGACGCTCGCCCCGTACAAGCGGCTGCGTCGGCTGGAGTTCGGGACGCTGCCCAAGACCGTGTCCGGCAAGATCCGCCGGATCGAGCTGCGCGAGGCGACCGCCGCGGGCTCGGACGCCGAGTACCGCGAGGAGGACTTTCGATGAGTGCGCTTACGGATGTCGAAGGCAGTGGGCAGGGGGCGTTCTCGTACGCCCATGGCACGAGCGGTACGCCTCTTCTCGGTGACACCATCGGGCGGAACCTCGACCGGGCCGTCGCCTCCTTCCCCGAGCGGGACGCGCTCGTGGACGTGGCGGCGGGAACCCGGTGGACGTACGCCGAGTTCGGCGACGCCGTCGCGCGGCTCGCGCGCGGGTTCCTCGGGTCCGGGGTCGAGAAGGGCGACCGGGTCGGGATCTGGGCGGTGAACTGCGCCGAGTGGGTGCTCGTGCAGTACGCGACCGCCCGCATCGGCGCCATCATGGTGAACATCAACCCGGCGTACCGGGCCCACGAGCTGGAGTTCGTGCTCAACCAGTCGGGGGTCTCCCTCCTGGTCGCCTCGCAGTCGCACAAGAGCAGCGACTACCGCGCGCTCGTCGACGAGGTGCGGCCCCGGTGCCCGCGGCTGCGGGGCGTCCACTACATCGGGGACGGGTCCTGGGACGACCTGCTGGCTGCCGCCGCGACGGTCGGCGAGGGGGAACTCGCGGCCCGCGAGGCGGAGTTGAGCTGCGACGACCCCGTCAACATCCAGTACACCTCGGGCACCACCGGCTTCCCCAAGGGGGCCACGCTCTCCCACCACAACATCCTGAACAACGGCTACTGGGTGGGCCGCACCGTCGGCTACACCGAGCAGGACCGGGTCTGCCTGCCCGTGCCCTTCTACCACTGCTTCGGCATGGTGATGGGCAACCTCGCCGTCACCTCCCACGGCGCGTGCATCGTCATCCCCGCGCCGTCGTTCGACCCCGTGGCCACGCTGCACGCCGTCGAGCGGGAACGGTGCACCTCGCTGTACGGCGTCCCGACCATGTTCATCGCGGAGCTGAACCTCGCCGACTTCGCTACGTACGACCTGAGTTCGCTGCGCACCGGCATCATGGCGGGCTCGCCCTGTCCCGTCGAGGTGATGAAGCGGGTGGTGGCCGAGATGCACATGGAGGAGGTCTCCATCTGCTACGGCATGACCGAGACCTCACCCGTCTCCACCCAGACCCGCCGCGACGACGACCTGGAGCGCCGCACGGGCACGGTCGGCCGGGTGCTGCCGCACATCGAGGTGAAGATCGTCGACCCGGCGACCGGCACCACCCTGCCGCGCGGCGCCTCCGGCGAACTCTGCACCCGCGGCTACAGCGTCATGCTCGGCTACTGGGACGAGCCGGAACGCACCGCCGAGGTCATCGACGCGGGCCGCTGGATGCACACCGGGGACCTCGCGGTCATGCGCGAGGACGGGTACGTGCAGATCGTCGGCCGCATCAAGGACATGATCATCAAGGGCGGCGAGAACGTGTACCCCCGCGAGATCGAGGAGTTCCTGTACGGCCACCCGAGCATCGCGGACGTGCAGGTGGTGGGCGTTCCCGACGAGCGGTACGGAGAGGTGCCCCTCGCCTGCGTGATCCTCCGCGAGCCCGGCGGGACGCTGACCCTGGAGGAGCTCCAGGCCTTCTGCAAGGGGCGGTTGGCCCACTACAAGATTCCCGCGGCGCTGCGCATCCTGGAGTCCTTCCCCATGACGGTGTCGGGGAAGGTGCGCAAGATCGAGCTGCGGGAGCGGTTCAGCGAGTGACCCGTCCGGTCCCTTCGTACGTCCCGTGGTCCGTCACGTCGTGAGGTCCGCCGTGAGGTCGCGGCGCATGCAGAGGCGGGGCCATCGGGCGAGGCCCAGCTCCGCCTCGTGCGCGCGGATGGCGCGGAGGGCCGGGGTGAGTTCCGCTTCCGGGAGCGGGCGGAAGCCGATGCGGGCGTAGTACGGGGCGTTCCAGGGGACCTCGGTGAACGTGGTGAGGGTGAGCGCGGTGCTGCCCCGCGTACGGGCGAACGCCGCCACGTGCTCGATCAGCGCCCGGCCGACGCCCCGGCGGGCGGCGCGCGGATGCACGGAGACCTGCTCGACGTGTTCGGCCAGGTCCGCCTCCAGGGGGAGGCTGATGAGGTACGCGACGGGGGTGCCGGCCGTTCGGCCTTCCGTCTCCGGTGGCCGCCCGGATTCCGCCGGGGCTTCCGCTGCGGTGGCCACCCACGCCCGCCCCGCCGCGCGGAAGTCCTCCAGCTCCGCGAGCGTCGGCGGCTCGTCGTCCGCGACGGCCGCCATGCCGAGGGCGCGGAACGCTTCCCCGGCGGCGCGCTCGATGTCCTGGAGCGCGGGGAGGTCGGTGGGGGTGGCGGGGCGGATCAGCATGGGCCGAGTATGTACGGGCCCGGTGTGCGGGGCCCGGCATTTTCCGCGCGGGGCCGGGCTGTTTGGCTGGGGCGGGCGCTGTGGCGGGCGCTGTGGCCGGGGCGGGCGGGGCGGTCTCAGGCGCCCGTGGCCACCAGCTCGTCCGCCGCGCTGTTGACCGGCTGCGGGGTCCCGGTGAGGTCCAGCGTGAACAGCGGCACCGCGAGGGTGTCCGCCAGGGCGCGGGCGGTGGCCGTGTACCCGGCGAGGGAGAAGAAGGCGCAGGCGGGCGGGGTCTCGGCGGCTCCCGTCATCGCCGTCAGCCACAGGCACTCGATGTCGCGCGGGGTGGTGCGCCGCAGGGCCGGGTCCACCTGGGCCAGCATGCCGCGCGCGGTGATGCGCACCGCCGACGGCAGGGCGCGGGGTGCGCTGCGGGTGTCGAGGTAACCGAGCCAGCGGAGATACAGCGCGGTCACGGCCACCGCGTCGCGGGCGTCCCTGATGGGCACGGGCCGGAAGACGGGGCGGGGGCGCGGGGCGGTGCGGGGGAGGGGGATGTGGGCGGGTGTGAGGGAGGGCCCCGCGGCCTCACCGCCACCCTCTCGCGGCAGCCTCCCCTCGGGAGCCTCGGTCGCCCCGCCAACTCCAGGTCCCTGGTGCCCTTCCGAAGCCTCGGTCGCCCCGTCGGCCCCGGGGTCCTCGTGCCCTCCCGAAGCCTTGGTCGCCCTGTCGGCCACGGGGTCCTCGTGCCCTTCCGAAGCCTTGGTCGCCCTGTCGGCCACGGGGTCCTCGTGCCCTTCCGAAGCCTCGGATGCCCTGCCTGCCACGGGGTCATCATGCCGGCCCGAAGCCTCGGACGCCCCACCGCCTTCGGGGTCCTCATGTCCTCTCGAAGCCTCGGTCGCCCCGTCAACTCCGGGGTCCCGATTCCGGCCCGAAGCCCCGGACGCCCCGTCGGCCCCGGCAGCCCCGCAAGCCCCCTGCCCTCCCGAAGCCCCGGCCGTCCCGGAAGCCCTGGCCGTCCCGGAAGCCCCGGGGCGCCCCGGGGTCCGCAGCGCGGGTACCACCGGTACGCGCAGCACGCACCCGCAGTCGCAGTCCAGTTCCGGCTGCGGCCACTGGCCCTGGCGGTCGCAGGACCAGCATCGGACGGTGATCCACTCGTCCGCCCAGGTACGGGCGGTGACCCGGATCAGCGGCGCCCCGCGCGCGACCGGTGGCGCGACGGGCGCCCCGCAGGCGCAGGGCAGGGCCGGAGGCTCGTACAGGTGCTCGCGCCGGCAGTTCGGACACCGCACCGGGACGCCGCTCGCCGTCATCGTCTCCACCGTCCGCGCTTCCACCGTGCGTCACGCATCGCACCGCGCCGCGCCGTGCGCCGTACGCGTACGCCCTACGTACGCCGTCCCACCATCCTCCACCCGGAGGGCGCCACGCGAGGGCAAGTCGCGGCAATGCCTCCCGCCGCCTCCCGGCGGAGAGCGCCGCTCTTGACGGTCTTCACCGCACCCCCTTACATTGCTTCCATATAGCAGAACATTCTTTCCATAATGCGGAAACAGAAGCTCACCGCGGGGCGCGACGGGAGCCGGATCCGCCAGCCGTATCCGGCAGCAGAAAAGCTGTCGAAGCTGTCGAAGCAGGAGAACCCCATGGCTCGTATGACCGCTGTCCGCGCGGCAGTTGAGATCCTCAAGCGCGAGGGCGTCGTCAACGCGTTCGGTGTCCCCGGCGCCGCGATCAACCCCTTCTACAAGGCGCTCAAGGAGGGCGGTGGCATCGACCACACCCTCGCCCGCCACGTCGAGGGCGCCTCGCACATGGCCGAGGGGTACACCCGCGCCAACCCCGGCAACATCGGCGTCTGCATCGGTACGTCGGGCCCGGCCGGCACCGACATGATCACCGGCCTGTACTCCGCGATCGGCGACTCCATCCCGATCCTCTGCATCACCGGCCAGGCGCCCACGCACCTCCTCCACAAGGAGGACTTCCAGGCCGTCGACATCGCGACGATCGCCAAGCCGGTGACCAAGATGGCCGTCACCGTCCTGGAGGCCGCGCAGGTCCCCGGCATCTTCCAGCAGGCCTTCCACCTGATGCGCTCGGGCCGTCCGGGCCCCGTCCTCATCGACCTGCCGATCGACGTCCAGCAGACGGAGATCGAGTTCGACCCCGAGACGTACGAGCCGCTGCCGGTCTACAAGCCGGCCGCGACCCGCGCGCAGATCGAGAAGGCCATCGGCTTCCTCCTCGCGTCGGAGCGGCCGCTGATCGTCGCGGGCGGCGGCATCATCAACGCCGACGCCTCCGACCTGCTGGTCGAGTTCGCCGAGCTGACCAACACCCCGGTCGTGCCGACCCTGATGGGCTGGGGCACCATCCCCGACGACCACGACCTGAACGCGGGCATGGTCGGCCAGCAGACCGGCCACCGCTACGGCAACGCCACGTTCCTGGAGTCGGACTTCGTCCTCGGCATCGGCAACCGCTGGGCCAACCGGCACACCGGTTACAAGCTGGACGTGTACACGCAGGGCCGTAAGTTCGTGCACGTCGACATCGAGCCGACGCAGATCGGCAAGATCTTCGCCCCCGACTACGGGATCGCGTCCGACGCGAAGGCGGCCCTCGAACTGTTCGTCGAGGTGGCGAAGGAGCTCAAGGCCGACGGCAGGCTGCCCGACCGCTCGGCGTGGGTCGCCTCCCACCTGCGGCGCAAGGAGACCCTCCAGCGGCGTACGCACTTCGACGACGTGCCGATGAAGCCGCAGCGCGTGTACGAGGAGATGAACAAGGCCTTCGGCCCCGAGACGCGGTACGTCACCACGATCGGCCTCTCGCAGATCGCCGGCGCCCAGATGCTGCACGTCTACAAGCCGCGGCACTGGATCAACTGCGGCCAGGCGGGCCCGCTCGGCTGGACCATCCCGGCCGCGCTCGGCGTCGCGAAGGCGGACCCCGAGACGCCGGTCGTCGCGCTCTCCGGTGACTACGACTTCCAGTTCATGATCGAGGAGCTGGCGGTCGGTGCGCAGCACCGCATCCCGTACGTGCACGTCCTGGTCAACAACGCCTACCTGGGGCTGATCCGCCAGGCCCAGATCGGCCTGGACATCAACTTCCAGGTGAACCTGGAGTTTGAGAACCAGAACAGCCCGGAACTCGGTGTCTACGGCGTCGACCACGTCAAGGTGGCCGAGGGCCTGGGCTGCAAGGCGATCCGCGTGACGGAGCCGGGTGAGCTGGGCGCGGCGTTCGAGCAGGCGCGGAAGCTGGCGATGGAGCACCGGGTGCCGGTGGTCGTCGAGGCGATCCTTGAGCGGATCACGAACATCGCGATGAGTCCTACGGCGGACATCAGTGCGGTGAAGGAGTTCGAGGAGATCGCCACGGAGCCGGCGCATGCGCCGACCGCGATTCGGCCGTTGAAGGTCTGACGTACCCGCCGAAGCCGGGGCGGTCCACCCGAGGGGGGTGGACCGCCCCTTCCTCATGCCTGCGGCTGCCCCGCGGTGCCTTGGTCTGTGCGGGCCTCTCTCGGCTCAGTGCGCAGTCCCCGGCGCCCCCTTCAGCCGCCGTGGCCCTGGCTCGTGCTGCCCGTCTTGGCTCGGTGCGCGGTTCCCCGCGCCCCCTTCAGTCGCCGTGGCCCTGGTTTGTGCTGCCCGTCTTGGCTCGGTGCGCGGTTCCTCGCGCCCCCTTCAGTCGCCGTGGCCCTGGTTTGTGCTGCCCGTCTTGGCTCGGTGCGCGGTTCCCCGCGCCCCCTTCAGCCGCCGTGGCCCTGATTTGCACTGCCCCTCTGGGCTCGGTGCGCGGTTCCTCGCGCCCCCTTTGCGGCAGGCGTGGCCCTGGTTCGTGCCGCCCCTCTTGGCTCAGTGCGCAGTTCCCCGCGCCCCCAGACTCCACCCGCGCCCCCAACCCCTGACCCCGCGCCCCCAACCCCGACCTGCGCCCCGACCCCTCACCCCGCGCCCCAACCCCTGGACCTGCGCCCCAACCCCTGACCCGCGCCCCAACCCCTGACCTGCGCCCCCGCCCCTGACCTGCGCCCCCGGCCCCCCACCCGCGCCCCAAGCCCAAGCTCAAGCCCAACCCCAAGCTCTGGGGGGGAGCGTAGGGGGTGGGACGTGGGAGAGCGCCGGGTACGAGGTTCCGTACCCGGCGCTCAGGCCGTGAGAAGTGTGGAGCTGGTACCCGCCCGACAGCGCGCGACTGGCGGAACATGCATGCGCGCGGCCGGGCGGAGAATGCGGGGCCCCGGGGGACGAGCAGCGGGGGAACCGCTGGACGCCCAGGGGCGAGGGACCGCGGCGGATGCGACGGCGCGGCGTCCTCCTCCCTCAGGTCGAGAGGGGGACCACCGGGCCTTCACCACCGCACTGGCTCGCAGAGCCGCCGCGGACCGGCCTGCCCGTCCGCGCCACCTGACCACCCCTCATCCGGGTCGTGGCGCGGGCCGGGCCCATCACCGGCGGACCGACCTCCCGTCGGCCCACCGGTGAAGCTGTGGTGCCTCAGTCCTCGCGCAGGGCGCGGACGGCCTCCTCGACGCGCTTGCCGTAGTCGGCGTCGGCGGCGTGGAAGTGGGCGAGGTTCTTCTCGATGACGTCGTCGCGGGAGACCTGCGACAGACCGCCGGCGATGTTCGCCACCAGGCGCGACTTCTCGTCCTCGGACATCAGGCGGTACAGCTCGCCGGCCTGGAAGAAGTCGTCGTCCTTGGTGTGGGCGGGGGCCTCGTGCGTGCCGGTGTGGCCGTTGACGGCGAGCGGCGCGGACAGGGCCTGGCCGGTCTCGACGGGGCCGTCGTACGAGTTGGGCTCGTAGTTCTTGCGCTCGCGGCCGTAGGCGTTGGACGCCATCAGGCCGTCACGGCCGTAGTTGTCGGCCTTCGTCGCCCTGGGGGCGTTCACCGCGAGCTGGGTGTGGTTGACGCCCAGGCGGTAGCGGTGCGCGTCCGCGTAGGCGAACAGGCGGCCCTGGAGCATCTTGTCGGGGGACGGACCGATGCCGGGCACGAAGTTGTTCGGGGAGAAGGCGGCCTGCTCCACCTCCGCGAACACGTTGTCGGGGTTGCGGTCGAGGACCAGCCGGCCCACGCGCTGCAGCGGGTAGTCCTTGTGCGGCCACACCTTGGTGACGTCGAACGGGTTGAAGCGGTACTCGGCCGCCTCCGCCGCCGGCATGATCTGCACGTGCAGCGTCCAGGACGGGTTCACACCCCGCTCGATGGCCTGGAGCAGGTCCGTCTGGTGGGAGTTGGCGTCCTTGCCCGCGAGCTCGGCGCCCTGCTCGGCGGAGAGGCTGCGGATGCCCTGGTTCGTCTTGAAGTGGTACTTGACGAAGAAGGCCTCGCCCTGCGCGTTCGTCCACTGGTAGGTGTGCGAACCGTAGCCGTTCATGTGACGGTACGAGGCGGGGATGCCGCGGTCGCCCATCAGCCAGGTCACCTGGTGCGTGGCCTCGGGGGAGTGCGCCCAGAAGTCCCAGACGTTGTCCGGCTCCTGACGGCCCGTGAAGGGGTCGCGCTTCTGGGAGTGGATGAAGTCGGGGAACTTGATCGGGTCCTTGATGAAGAACACCGGGGTGTTGTTGCCGACGAGGTCGTAGTTGCCCTCCTCGGTGTAGAACTTCACCGCGAAGCCGCGCGGGTCACGGACCGCGTCCGCGCCGCCGAGGCTGTCCGCCACGGTGGAGAAGCGGGTGAAGACCTCGGTGCGCTTGCCGACCTCGCTCAGGAAGTCGGCGTGGGTGAAGCCGGTGACGTCGTCGGTCACCTCGAAGTAGCCGTACGCGCCGGAGCCGCGGGCGTGCACGACGCGCTCCGGGATGCGCTCGCGGTTGAAGCGTGCGAGCTTCTCCAGGAGGTGCTGGTCCTGGACGAGGATCGGGCCACCAATGCCGGCGGTGGCGGAGTTCTGGTTGTCGGCGACGGGGGCGCCGGACTCGGTCGTGAGCACACGCTTCGACATGGTGGCGAGGTTGACCTTCCGTACGGAACTGCTTCGACTGGTGACGGTGTTCGGGAGCGTATGGAGCCCTGAGCAGCTACGTCAACAGTTTGTTGAAGTTTTTGGTGGTGGTGCGAGTGGTGGTGCGAGTGGTGGTGCGAGAGCCGCACCGCGAGGGCGGAGAGGGTTCCGGGCCGCGGCGACGCCTGGGCGCGACAGGACAGGTGTCAGCGCCGCCACGGCCCGGAAGTCTGGGGTGGCTCCGTGACTAGAGCTCGGCGCCCGAGAGGCGCTCGACGGAGCGCAGCAGGGCGGAGTGGTCGAGGCCGCCGTCGCCCTGGGCGCGCAGCGAGGCGACGAGCTGGGCGACGACGCCGCCGACCGGCAGCGCGGCGCCCACGTTGCGGGCGGCGTCGGTGACGATGCCCATGTCCTTGTGGTGCAGGTCGATCCGGAAGCCGGGCTTGAAGTCCCGGTTCAGGAAGTTGTCCTTCTTGCGGGTCAGGACGGTCGAGCCCGCGAGGCCGCCGTTCAGCACGTCGAGCGCGGCCTTCAGGTCCACGCCGGACTTCTCCAGGAAGACCACGGCCTCGGCGCACGCCTGGATGTTGACGGCGACGATGAGCTGGTTGGCGGCCTTGACGGTCTGGCCCGAGCCGTGCGGACCGCACAGCACGATGGTCTTGCCGAGGGCTTCGAGGAGCGGCTTGGCCTCGTCGAAGTCGGCCTGCTCGCCGCCGACCATGATGGAGAGCACGGCCTCGATGGCGCCCGCCTCGCCGCCGGAGACCGGGGCGTCCAGGACGCGCAGGCCCTTCTCCTTGGCGGCCTTGGCGAGGTCCACGGAGGTCTGCGGGGTGATCGACGACATGTCGACGATCAGCGCGCCCGGCCTGGCGTTCTCCAGGATGCCGTCCGGGCCGTACGCGATGGCCTCGACCTGTGGCGACGCGGGCACCATCGTGACGATCACGTCGGCGTCCCCGACGGCGTCGGCGATGGACTTCGCGGCGGTGCCGCCGGCCGCGGCCAGGCGGTCCAGCTTCTCCTGCTCCAGGGTGAAGCCGGTGACGGAGTAACCCGCCTTGATCAGGTTCTCGGACATGGGGGAGCCCATGATGCCGAGGCCGATCCACGCGATCTTGGGAAGGTTGCTCATTGAGGGTGCCTTTCTCACTGCAACTGCGATGAACTGGGGGGCGGTTCAGACCTTCGGCAGCCAGTCGAACGCCTCGGCGCTCGGGCGGTCGCCGGCCTTGTACTCCAGGCCGACCCATCCCTCGTAGCCCGCCGCCCCGAGCTGGTCGAGGAGGCCCTCCAGGGGGAGCGAACCGGTGCCGGGGGCGCCGCGGCCGGGGTTGTCCGCGATCTGCACGTGCCCGGTCTTGGCGGCGTACCGCTCGATCACCGAGGGCAGGTCCTCGCCGTTCATGGACAGGTGGTACAGGTCCATGAGGAACTTCGCGTTGCCGAGCCCGCTCGCCGCGTTCACCTTGTCCACGATCTCGATCGCCTTGGGGGCGCTCACGATCGGGCACTTGGGCGACTCCGGCGCGTTCAGCGCCTCGATCAGCAGGATCGCGCCGACGCGGTCGGCCTCGCGGGCGGCGAGCACCAGGTTCTCCAGGGCGAGTTCGTCCTGGACGGCCGGGTCCACGCCGTCGACGCGGTTGCCGTACAGCGCGTTGAGCGCGGTGCAGCCGAGGGACTTCGCGAAGTCGGCGGCCACCGGCAGGTTGGCGCGGAACTTCTCGCTCTCCTCGCCGGGGACGGAGAGGGCGCCGCGGTCGGGTCCCGGCAGCTGCCCCGCGTAGAAGTTCAGGCCCACCAGCTGGACGCCCGCGTCCTCGATCGCCTGCTTCAGGGCGTCGAGTTCGGACTGCTCGGGGGTGGGGGCGTCGACCCAGGGCCACCACAGCTCGACCGCGCCGAAGCCGGCCTTCGCGGCGGCCGCGGGGCGCTCCAGGAGCGGGAGCTCGGTGAAGAGGATCGACAGGTTCACATTGAAGCGCTGGTCGGAGTATCCCATGGGGCTTCCGCGCTCCTTCCGTATTGCGGAAGTTCATTTCTGCTTGATGGAAGAGTGCCTGTCGTCCGCCGAAGCTGTCAAGAGGGCCCTGCCGAAAATTCGGCCGACGGCAGTAGGTTGGCGACGTGCGATTGAGAGTGGAGTTCACGACCGAGCCCTTCGATCTCGACGAGGCCCCGCCGCATGCGCTGGTGGCCCGCGACGTGATCCAGGGGGCCCCGCTGGACGCGGTCGACGTGGGCCCGTTCGGCAACACCGCCGAGGGCGACGTCGACGCGGTCCTGACCGCCGTCGACGCGATGCTGCGCCAGTCCCTGGGCGCGGGTGCCACCCGCGTCTCGCTCCAGGTCAACGTGATCGGTGAGCCGGGGGAGCCGCGCGAGCCGGGGGAGGCGGATAAGTGACCGTTTTCGGGGACGACCCCTTCGTCACCGCGGTGAAGCCGCTGGTGGACGCCATGGGCGGCACGATGCTGCCCCCGGACGAGGCCGGGACCGACGACGTGGTCCTGGCCTGGGAGGGCGAGGACGTGGTGGCCGTGCGGCTGCCGCAGCTCGCCGACTCCCTCGACCACATCCTGCTCGCCCTCGAACGCAAGCAGGGCAAGCCGCTGGCCGACCTCGACCGCAAGGCCAAGCAGGAGGTCGTCCGCATCCTGGAGGCGCGCGGCGCGTTCGCCGTGCGGCACGGTGTCGAGACGGTCGCGGGCGCGCTCGGTGTCTCCCGCTTCACCGTCTACAACTACCTGAACAGGGAGAACGCCGCGAAGGGCGAATAAATCCCCACCTGTCCGGGGGCCGGACCCGCCTCCGCCCCGGGCCCGGACCCCGTCCGTCCCCGCCGCGCGGTCACGCTACGCGGCCGAGCCGTCACCCGTTCCCCGGAGTGGCGGCTTCTTTGTTCAAGTTATTTCAACAAACTGTTGACGCCGTGTTCTTGACGGTCTTAGCTGTTCCGCAGCCCGTCCAGCACAAGGCCACGGAGGCTCCCGTGACTTCGAGTTCGACACCGGGTCTCGCCCGGTTCAATGCCTTGCCGGAGGCCGCGGCCACCGCCGCCCTCCACGAGGTCTGTGCCTCTTCGGCCTGGGGGAGCAGACTGCTCGCCCAGCGCCCCTACGCCACCGCCGAAGCCCTCTTCGCCGCGAGCGACGCCGCCCTGGCGGAGCTCACCGCGGACGACCTCGCCGAGGCGATGGCGGGGCATCCGCCGATCGGCCGCCCGAAGCCGGGAGACCCGACCTCCGCCCGCGAACAGCGCGGCATGGCCGGGGCCTCCGAGGAGCTCAAGGCCGAACTGCTCGAACTCAACCTGGCCTACCAGGAGAAGTTCGGGCACGTCTTCCTCATCTGCGCGACCGGGGCGACCGCCGAGTTCATGCTCGGCCGGCTCAGGACCCGGATCGAGAACGAGGCGGGGGCGGAGCGCGAGATCGTCCGCGGTGAACTGGGCAAGATCAACCGCATCCGCCTGGCCCGCCTCGTGGAAGCCTCGTAGCACTCGTAGAAGAAGGAAACGACGCATGAGCACGGAAACGACCGCCTCGGTGTCCACGCACATCCTGGACACCAGCGTCGGACGCCCCGCCGAGGGCGTCGCCATCTCCCTGTCCGCCCGCAGCGGCGCGGGCGCGGAGTGGCAGGCGCTCGGCGGCAGCGCGACCGACGCGGACGGGCGCTGCAAGGACCTGCCGGCCCTGCCGGAAGGCACCTCGCACGTACGCCTCGACTTCGAGACCGAGGCGTACTTCCTGACCAAGCAGAACAAGCAAGCCGAGGCGCAGCAGGACGCCCCCGCGAATCGGGACAGCGGCACGACCGGAGCGTTCTTCCCGGAGGTGGCGATCACGTTCGCCGTGACCCCGGGCGAGCACTACCACGTACCGCTGCTGCTCAACCCGTTCGGCTACTCCGTTTACCGAGGGAGCTAGCAGACATGCCCACCATTCTGGGACAGAACCAGTACGGCAAGGCTGAGAACCGGGTCGTAAAGATCACGCGGGACGGCGACACCCACCACATCAAGGACCTGAACGTCTCCGTCGCCCTCTCCGGCGACCTGGACGACGTCCACTACAACGGCTCGAACGCCAACTGCCTGCCGACGGACACGACGAAGAACACCTGCTTCGCGTTCGCCAAGGAGTACGGCATCGACTCCGCCGAGCAGTACGGCATCCACCTCGCCCGGCACTTCGTGGACAGCCAGCCCTCCATCCACCGCGCGCGCATCCGGATCGAGGAGTACGCCTGGGAGCGCATCGGCGGCTCCGACAGCAACGCCAAGTTCATAGGCGCCGACGAGGTCAACCACTCCTTCGTCCGCAAGGGCCAGGAGACGCGCCTCGCCCAGATCACCTATGACGGCCAGAACTTCGAGGTCCTCTCGGGTCTGAAGGACCTGACCGTGATGAACTCCACGAACTCCGAGTTCTGGGGCTTCATCAAGGACAAGTACACGACCCTGAAGGAGGACTACGACCGCATCCTCGCCACCTCCCTCTCCACCTGGTGGCGGCACAACTGGACCAGCGACGAGCAGCGCATGCCGAGCTGGGAGCGGAGTTACGAGCAGGCCAAGAAGCACATCCTGCACGCCTTCGTGGAGACCTACTCGCTCTCCCTCCAGCAGACGCTGTACCAGATGGGCTCGCGGGTGATCAACAACCGCAGCGAGATCGACGAGATCCGCTTCTCCGCGCCCAACAAGCACCACTTCCGTCAGGACCTCTCGCCCTTCGGCCTCGACAACGAGGCCAAGGACGGAGCCGTCTACTACGCCGCCGACCGCCCCTACGGCCTCATCGAGGCCACCATCCTGCGGGACGGCGTCGAGCCGAAGATCCCGGTCGACATGACCAACCTCTGACGCGGGACGCGCGCCCCCGCCCCGGCACAGCGGGCGGGGGCGCGCCACACCGGAGGGAACAGCAATGGCACAGCCTGCAACGGGGCCGGCAGAAGGCCCGTGTTCCACCCCATCGGAGACGACAGCGGGAACGGAGCTGACGAAGGACGCGTCAGCCGTCGACTGTCACCCGGTGGACGAGAAGCTCCACCCCTCGCGGCTCGTCCCCGCCGCACTCCAGCACATCGCCGCCATGTACGCGGGAGTGGTCACCCCTCCGCTGATCATCGGCCAGGCCTGTGGCCTGGACACCGTCGCCCAGACCCGGCTGATAGCCGCCGGACTGCTGATCGCCGGTCTCGCCACCATCCTGCAGACCCTCGGCGTCAAAAGATTCGTCGGCAACCGCCTGCCGTTCGTGAACGCCGCGTCGTCGGCGGGCATCGCCCCCATCCTCGCCATCGCCGAGACCAACGCCAAGGGCGAGCAACTCCCCGCCATCTACGGCGCGGTGATGGTCGCCGGCCTCTTCTGTCTGGCCGTCGGCCCCTTCTTCGGCAAGCTGCTCCGCTTCTTCCCGCCGCTGGTCACCGGGGTCGTGATCACCCTCATCGGCGTCACGCTGATGCCCGTGCCCGTGAAGTGGGCGCAGGGCGGCGACGACACCGACCCGTCCTTCGGCGACATGAGGTACCTCGCGCTCGCCGCCTTCACGCTCGTCGTGATCCTGCTGTTCCAGCGCTTCGGCCGCGGCTTCCTCAAGCAAGTCGCCCTGCTGGCGGGCATGTTCATCGGCACACTGGCCGCCATCCCCTTCGGCATGGCCGACTTCACCTCCGTGCAGTCCGCGCCGCTCGCCGCGCTGCCCACGCCGTTCGCCTCCGGCGCGCCCACCTTCCAGCCCGCCGCGATCCTCTCGCTCTGCATCGTGATGCTGGTCCTCATGACCGAGTCCGCCGCGGGGATGCTCGCCCTCGGTGAGATCTGCGAGCGCAAGACGGACGGCAGGACCATCACCCGGGGCCTGCGCACCGACGGCATCGCCACCCTGGTGGGACCCGTCTTCGGCGGCTTCCCGACCTCGGCCTTCGCGCAGAACGTCGGCGTCGTCTCGCTGACCCGCGTCCGCAGCCGCTACGTCGTCGCGGTCGCCGGCGGCGCGCTCATCGTCCTCGGCGCCTTCCCGGTGCTCGGCGCCGTCGTCAACGTGGTCCCCATGCCGGTCCTCGGCGGCGCGGGCATCGTCCTCTTCGGCTCCATCGCGGTCAGCGGCATCCGTACGCTCTCCGAGGCGGGTCTCGACGACAGCTCCAACATCATCCTGGTGGCCGTGTCGCTCGGAGCGGGCATCATCCCGCTCGCCGCGCCCACCTTCTACGCGGAGTTCCCCGCCTGGGCGCAGACCGTCCTCGGCTCCGGCATCAGCGCCGGCGCCCTGGTCGCCGTCTCGCTCAACCTGTTCTTCCACCATCTCGGCACCCGCGGCTCATCGGCCGCGGCACTCAAATCTTCCTAGGGTCATGCCGTGCCCACCTCGCATCGCCATCAGTAGAGAAGGAAGCACCATGGCAGCATCGGCACCCAACGGAACCGCAGGCGCCGCCCGGCGCACCGTCATCGAGAACGCCGCCATCGCGACCGTCGACGCCGACGACACCGAGTACGCCTCGGGGTACGTGGTCGTCGCGGACCAGCGGATCGAGTCGGTCGGCGCGGGCAGGGCCCCCGAGGGCCTGGAGAACGTCGTACGCCGCGTGGACGCCACCGGCCACCTGGTCACCCCCGGCCTGGTCAACACCCACCACCACTTCTACCAGTGGATAACCCGGGGCCTGGCCACCGACCACAACCTGTTCGACTGGCTGACCGCGCTGTACCCGACGTGGGCCCGCATCGACGAGCAGATGACCTACACCGCCGCGCAGGGCTCCCTGGCCATGATGGCCCGCGGCGGTGTCACCACCGCCGCGGACCACCACTACGTCTTCCCGCGGGGCTCCGGCGACATCTCCGGGTCGATCATCCGTGCCGCCTCCGAGATGGGCGTCCGGTTCACCCTGGCCCGCGGCTCCATGGACCGCGGCGAGAAGGACGGCGGACTGCCGCCGGACTTCGCGGTGGAGAGCCTGGAGGACGCGCTCGCCGCGACCGAGGAGACGGTGAAGAAGCACCACGACTCCTCCTTCGACGCGATGACGCAGGTGGCGGTGGCCCCCTGCTCGCCGTTCTCCGTCTCCACCGCCCTCATGCGCGAGGGCGCCGAACTGGCGCGCCGCCTCGGCGTCCGGCTGCACACCCACGGCAGTGAGACGGTCGAGGAGGAGAGGTTCTGCCACGAGCTGTTCGGCATGGGCCCGACCGACTACTTCGAGTCGACCGGCTGGCTCGGCGACGACGTGTGGATGGCGCACTGCGTCCACATGAACGACTCCGACATAGCCGCCTTCGCCCGCACCGGTACGGGAGTGGCCCACTGCCCCTCCTCCAACGCGCGCCTGGCCGCCGGCATAGCCCGCGTCCCCGACATGCTGAGGGCGGGCGTCCCGGTTGGCCTCGGCGTCGACGGCACCGCCTCCAACGAGTCCGGCGAACTTCACACCGAACTGCGCAACGCCCTGCTGATCAACCGCCTCGGCGCGCACAGGGAGGCCGCGCTCGACGCCCGCCAGGCCCTGCGCCTCGGCACCCACGGCGGCGCGCGGGTCCTCGGCCGGGCCGGGCAGATCGGCTCCCTGGAGGCCGGCAAGCTCGCCGACCTCGTGCTCTGGAAGATCGACGGCATCGGGCACGCCTCGATCGCCGACCCGGTGACCGCGGTCGTCTTCGGCGCGGCGGCCCCGGTCACCCTCTCCCTCGTCAACGGCAGGCCGGTCGTCGAGAACGGCCGCCTGCTCCACGCCGACGAGGACGCCATCGCCCGCTCCACGCGGGACGAGGCCCAGCGCCTGGCGCGGATCGCCGCCGGGAGCTGACACCTGGAACTCCGGTCGGGGGGGACGGCCCCCGGCCGGACTTGAGCAGCCGAGCGGGCTGCTCAAGTGCCGCCCCGGGAACGTGGCCCAACGCTTCACGTTCCCGGGGCGGTCAGCACTACCTGGGCGCATTTCCACCACCGCATACCGAGCAAGTCCTTGCACCACGCACCACCCTCCCCCACCTCCCAGAAGCGAAAAGTGCCGGCGCCCAGCCGGTACTGGAAAACAACCGGAGGAGCCACAGTGGCCACTCAGCCCAGGTTCACCAAGCAAGGCACCACCCCGAAGTCGTCCGAGAGCGACGGCGAAGGCTCCATAGCCCCGGCCGTGCATCCGGTCGACGAGAAGCTTCCGCCCCTGAAGATGGCCACCACCGGCCTCCAGCACGTGGCCGCCATGTACGCGGGCGTCGTCGCGCCGCCGCTGATCGTCGGCGCGGCCGTCGGCCTCTCCGCGAAGGAACTCACCTTCCTGACCGGCGCCTGCCTCTTCACCGCCGGACTCGCGACCTTCCTCCAGACCCTCGGAATCTGGAAGATCGGCGCCCGGCTGCCCTTCGTCAACGGCGTCACGTTCGCCGGCGTCGCTCCCATGCTCGCCGTCGTCGACTCCACCAAGGACAAGGACGACGCGCTGCCGATCATCTTCGGCGCGGTGATCGTCGCCGGTGTCCTCGGCTTCGTCGCGGCCCCGTTCTTCTCCAAGATGGTCCGCTTCTTCCCGCCGGTCGTGACGGGTACGGTCATCACCCTCATCGGCATCTCGCTGATGCCGGTCGCCTTCGGGTGGGCGCAGGGCCCGGTCCCCGGCGCCGACGACTACGGCTCGACCAAGAACCTCGCCCTCGCGGGCATCACGCTCGTCGTCGTGCTGCTGCTCCGCCGCTTCACCACCGGCTTCGTCAAGCAGATCGCGGTCCTGCTCGGCCTGGTCATCGGCACGCTCATCGCGATCCCGTTCGACGCCACGGACTTCAGCCCGATCGGTGAGGCGGACATCGTCGGCTTCCCGACGCCCTTCCACTTCGGCGCCCCGCAGTTCGCGGCCGCCGCGATCGTCTCCCTCTGCGTAGTCATGGTCGTCTCGATGACGGAGTCCACCGCCGACATGCTCGCCCTCGGCGAGATCGTCGACCGGCCCGCCGACGAGAAGACCATCGCGGCGGGACTGCGCGCCGACTGCCTCGGCTCGGCCGTCAGCCCGCTCTTCAACGGCTTCATGTGCAGCGCGTTCGCCCAGAACATCGGCCTGGTCGCGATGACGAAGATCCGCAGCCGGTACGTCGTGGCCGCCGGCGGCGGCTTCCTCGTCCTCATGGGCCTCTGCCCGATGGCCGCCTCCCTGATCGCGGTCGTGCCGCGCCCGGTGCTCGGCGGCGCGGGCGTGGTGCTCTTCGGCTCGGTCGCGGCGAGCGGCATCCAGACGCTGGTCAAGGCCAAT
This sequence comes from Streptomyces sp. NPDC050703, assembly GCF_040654435.1. Taxonomy (NCBI): domain Bacteria; kingdom Bacillati; phylum Actinomycetota; class Actinomycetes; order Kitasatosporales; family Streptomycetaceae; genus Streptomyces; species Streptomyces sp. NPDC050703. The sequence continues at coordinate 74,145 of NZ_JBFAHX010000029.1, forward strand.
CTGGAGAAGGACAACAACGTCCTGATCGTGGCCGTCTCGCTGGCCGTCGGCCTGATCCCGATCGCGGCGCCGGAGTTCTACCACGCGTTCCCGGAGACCGCGAAGATCATCCTCGACTCGGGCATCTCGACGGGCTGCGTGGCGGCCGTCCTGCTGAACCTGGTCTTCAACCACATCGGCAAGAGCCGCGACGCGGACGACGTCACCTCGCCGATGGAACCGGGCCAGGAGATCGCGGAGACGCGGGTGCCGGGGCAGGTGGGGGCGCACTGAGCCGGACCGGGCGGCCCCTCGTGCGGTCGGCGGCGAACGAGGGGCCGCCACGCGTCGGACGCATCACGCCGACGCGGCACGGCAGCCGGCGAGGCCCTTTAGGGGTCAGGGCCGGTCGTGCCAAGCGAACGCCGAGATGCGCCAGCCCTCGGGGGTGCGCACGAACTGGATGGTCTTCATGCCGCCGCCCTCGAAGGGCTTGCCGTCCATGATCCCCGCCTTGGCGTACTCGCCGAAGCGGGACGCGATGTCCCCGTGGATGTCGGTCCGCGCGGAGACCTCCCACTCGTGGAACTCCCTCACCCGGCCGCCCTCGGCGAGCAGCTCTTCGCGCGGTCCGATGAACTCCTCCACGGTGAACACGCGGTACGCCGGGGCGGTCACCGCGATGACGCCGCCCGGCAGCATCAGCCTGCGGAGCCGGGCGACGTCGGCGGTCCCGCCGTCACGGTTGTCGAAGGAGCCGAAGAACTCGGCCGTCAGCGTGTCGATCTCAGCCTGGGACATGGCGGGAGACGGTAGCACCGCCGACGGCCGCCCGGTCAGCCGATGCGGTACGAGTCCCCGTACACCTTCCACTCAAGGGGCGTCTTGAGGCCGAGGTTGCGCTTGTTCAGGAACACCCGCTGGGCGGTGTCGACCCGTGTGGTGTCCTCGTGCGCCTCCTCCTGCTTCATCGCCCAGACGCGCGCGTCGAGGAAGGCGTGCAGGTACGCCACCTCGTCGCCGCCCTGGGCGGGAGGCGTGGCCGAACGCAGCGCGCGCTTGCGGATGTTGCGGAAGCTGGTGGAGTCGCCGCCGTCGCCGTGCATCACGATGGCGTCGTAGTAGCAGAACTGGCCGAGCACGCCGATGCCGTCCGCCTTCCCCTGCTTGACGGCCGGGTTGAAGTAGACGCGGTCGCGCTCGTCGTTCTGCGCCTGCTGGAAGGCCGGGTCCGCGGCGGCCCGCTCCCAGTCGCGCGGGTAGTTCGGGTCGAGCCCGTCGTGCGAGTCGGTGCCGTCGACCCTGCGCAGCGCGGGCAGGTACTTCGCGAGGACGTTGCCGGGCTTGCGCCGGGTGTACAGCTCGACGAGGTCGAGCATGTCGCCGGTGCCGGAACAGAAGCCGATGATGCCCGCGGTGTAGCCGCGGCCGTCGTCGATGTCCTCGATGTAGCGGTAGTACTTCTTCCAGTCGAGGCTGGAGTTCTCCGCGCTGCACACGAGCTTCATGGCGATCTCCTTCTTCGCCGGGTCGTCGAGCCCGGCGGCCGTCGCCGACGGCTGTCCGGCGGACGCCGTCCCCGTGGCGACGAGCGGGCCCGCCACGGCGGCGGCGCCGAGGAAGGCGAGCAGGGTGCGGCGCGAGGTGAACGTACGCGGGGATGTGTGCGGGGAGTGGGGGGTCTGCACGAGGGCCTCCAGGAAAGGGAGTTCGTCGATCCGCGGACTGTTAGGAAGGTTTCCTACCAGAGATACGGCCTGACGTACACCCGTCGGGCAGGGATCGGTTCCGCGGGCCCAACCCCGCCGGGTTCCCACTTCGGCCGTGTTGAGAGCCGCCGGCCGGGCAGGCGTTGATCAGTGGTCGTCGCCGGAGCGGCGGTGCCACGGATCGAGAACCGCCGACGAGAGAGTGACCCGAACGTGAGCGCGCCAGAAGCCCCCGAAGAGACACCGGCACCGCCGGCCCCGGAAGCCGTGGCACGGCACCGGGCGCTGTTCCGGGCCGTCCAGCGCCGCAAGAACCCGCGCCTGCGCCAGTCGGACATCACGGTGACCGAGGAGGCGCAGGTCCAGCGCGCGGTGAAGGCGACCGCGCTGGGCAACGCCATGGAGTGGTACGACTTCGGCGTCTACGCCTACCTCGCCGTCATCATCGGCAAGGAGTTCTTCCCCTCGGGGAACGACACCGCGCAGACCCTCTCGTCCCTGGCCACGTTCGCGGCGGCGTTCCTGGTGCGCCCCATCGGCGGCATGTTCTTCGGCCCGCTCGGCGACCGCGTGGGACGCAAGAAGATCCTCGCGCTCACCATGATCATGATGTCGACGGCGACCCTCGCGATCGGCCTCATCCCCAGCTACGCCTCGATCGGCTTCTGGGCGCCGGTCCTGCTCGTCCTCTGCCGCATGGTGCAGGGCTTCTCGACGGGCGGTGAGTACGGCGGCGCGGCGACGTTCATCGCGGAGTACGCGCCCGACAAGCGGCGCGGATTCTGGGGCTCCTTCCTGGAGTTCGGCACCCTGGTCGGCTACACCGTCGCCGCGGTCCTCGTCACCGTCCTGACCATGCTGCTCAGCGACGACGCCATGCAGTCGTGGGGCTGGCGCGTCCCGTTCCTGGTGGCCGCCCCGCTCGGGCTCATCGGCCTCTACCTGCGCCTGAAGCTGGACGAGTCGCCCGCGTTCCAGAAGATGGAGGAGGCGGGCGACGGCCCGGCCGCCGAGCGCCAGAAGAAGTCGTTCAAGGAGTCCTTCGTCGGCCAGTGGCGCGCGATGCTGCTCTGCATCGCCCTGGTCGCGGCGTTCAACATCACCGACTACATGCTGCTCTCGTACATGCCGACCTACCTCACCGAGCTGGGCTTCGGCGAGACCGGTGGCCTCATGTCCATCGTGATCGTCATGCTGATCCTGATGGCGCTCATCAACTCCGTCGGCCGCCTCTCCGACCGCGTCGGCCGCAGGCCCGTCCTGATGGCGGGCTCGGTCGGCTTCTTCGTCCTCGCCCTGCCGGCCTTCCTCCTGATCAAGCAGGGCGGCACGGCCGCCGTCTTCGCGGGCCTGCTCATCCTCGGCCTCGCGCTGGTCTGCTACCTGGGCGCGATGTCCTCGTCCCTGCCCGCGCTGTTCCCCACGGACGTGCGCTACGGCTCGCTCTCCATCGGCTTCAACATCTCGGTCTCGCTCTTCGGCGGTACGACCCCGCTGGTGGTCGCGGCGCTGATCGGAGCCACCGGCAACGACCTGATGCCGGCGTTCTACACGATGCTGGCGGGCCTCGTCGGCATCATCGCGGTAGCCGCGATGAAGGAGACGGCCCGCAAGCCCCTCCAGGGCTCACCGCCGTCGGTGGCGACCCCGGAGGAGGCCCGGGAGCTGGTGGAGTCGCAGCGGTGACGCTTCCCTGCCGCCGGAGCCCCGGCTAGTCGCTGAGCGCGGCGATGGCCTCGGCCAGCCACGCCTTCTCCTCGCGCCCGGTGGCGCGGGCGATCCGCAGCATCCCCTGACGGAACAGGTCCGGTTCCTCCTCCGCCCGTACGGGCTTCCCGTCCCGGTAGAAGAAGCTCGCCGGGGTGTCGAGAAAGACCTGACGGCGACGGAGGACCGCGGCCTGTTCCGCGCGTTCGGGCAGGTGGTGCAGGAAAGCGAGCAGCGTGAAGAACCGCTGCCCATCGGTGATCTCCGCGTCCTTGGGCTCCCGCAGCAGCGCGAGCAGCCGCGTACGGCCGGCCTCGGTGAGGGAGAGGACCCGGCGCGGCGCGGCACTGCTGCCGGGTTCGGTGCGCTGCTCGACGAGGCCGGCCCTGACCAGTCGGGTGATCGCCGGGTAGAGGGCGCCATCGCTGACCGGCCGGATGTGGCCGTTGAGTCCGTGCAGCCGGGCCTTCAACTCATAGCCGTGCAGGGGTTGTTCTCGGAGAAACCCCAGGATTGACAGCTCCAGCACGAATGATCGCTCCTTCGGTCTCCGTCCCTTGTGCCTCCGACGGGGGCGATGCTATCTCTTGTCGCTGTACCTCGATTCGAGGTACAGCGTACAGCGGTACCGCCGGACGAGGTGCGGGGAAGTGGGGGCAGGGGCGTGCCGGGTGGGGGAGAAGTCATGGACGGGAGGAGGCACCGACGGCGGCTGGTGTCGCTCGCGGCGCCGGTCTACTGCGAACTGCTGGCCGGTGTCGCGGCCGGGATCGTCGGCATGGTCTGGGTGGCGGGTCTCGGCGGGCCCGCCGTAGCCGCGGTGGCCGTCGCCACGAACGTCGAGAATGTGCTGCTCGGCGTCATCCTCATGGCCGGTTCCGGTACGACCGTCCTCGTGGCCGGGGCCCGTGGGGCGGGGGACGCGGCGGCGGTGCGAGCGGCGGTGCGCGGCGGCTGGGCGGTGTGGGCGCTGGTCACCCCGCTGGTCGCGGTCGGCGGCTACCTGGCGCGCGAGCCGCTGGCCCGCCTCGTGCTCGGGGGTGGCGGCGATGCCCTGCCGCTCGCGACGGCGTACTTCGCGGTCGCGCTGCCCGGCATGACGGTCTTCTTCGCGACGAACGTCGTCGACGGCATCTTGAAGGGTATGGGCGACACGCGTACGCCGATGCGGCTCGCGCTGCTGGCCAACGGGTTGATCCTCGTCCTCGACCCGTTGCTGGTCGTGGGCTGCGGGATGGGGGTCCAGGGCGCGGCGACCGCGACGGTGGCCGGGCGGTCGGTGGCGTTGGCGTGGGGTCTCCTGGTGCTGCGGGGCGTGGCGGGCGGACGGCATGACGGTCCGGCGCGGTGGCGGGGGATCGTCGGGGACGCGCGGCGGACCGTGGCGGTCGGGCTGCCGATGTCGGTCGACTTCGTCGTGCGCATGGCCGGTTCGCTCGCGCTCGTGGGCGTCGTCGCCCGGATCGGCGTCGACGAGGTCGCCGCGTACGGCATCGCGACGAAGGGCATGTACGTGGCGACCATGGCGTTCTACTCCGTGCGCCAGGCCGCCGCCATCCACACCGCCCACCTGCTGGGCGCCGGACGCGAGGAGCGGCGCGTGGTCGGCCGCCAGGCACTGCTGGTCGCCGGGGCGCTGGGCCTGACCGCGGCCCTCGCGCTGCCGGCGAGCGCGCCGTGGATCATGCGGGCCTTCGGAACCGGCACCGGGGCCGTCGCCGACGCCGGGACGCTGTACCTGCGCTGCCTGGCCCCGTACCTGCTGCTGCTCGCCTGCTTCATCGGCGTGGCCGGGGTCTGCGAGGGCAGCGGCGCGAGCCCGGCACTGGCCAGGATCACGGCGTGCGGCGTCGCGGGGCAACTCGCCCTGGCATACGCGTTGTCGCCGTACGGGCTCCCCGGCATCTGCGCGGCCATGGCGGCGGCGACGGCCGCGCAGTGCGTGGCGCTGGCCCGCGTATGGAGCCGCGTGCGGGCCCGCCCGTCCCCGCTCCTCAGCGGCGAGCGGCGTACACCACGAACTCGGTCCAAGCGCCGGGGGTGAGGGCGAGCCGCGGGCCTTCGGGGCGCTTGGAGTCGCGTACGTGGAGGGTGGTGGGGCAGGCGGCGATCTCCACGCAGTCGCCGTCGCCGCTGCTGCTGTGGCTGGACTTGCGCCAGTTGAGGGCGACTTCCACGCAGTCGTCGCCGTCACCGCCGCTGTGGCTGCTCTTGAACCAGGCCAACGCGGGGGTGCTCATGTTGCTTCTCGCAGGTGCTCCTGCGCGGCGTACGTCAGGAACTCGGCCCAGGCGCGGGGTGCCAGGGCGAGTTGCGGGCCTTCGGGGTGTTTGGAGTCGCGTACGTGGAGGGTGGTGGGGCAGGCGGCGATCTCTACGCAGTCGCCGCTACCGCCGCTGCTGTGGCTGGACTTGCGCCAGTTGAGGGCGACTTCCACGCAGTCGTCGCCGGAGCCGCTGCTGTAGCTGCTCTTGAACCAGGACAGTTCTGGGGTGCTCATTACGCTCCTCGCATCCGCTCCAGCAGGCTCACCGAATCCTCGAACGTGAGAGCCTGTGCGCGCATCCTGGCATACCGCATCTGGAGCATGCTGACTACTTTCATGTTGGACAGAAATTGGCCGCTCTCCTGCCCCTCGGCATAGGCGAACCACCGGTTCTCCGGTGTCTCCAGCAAACGCATGGGACCGCCCAGCCCCGCATGACTCCTCCGCACCACCGGCATGACCTGCACCTCGATGTTCCGGCGCTCCGCGAGCCCGAGGACGTGGTCGATGAGTTCCATGGTGACGTCATGCCCGCCCATGCCGCGCAGGAACAAATGTTCCTCAAGGATGAAGCTGTACGCCGTGTTCGGCCGCTCCGTCAGGAGTTGCTGGCGTTCGACCCGGGCCTCCAGTTGCGCCTCGATCTGTTCGTCGCCCAGCGGCGGGAGCTGGTTGACGAAGAGGGTGCGCGCGTACGCCTCCGTCTGCAACAGGCCGGGGATCAGGCGGCATTCGTACGTGGAGAGCGCCACGGCCTCCTGTTCCAGCTGGGCCCACTGCTGGAACCAGGACGCGAGCCCCCGCTGCCGGGAGAGCTGGTTCACGGCGAGCCGCAGCGTGCCGAAGGCGTCCAGTGCCACCTCGCAGACGTCGACGAACCGCGCGGGCGGAAAGCGTCTGCCCTGCTCGACCGAGGCGATGAAGTGGGCCGAGTAGCCGATCTCCCGGGAGAGGGAGTCCTGCGTGTAGGCGGCGCGTTTGCGGAAGTTCTTCAGGACCGCGCCGAAGGCCCTGAGCCCGTCGGCCGGTTCGGGCTGCCCGCAGCCCGGCGTACTTGACGACATCGCGGGTATCCCCTGACGCTCGGTTCTCGGTGCCCGATCAACGTCGCCCATCGTCACGGTCGGTGACCCGTACTGTCCACCGTTCGTACTCGTACAATCACAGACTGTACGAGTTTGGTGCCTGGTGGCGGACCCGGCGGACGGCGAACCTTGCGGCCATGCTGATCCGACCCCGCCCGGCCGCCCCCCTCCAGACCTTCGCCCAACGCCTCAGCGCCACCCCCCGTGGAGCCCGCCTCGCACGCAGGCTGACCAGGTATCACCTGGACCTCTGGGGCATCGCGTACGACTCCGCGCTCTCCGTCGACGCCGAGGCCGTCGTCGCCGAGCTCGCGGCGAACGCCGTGACCCACGGCCTCGTACCGGGCCGCGACTTCGAGCTCGGGTTGACGCTGCGTGTTGACACGCTCCGTGTCGAGGTCGCCGACGCCCGGGGCGAGAGCGTGCCCCGGGTCGCGCCCGCGTCCCCGGCGCCCGGCGAGGAGTCGGGCCGGGGGCTTCTGGTCGTGGCGGCGCTCGCGGTGGAGTGGGGCGTGGCAGGGCGGCAGGTCGGCAAGACGGTGTGGGCCGACTTCGCGCTGCCGCCTCGGCACCGCTGACTTCCAGGGTGACGCCCGGGTGACGTCCACCGAGCGGGGCACCGTCACATGGTCTCTCCGGCCCGCGGGCCGGAACGTCACGGCTTGCGGGCCACCGCGCCGTAGGCGTCGACCTGGGCCGGCTCGGCCGTCTCCGCACGCCAGCGCGTGACCTGCTCGACGCCCGGCTCAAGGAGCTCCAGGCCGTCGAAGAAGGAGGCGATCTCCTCCACGCTGCGCACGTGGTAGGGGATCGCGCCGCTCCTGTTGTACTCGTTCGACGCCGCGATCATGCCCTCGCTGGTGGCCGTGGAGTCGCTGATGACGAGGAAGCTGCCGGACGGCAGCGCGGCCATCAGGCGGGTGACCAGGTCGCGCGCCGTGCCGTGGTCGGCGACGTGGCCGAGCGTGTTGAGGATGATCAGGGCGACGGGCTGCGACAGGTCCAGGGTCTTCGCCGCCTCCCGCAGGATCGCGTCCGGGTCGTACAGGTCGGCGTCGATGTACGCCGTCTCGCCCTCGGGAGTGCTGGTCAGCAGGGCGCGGGCGTGGGCGAGGACCAGTGGGTCGTTGTCCACGTACACGATGCGGGCGTCGGGGGCGACGCTCTGCGCGACCTGGTGGGTGTTGTCCGCCGTGGGCAGGCCGGTGCCGATGTCGAGGAACTGCCGGACGCCCTGCTCGCCCGCCAGGTGGCGGACCGCGCGGCCCAGGAACTGACGGCTGGTGCGCGCCACGTCGACCAGGCCGGGGAAGATCTCCTTGATCTGGTCGCCGAGTTCGCGGTCCTTCTCGTAGTTGTCCTTGCCGCCCACGAAGTAGTTCCAGAACCGCGCCGAATGCGGCTTGCTGGTGTCGATGCGCGCGCGGAGATCGGCGGTGGAGTCGAGCTGCGAGTCGTGGTCGGACACGGGAGCCTCCTGGAGACCTGCGGTGCGCTGCGGGGCAGCCGTCAGCCGCGATGCGTGGGCGAGGGCATCGCCGAGGGCCGGGGTTGCCGGGGTGCCGACGTACCGGTAGTTCGACGATCAAGCATCAATCTAGACGGTCGGCGGGCAGCGCGCGTTCCCGCCCCGGGCATCGGGGCGGAAGAACAACTCGGTCCGGGCTCCGCGTGCTTGGCGGCGGGAAGTGGCCGCCCGGGTCACCAGATGGCCCGCACCCACTCCGGGTGGTCGACGAACGGGTTCCTGTTGTGCTGGTACTTGTCGAATATGACCTGGTTGCGCTTCTTCTCGAAGGCGTCCGGCGGGTCCTCGTCGTTCCACTGCTTCAGCACCGAGAGGCGGCCGATGGCGGGCGCGCTGCCGTTGCCGACCCTGTCGTTGGGCTCCAGGTCGGGGAAGCCGCTCTCGCCGTCGTAGCGCACGGCCATGTAGAGGATCATGCGGGCCACGTCGCCCTTGGCCTCGTCGCGGGGCTCGAAGGAGTCGCCGTCGGTGAGGTTGCCGGGGGCGCCGGCCACCGCGCCGCCGCCGTTGTCGAAGTCCTTGTTGCCGCGGATGCTGTTGACCTTCACGTCCGCGGGGCGCAGGTGGTGGATGTCGGTGCCGGGTCCGGTCGCCGTGCCGAAGTCGCCGTGCGACTTGGCCCAGACGTGCTCGCGGTTCCAGTCGCCCTGGTCGCCGCCGTTCGCGCTCTTGCTCCGCGAGGTGCCGCTGTAGAGCAGGATGACGTTCGCGCTGTTGGCCGGGTCCTCGTCGGTGGCCTTCAGGGCGTCCCAGACCTGGGAGTACGACAGCTTCGTCTGGTCGCTGACGATCGTGTGCAGCGCGGACTTCAGCTCGGGGCCCGTCTTGCCGAGGGCGTCCTGGTAGTACGTGTCGTCATAGGCGCCGGCGGCCGAGGGTGCGGCGGCCGGGGCCGGGGCGGGGGAGGCGGTGGCCGTCGCGGCCGTCGGCACGGTGATGCCGGCGAGCACCGCGGCGGCGGTCAGGGCCAGGGGCTTCCAGCGGCGAACGCGCGGGACGGGCATGTGGGGGGTGTCCTTTCCCGGAACCGGTCTCGCGGGCCGCGCGTCCGCCCGAGCGGCGCGCGGTCTACGCGAGTTGACTGGTCAGTCACCGGGAGAGTGGCACGGATGTGCGTACGATCGTGTGAACGGTGTGAGGCGGTTGCGTGACGATGTCATGCACACGGTCATCCGGGCGCCGGGGCACGCAACGCCGGTACCGCCGCCGCGCGTTCACAGCCCCAGCAGCGTCACAGCCCCAGCAGCGCGGGATCGCTCGCCAGCGCCCTGAAGTACTCCCTCGGGTCCGCCACGAGCCGCCGCTCCTTCAGGTCCATCAGACCGCCGACCGAGGCGAACGTCGCGGCCACGGTGCCGTCCGCCTTCGTGACCGTCTGCTCGATCCGGAACGTCTTGCCTTCGCCCCAGACGAACGCACAGCTCACCGTCGTCTCGTCGCCCGCGCGCAGCTCACTGCGGTACCGGACGGTGTTCTCCAGGGCGACCGGGCCCACGCCCTTGTCGAGGAGGTCCGTCTGGGCGATGCCCGCCGCGCGGAGCAGCGACCAGCGGGCGTGCTCGGCGTACTGCACATACACGGCCTGGTTCAGGTGTCCCTGCGTGTCCGTCTCGTACCCACGGACGTCGACACGCACGGAAAACGGCTCTGTCACGGTGTCCCCTTCATGCTCTTCTCGGTGAGGCCAGGAGATAACGCTCTCCGACCCGCGTGCCCGCGTGCTCGCTGACCTGCCAGCCCGCCCGCTCCAGGACCGCCGCGCAGGCCCGCAGCCCCTCCGCCGACGGCTCGCGCACGGCGACGGCCTCGGGCTGCGGGGTGTCCGTCACCCGGTAGCCCTCGCGGCCGGGGGCGGCGGGGGAGCGGCCCGCGGCTTCGAGGGCCAGGGCCGCCGCCCGGACCAGGTGCGCGCGCTCCCAGGCGCAGGGCCGGTCCCGGGAGCCGTCGGGGTTGGTCATGCGGCGCAGCTCGACAAGGCCCTCCCAGGCGCCGCGCACCTCCCGCGCGCGCGGCGGGCCCCCGCCGCCGGGCGCCGACGTCTCCGTGCCCGTGCGGGCGGCGAAGACCCCGGAGTCCGGCGCGTCCTCCGGCGGTTCCGGGGACGCGGCGGGGGCGGTGCCCTCGTCCCGTACGCGATGGCCCGCGGGGGTCAGGAAGAACGCGCGCGGCGGCCGGGGGTGACGGAAGGCCAGGCGGGCCCTGACCAGCGCCGTGAGCTGCGCCTCTGTCCCCGAAAGGCGGCCCGTCCCCGGGTCCGCGGCCTCGATGATCCGCCGCTGGGCGGCCGTGGGTGGCTTCACCGCGTGCACCCCTTCCCCCGTCAGTCCGTCGCTGCCGTCCGCTGATCCCGTCCGCTGATCCCGGCCACTGGCTTCGATGATGCCTCGCGGCACTGACAACGGGCCCCTGGACGGCGGCGAACCGGCTACGGCCGCTGGTTCCAGCTCGCCACCACGGGGCGGCCGTGCTCCGTGCTCAGGCGGCACACCGTCCCCGTGGCCAGGACGAACATCGAGCCGCCCGACGGCGGCAGGCCGAGGCGGCGGGCCGCGAGGACGCGCAGGAAGTGGCTGTGGGCGAAGAGGACGACACTGCCCTCGTAGTTGGCGAGGGCCGCGTCCACCTTGGCCAGCATGCGGTCGGCGCGCTCACCCACCTGGCCCGGGTTCTCGCCGGGGTGGTCGGGCGGGCCCAGGGCGACGCCGTCGTCGAAGAGGTACCAGTGCGGCCGGGTGCGGTGGATCTCGACGGTCGTGACGCCCTCGTACGCCCCGTACTCCCACTCGCTGAGGTCGGGGTCGACGCGGGCGTCGGGGAACCCGGCGAGCTCCGCCGTCTCCCGCGAGCGCTGCCGCGGGCTGGTGAACGCCGCCCCGATCCGGAACCCGCCGATCAGTGGGGCGAGCGAGCGGGCCTGCTCCCTGCCGTGGTCGGTCAGGGGGATGTCCGTCCAGCTCGTGTGCTGTCCGGACAGGGACCACTCCGTCTCGCCGTGCCGGACGAGGAGCAGATCGCCCATGTCGCGCCAATCCTGTTCTTCCGGGGGTGGCGGTGCCGTGCGGTACCGCCACCCCCGAGACTGCCACGTCCCGCAGGTCAGACGCTCCCCGGGACGCGCCTCAGCGGCGGCTCACAGCCCCTGCGGCACCCGTGCGGGGCGGCCCGAGCCGCGGGTCAGGGCGTAACCGCCGACGCCCGCGAGGGCCGCGAGGACGCCACCGGCCCCGGTCCAGAGCCAGCGCGACGACCACCAGCCGGACGACCAGCCGTCCTCCGGCTCAGTGACCTCTGCGGGGCGCTGCCCGTCCGAGCCCGCGCCCGGCACCAGCGGCTCCGCGAGCGACCCGTCCACGGCCCGCGCGCCGCCCGCGTCGGTCGCCGTGACCTCGACCTCGGCCCGTACCGGGAGGCCGAGGTCGTCGGCCTTGAGGTCGGTGACCGTGAGCCGCAGGTAGTACGTGCCCGGCAGCGGATCGTTCGCCCACTCCTCCGACCAGGCCCTGACCGTCCGCAGCGAACAGGACAGGGACACCGACGCGGCGTCCCGCGCCGCCGTCCTCTTCGGCGTGCCGAGACGGCAGGCCTGGCGGCGCCGCAGCCCGTCGTACACGTCGACCTGCCAGGTGGAAGCGGCGTGCCGGGCGGCGGACTCGGGCAGCTTCACCGTGGCGTGCACGGTGGCCCGCTGCCCGGTGTCCACGGGGAACGCCCAGTACAGGTAGTCGCCCGTGGACGCCTCCGCGGTGGCTTCCTGGTCCTGGCGGATCGCGGTGGCGGTGCGGAAGGAGGTGCCCGCCTCGGAGGGGATGGCGGGCTTGTCACCGTCACCGGCGGCGGCAGCGGTCCCGGCGCAGGCCAGGAGAACCGCACCGGCCAGCGCCGTCGCCCGGCGCGGTACACGAGTCGTACGCATCAGTTGGTCCTCCAGACCGCGAGACGCCAGCGCGAGAGCCAGCCCCAGACCAGCCCGGCGAGGAAGCCGACGAGCACCAGCAGGCCCAGCAGCCACCAGCCGTGGCCGAGCCCGAAGGACGCCACGTCGGACGCCTCGTCGGAGGAGTCGACCAGGTCGACGGCCAGCTCGACGGGGAGGCCGGGCGCCTTCTTCACCGAGGCGGGCGCGGAGAAGGAGTTGCTGACGCGCAGGCAGACGGTCTCGGGGGCGCCGTACTTGTCGTCCTCGTCCTCGTCCTCCGCCTCCGGCGTGGGATGGCGCAGGCCCGTGGAGATGACGTCCGTGCGGCCGTCGCCCGACTCCTGGCCGCGCACGATCTCACGTCCGCCGGGGGTCTCGGCCCGCAGCAGCACGCCGTAGTCGGGGTCGACGGCGCGGTCGGCCGACACGCTCACGGAGGCGCGCAGCTCCTTGCCCGCGGGAACCGCCACGCGGTACCAGCGGTGCTCGCCGAACTTCTCGCGGTCGGTGTACAGGCCCGACTTCAGCTCCGGCGCGTCGGCGCACCGGGCCGTGCCCTTCGCCTCCACCGGGGTGACCACCGGGTCGGCGGCGCGGTCGACCAGCTGCTTGACGCGGCCGGCGAGTTCGTCGGTGTGCCGGACCGAGGTGTACGTGCCGCCGGTCGCCTCCGCGATGCAGCTGAGCTGCTCACGGGTCTTGGCGTCGGGGACGAGGCCGAGCGTGTCGATGGTGAGGTGGATGCCCTTGGCGGAGATCTCACGGGCCACGACGCACGGGTCGAGCGGCTGGCAGGTGTCCTCGCCGTCGGATATCAGCACGATGCGGCGGCTGCGCTCCGCGGTGTCGTCCGTCAGGTCCTCGGCGGCCTTGAGCAGCGTCGGCCCGATGGGCGTCCAGCCGGTCGGCGCCAGCGTCGCCACCGCGGTCTTCGCGTCGGTGCGGCCGGACTCGTCGAGCCGCTCCACGGGGTAGAGCAGCTCGGTGTCCTTGCAGCCCGTCCTGCGGTCGTCGCCGCGGTAGTTGGCGCCGAGGGTGCGGATGCCGAGCGCGACCTCGTCGGGGGTGGCGTCGAGCACCTCGTTGAAGGCCTGCTTCGCGGCGGCCATGCGGGACTTGCCGTCGATGTCGCGGGCCCGCATGGAGCCGCTGACGTCGAGGACCAGCTCGACCTTGGGGGAGGGCTGTGCGGGTTCGTCGCCGTCGTCGGCGACGGCGGGGCCCGCCGTCACGAGCCCGGCGGTCAGGGCGGCGAGCAGGGCGAGAGCCCGGGCCGCCGGCCGTTGTCTTGTGATCATCGCCGGATCTTATTGATCATGGCGGCACATCCCCAAAACGGCGTCAGAACGGTACACGACGCCCCCGCGGGACCCCGCGCCTACGGAGTCCTCAGCCGCCGGCCGCCGAAGGCCCCGGCCCCGTCCGCCCGCCGCCACCAGGTCTCCAGCGCCGCCTGGTCCATGGCCCGCCAGTCGGGCGTGGCGAGCACGAGCGCGTCGCCGAGCGCGCGCCCGAGGTCCACCATCGCGCGGCCGGAGGGGGCGCGGTCGCCGTCGTACGCGGCCAGGGCCTTCTCCCAGGTGTCCGCCGCCGCGAGGCAGGACTCCAGAGCCGTCGCGTCCTGGAGCGCCTTCACCGCGCCCGCGCCGGTGTGCGGCCTGGCCACGGCCGCCGCGTCGCCCACCAGCAGGACGCGGCCCGCCGTGCAGTGCGGTGCCGCGAAGTCGTACATCGGCTGGAGGAACCGCTCGGCGGGCGCCGTCGCGTGCAGCAGCGCGCCCCAGTACGGCGGCAGCAGGTCGTCGGCCACGTGCCGCAGGTGCGCGGTGAGCGCCTCGGTCAGGCCGCCGGGCGGCAGGCTCGTCGGCCCGGTGAGCCTGAGGTCGAGGCCGAGCCCGAGGTCGAGGTCCGGGGGCGGCGTGGTGTACAGGACCCAGTTGACACGGCGTCCGCCCGACCCGTCCGGGATACGGTAGACGATGAGGTGGCCGCCGGGGAAGACGACGTACGCGCAGACCTCGCGGGGCCACGGCGCGGGATCGGCGAGCCGGTCCTCGGGGAAGGCGCCGCGCCACGCGAGGTATCCGGCATACGCGGGCCGCACGTCGCCGAAGGCCGCCGCGCGGACCGTCGAACGGTAGCCGTCCGCGCCGATGACCAGGTCGAAGCGCTCGGCGCCCGCGGCGGTCTCCACCCGGACGCCGTCGGCCCCCAAACGCAGCGCCTCCACGGGCGTGCCCGCCCGGAAGACGACGCTCCCGGGGACCCGGCCGCGCAACTCCTGCCAGAGCGGGCCCCAGTTGTACGTACGGAAGGGGAAGGGCATCTCGGCGATCTCCCGGCCCAGCGGGGCGGCCGTGGCGCCGTCGCGCACGTACCACCGCCGCCGCGTCATCCGCACCCACGCCATGCCCGCGTCCAGAAACCCGGCCGACTCCAGCTCCGCGTACCGCGCGTCGTGCACCGCGAGGCCGACCCCGCGCTCCGCGAGGTCACCGGCGGCCCGCTCGTACACGGTGATCTCGTCGGCGCCGCCCCGGTGCGCGGCCAGCGCCGCCGCGCATCCCGCGACGCTGCCCCCGACGACCGCGACCCTGCCCCCACGCATCATCGGGCCATCCTGGCAGCCGGAATGACCTTCTGTCAGCGCCCCAACGAGACACCGCGTCCGGCGAAGAACGGCTCGAACTCCTCGGCGGTGAGCGTGGCGGTCCTGGTCGCCGCGTCGATGCCCGAGGGATTGTGGAAGTGCAGTCCCCCGGCCGTGCGGCCGGTGACCAGGACCAGGTGGCCGCCCCTGCCGGGCGCGGGGCGGTGCGGGCGGCGGATCTCGAAGTGGACGGAGGCGATCACCTGGCGCCCCTCGTCGAGCAGCGTCCCGATCCCGGCGACGGAGAGGTGCCGGTGGACCGCGGCGTCGACTCCGTGCGCCTCGCGGGCGTACTCGGCGAAGGGCGCGTAGACCAGCCCGCGGATCTCGCCGCCCTCCTCGGTGTACGCGCCGTGCTTCAGGGCGCCGTCACGCACCAGCGCGCGTAGTCCTCGACGGTGGCGGCGCCCGAATCCCGCCAGGCCGGGTCGTCGGCGCGGTCATGGCCCCCGTGGACGACGGGGCCGACGAGGCCGGGCGAGGCGAACTGCGTGCGCGAGGTCGTACCGCAGGTGGGGCAGGGGGTCACGTCGCTCCCGGTGGACCGTGGCGGAACCGGCTACTGGCGGTAGCCGCTGAGGAAGCGACCGATGCGGCTGATCGCCGCGTCCAGGTCGTCGGCGTAGGGCAGGGTGAGGATACGGAAGTGGTCGGGCCGCGCCCAGTTGAAGCCGGTGCCCTGGACCACCTGGATCTTCTCCTGGAGCAGCAGGTCGAGGACGAACTTCTCGTCGTCGTGGATCTTGTGGACCTTCGGATCGAGGCGCGGGAAGGCGTACAGCGCGCCCTTGGGCTTCACGCACGACACGCCCGGGATCTCGTTCAGCCTCTCCCAGGCCCGGTCGCGCTGCTCGCGCAGCCGGCCGCCGGGCGCGGTGAGTTCGTGGATCGACTGCCGGCCGCCGAGCGCGGCCTGGATGGCGTACTGCGCGGGCGCGTTCGGGCACAGCCGCATGGAGGCGAGCATCGTCAGCCCCTCCAGATAGTTCCTGGCGTGCTGCCGGGGCCCGGTGACGACCAGCCAGCCCGACCGGAACCCCGCCACCCGGTAGGTCTTGGACAGCCCGCAGAAGGTGAGGACGACGAGGTCGGGGGCGAGGGCGGCGACGCTGTGGTGCACGGCGTCGTCGTAGAGGATCTGGTCGTAGATCTCGTCGGCGAAGACCATCAGGCCGTGCCGCCGCGCGAGATCGAGGATGCCCTCCAGGACCTCCTTCGGATAGACCGCGCCGGTGGGGTTGTTCGGGTTGATGATCACGACGGCCCTGGTGCGGTCGGTGATCTTCGAGGCCATGTCGTCGAGGTCGGGGTACCACTCCGCCGACTCGTCGCACACGTAGTGCACGGCCTTGCCGCCGGAGAGGGTCGTCACGGCCGTCCACAGCGGGAAGTCGGGCGCGGGGACGAGGACTTCGTCGCCGTCTTCGAGGAGCGCCTGCACGGCCATGGTGACCAGTTCCGAGACGCCGTTGCCGAGGAAGACGTCGTCGACGGAGACCTCGTCGAGACCGAGCGCCTGGTAGCGCTGGGCGACCGCGCGGCGGGCGGAGAGGACGCCGCGCGAGTCCGTGTAGCCGTGGGCGCTCGGCAGCATCCGGATCATGTCCTGGACGATCTCCTCGGGCGCCTCGAAGCCGAAGAGCGCGGGGTTGCCGGTGTTGAGGCGCAGGACGCTGTGGCCCGCCTCCTCCAGGGCGTTGGCGTGCTCGATGACGGGGCCCCGGATCTCGTAACAGACCTCGCTGAGCTTGCTCGACTGCCGGAACTCCATGCGGTGCGCCTCCCATGACGTGTGTTACTTGGTTTTACCAAGCCCCCGCTTGGAAAGTCCAACAAGTTGCCTAGACTATGCCGCATGCCACCTCAGCCGCGGCCGTCCGCCCGCCCCCGCCGAAGCTACGACCAGTACTGCGCGGTCGCCCGCGGCCTCGACGCCGTCGGCGACCGCTGGACCCTCCTGATCGTCAGGGAGCTGCTCGCCGGGCCCCGCCGCTACACCGACCTCCACGCCGACCTGCCCGGCGTCAGCACGGACGTCCTCGCCTCACGCCTGAAGGACATGGAGCAGCAGGGCCTCGTGACGCGCCGCAGGATGCCGCCGCCCTCGTCGGCGTACGTCTACGAACTCACCCCACGCGGCAGGGAGTTGCAGGACGTCCTGCGCACCCTCGCCGCCTGGGGCACCCCCGCTCTGGCGGAACGCCGCCCCACCGACGCGGTGCGCGCCCACTGGTTCGCCCTGCCACTGCTGCGGGCCCTGGCGGGCGCCGGCGCCGAGGGGGTGGTGCAGGTCCGCCTGCCGGAGGGCGAGTTCCACGTACGCGTCGGAGGCGAACGTGAGGGCTTCGGCGACGGCCCCGCACCGGAGGCACCCGACGTACGCCTCGCCCTGGACGCGGAGACGTGCGTCGAAATCAGCGGGGGCACGCTGACGCTGGGAGAGGCCGTACGCGGCGGCCGCGTCGAACTCTCCGGGGACGGAGTCCTGGCGAAGGCGCTGCGGGAGACGTGAGGGGGCGCGCTGCCGCGCACCGATGAGTTTTCAGCGCCGCGGGGGTCTCATCGGCAGTAACGCACACCACAGCGGTGCGACCCCTATGTGAACCGGAGAGATAAGCATGGCAACAGCGCGAGAGCAGTCGGCCGGAGCCGAGGCCCGTGTCGTCTCCGCGGACGGCACCGAGATCGCATTCGAGCAGTCGGGCCGCGGGCCGGCCGTCGTCCTGGTTGCCTCGGCACTGGCCGACCGCTCGGACACGGCCAGACTCGCCGCTCTCCTGGCCCAGCACTTCACAGTGATCAACTACGACCGGCGCGGACGGGGTGCCAGCGGTGACGCCAGTACTTACGCCCCCGACCGTGAGGTCGAAGACATCGCCGCGTTGGTCGAACACGTCGGCGGTTCGGCGTCGCTGTTCGGCTCGTCCTCCGGAGCGGTCCTCGCCCTGCGCGCGGCCGCGGCCGGAGTCAACGTCGACCGCCTGGCTCTGTATGAGCCGCCGTTCGTGGTCGCCGAAGGCGACGACGGGCCGCCCAAGGACCTCGCGCAGCAGATCACCGCGCTGCTTGCGGAAGGCCGGCACAGTGACGCGGTCAAGTACTTCATGACCAGGGTGCAGGGCATGCCCGGCATCGCCGTGTTCTTCATGAGGCTCATGCCGAAGATGTGGGCAAACCTCACCAAGCTGGCCGGCACTCTGCCCTATGACATCGCGGTCATGGGCGATACCCAGCAAGGCAAGCCGCTCGATGCCGAGGAGTGGAAAGGGGTGGCCATACCCACCCGCGTGCTGACCGGCGGCAAGAGCCCGGCCGCGTTCCAGCGCGCCGCCCTCGCCGTCACCGAGATCCTGCCGCAGGCCGACCACCGCACTCTGCCCGGACTCAACCATGGCGCCGTCGTCATGGCCCCGAGGAAGATCGCCCCGCAGATCATCGAGTTCATCAAGGGATGAGCTCGGCTCGGGCACTGCTCGCCCGCGATCACCCTCGGTTACTATGCTCACTTCATGCCGGAGGCCGGAGGCCGGAAGCAAGGGGCGAACCGGATACCTGTTGTGGCACTCGTCCGACGGTGGTCGTGGATTGCGTGGCTGAAGAGATGGGCGGGCTGGGAAAGTGCTGAGAACGGTCACCGCGACCCGCTACGTCGAAGCCCTGCGGACCGGCGGCTCCGTCCCCGGCGTCGTCGAGGCCGACGACCTGGGCACGTACGTCGTGAAGTTCACCGGGTCCGCGCAGGGGCGCAAGGCCCTGGTCGCCGAGATCATCGTCGGTGAGCTCGCGCGGCGGCTCGGGCTGCGCTTTCCCGAGCTGGTCCTCGTCCGCTTCGACCCGGCGGTCGGGGCCGACGAGCCGCACCAGGAGGTGCAGGACCTGCTGCACGCCAGCGCGGGGCTGAACCTCGGCATGGACCTGCTCCCCGGCGCGCACGACTTCACGCCCGACGCGGTCGACGTCGGTCCGCTGGAGGCCGGCAAGGTCGTCTGGCTCGACGCGCTCACGGCCAACGTGGACCGGACCGTGCACAGCTCGAACCTGATGGTCTGGCCCACGTTCGGCGTGCTGCCGCCGAAGCTGTGGCTCATCGACCACGGGGCGGCGCTCGTCTTCCACCACCGGTGGGGGGCTTCGGCGCCGGACAAGGTGTACGACTTCCGGCACCACGCGCTGGGCGGCTACGGGCCCGACACGGCCGCCGCCGACGCGGAACTCGCGCCGCTGGTCACGGAAGCCCTGCTGCGGGAGGTCACCGGGCTCGTGCCGGACTCCTGGCTGGCCGACGAGCCCGGCTTCGCCTCGCCGGGGGCGGTGCGGGACGCCTACGTGGAGTTCCTGCTGGCGCGGGGCAGGGCCTCCGCGGTGTGGCTGCCGACGGGGTTCCCCTCGCGGGACGAGCTGGCCGCGGCGGACGCCCGGCGGGCGGCGGAGACGGAGAAGGGGCGCCCCGCCTGGCTCAAGCGGGTGCCGGATCTCCACGGCAAGCCGGGGGCCGAGCAGGACTGGTCCGTTCACCTCGGCTGAGGGTTCTGGCCGGGGGCCCGTCACCGCGGCCATGACGAAGCCCCCGGCGCTGTGCGGTGCCGGGGGCCGAGTCGGATTCCCGGCTAGCGGAGCTGCTCGTAGGCCGGGAGGGTCAGGAAGTCCGCGTAGTCCTCGTCCAGGGAGACCTGGAGGAGGAGGTCGTGGGCCTGCTGCCACTTGCCGGCCGCGAAGGCCTCGTCGCCGATCTCCCGGCGGATCGCGTCCAGTTCCCGGGCCGCGACCTCGCGGGCGAGGTCGGCCGTGGCCGTCTCGCCGGTCTCGAAGACGACGCCCGCGTTGATCCACTGCCAGATCTGGGAGCGGGAGATCTCGGCGGTGGCCGCGTCCTCCATGAGGTTGAAGATGGCGACGGCGCCCAGGCCGCGCAGCCATGCCTCGATGTAGCGGATGCCGACCTGGACGGCGTTGACCAGGCCGTCGTAGGTGGGCTTCGCGTCGAGGGAGTCGATGGCGATCAGGTCCCCGGGCGCGACCGAGACGTCCTCGCGCAGGCGGTCCTTCTGGTTCGGCCTGTCGCCGAGGACCGCGTCGAAGGACTCCATGGCGATCGGGACGAGGTCGGGGTGCGCCACCCAGGAGCCGTCGAAGCCGTCGTTCGCCTCGCGGTCCTTGTCGTTCTTGACCTTCTCGAACGCGACCTTGTTGACCTCCGGGTCCCTGCGCGACGGGATGAAGGCCGCCATGCCGCCGATCGCGTGCGCGCCGCGCTTGTGGCAGGTGCGGACGAGGAGTTCGGTGTACGCCCGCATGAAGGGGGCGGTCATCGTCACCAGGTTGCGGTCCGGCAGGACGAACTTCTCGCCGCCGTCCCGGAAGTTCTTGACGATGGAGAAGAGGTAGTCCCAGCGGCCCGCGTTGAGCCCGGACGCGTGGTCGCGCAGCTCGTAGAGGATCTCCTCCATCTGGTACGCGGCGGTGATCGTCTCGATCAGGACGGTCGCGCGGACCGTGCCCCGCGGGATGCCGACGTGGTCCTGGGCGAAGACGAAGATGTCGTTCCAGAGGCGGGCCTCCAGGTACGACTCCGTCTTCGGCAGGTAGAAGTACGGGCCCTTGCCGAGCTCGATGAGCCGCTTGGCGTTGTGGAAGAAGTAGAGGCCGAAGTCGACGAGCGCGCCGGGGACCGGCTTGCCGTCGACCTGGAGGTGGCGCTCGTCCAGGTGCCAGCCGCGCGGGCGCATGACGACCGTGGCCAGTTCGCCGGCGTCCTTGAGGGCGTACGACTTGCCGGTGCGCTCGTCGGTGAAGTCGATGCGGCGCTCGTAGGCGTCGGTGAGGTTGAGCTGGCCGAGGACCACGTTCTCCCAGGTGGGAGCGGAGGCGTCCTCGAAGTCGGCGAGCCAGACCTTGGCGCCCGAGTTCAGGGCGTTGATGGTCATCTTGCGGTCGGTGGGGCCCGTGATCTCCACGCGGCGGTCGTTGAGCGCCGCGGGGGCCTCGGCGACCCGCCAGGAGTCGTCGGCGCGGATGGCGGCCGTCTCCGGCAGGAAGTCCAGGGTGGAGGTGCCGGCGATCTCGGCGCGGCGCTCGGCACGGCGCGCGAGGAGTTCGTCACGCCGGGGCGTGAACAGCCGGTGCAGCTCGGCCACAAAGGCGAGGGCCGCGTCGGTGAGCACCTCTTCCTGCCGGGGCAGGGGCTCTGCGTCGACGATGGCCAGCGGCGACGGCGCTGGTGCGGACATGAGCTGTCACTTCCTTCAGAGAGCTGCGCGGACGGTGCCGGGCGAGCCGCCGGGCAGACACGGCGGCACTGGGTGCCACCAGAGCCGAGGTACGGCTTCCGGGCCCCGTTCGGGGTAACGGGCCTTCTGGTCAGTGGATACTAGTTTCCTCATGGTGGAAGTTCAATGGTTTGTTGATGTCGAGATTCTCTTCGTCGACAGAACGTGTCGCTGAGTGCCATACCGGTCACTCGCCGTGGGTCGCGGGCTCCAGACGGGCCAGGTCCTCCGCCGTGTCGATGTCGTACGCCTCCGCCACGTCCCCGCACTCGACCAGGGCCACCGCGTCGGCGTTCCGCCTCAGATAGGCGCGTGCCCCGCGGTCGCCGACCGCACTCGCCCCGATCCCGGCCCAGTGCGCGGCGCCGAAGAGCACCGGGTGGCCGCGCACGCCGTCGTAGGCCGCCGCGGCGAGCGTCGCCGGCGAGCGGTACGCGGCGCGCACCCGCGCGGTCGCCGCGGGACCGATCCCCGGCTGGTCGACGAGCGACACCAGGGCCGCCCGCGCGCCGGTGTCCCGCAGCGAGGCGAGACCGGCCCGCAGGGAGGAACCCATGCCCTCCTCCCAGTCCGGGTTGTCGACCAGTACGCAGCCGGGGAGCGCGGCACGCGCGCGTACCGTCGCCGAAGCGGCGCCGATGACCACGTGCACCCGTGCGCATCCGGCCGCGCGCAGCACCCCCACGGCGTGCTCGACCAGCGGGCGCCCCCGGTGTTCGAGGAGTGCCTTCGGCCGCCCGCCGAGCCGCCGCCCGCCGCCCGCCGCCAGGAGCAGCCCGGCCACCTCGCCGGCGTCGTCGGCCCGCTCGTTCATCCGTTCTGTCGTCATGCCTCCTGCATACACCCCGGGCGGCAGGGCGGGTTCCGGCCGGGCGGCGGCCGGGCGGTGGCGTACGGCGCCCGCGTAAAGGTTTACTGATCCGCGGCTCCCGGGTGCCTGACCAACGCCCTGACGGGGCAGAGAAAGACGCACGAGAGCTGACGCACGACGGAGTGCGAGGGGGAGAGCCGACTGTGTTGCGGAACGCGGGGCAGAGGCCGGCGACCGGAAGCGCCAGGGGTGCCCGGGGCGTGGAGGGCGACGAGGGCGGCGAAGACCCTCGCGTGGCCGGGTTGCGTACGTCGGTGGCGCGTCTGCGCCGCGAACTGGCGTCCTACCGCGTGGAGTTCACCGACCGCGGCATAGCCGAGGGCGAACTGGCCGCCCTCGCGGACATGGCCGAAGGCGGCGCCCCCGAGGTCCCGCGGCTGCGCCGCTCCCTGCTCCTGGTGGCGAGCGCGATCGGCTCCGTCAGCGCCCTCGCGCCGGGGCTCGCGGAGGTACGGGGCGCGGTGGAGATGTTCGGCACGCCCTGAGGCGTGTGGCGAAAGTCCCGCTGTCCGGCGACGCCTGGCACGCACACGCGCCGCGTTGTCGGGATCACCCCGGTACCACCAGTACCGGGGCGACCCTCCGCCGTGCGATCGCACGCACCGGACGCCGCCGGACCCGCCCGCCGGGCGGACGACGCCACTTTCGCCACACGCCCCAGGGGGACGCCGCGGGGCCCGGCCGGGTCACGCGACCCAGCGGCGGCCCCGCGCGTCGTCGGCGGGGGCGCGCAGGTCGCCCGCCAGCGTCACCGCCAGGCGTCGCGCGGCCTCCTCAAGGGCGGCGGGCGGCAGCGCGTAGGGGATGCGGAGGCGGTGCTCGTGGGTGCCCGGGTCGGCGCCGAAGCGGGAGCCGCCCTCGATCCGTACGCCCTGGGTCCGCGCCGCACGGGCCAGGGCCGACGCGATCGGGCGGCCCAGGTCCACCCAGAGCGAAAGGCCGCCCGGCGGCGTCCGCCAGCGCCACTCCGGCAGGTGCCTGGCCAGCGACGCCGCCAGGGCGTCCCGCCGCTCCCGCAGCATCGGCAGCCGCTCGCCGAGGACCCGGTCCATCCCGCGCAGCAGGTGCAGCGCCACGAGCTGCTCGATGACCGGCGTCGCCATGTCGCTCGGCACCCGCGCCATCGCCAGCTCCGTGATCAGCCGCGTACCCGCCCGCACCCAGCCGATCCGCAGCCCGCCCCAGTGCGACTTGCTCAACGACCCGATGGTGACGGTCTGTTCGCCGGCGCCGTGCGCCGCGAACGAGGCGAAGGGGGCGGGCGGCGGCCCGTCGAGGGCGATGTCCGCGACGGTCTCGTCGATCAGCAGCCAGGTGCCCGTCGCGCGGGCCGTCTCCAGGACCCGTACGCGCTGCTCCGGCGGCATCAGGCCGCCGGTCGGGTTCTGGAAGTCCGGTACGAGGTACGCGAGGCGGGGGGCCGCCTGCCGCAGCGAGGACTCGACGAGCCCGCTGTCCCAGCCGTCCTCCGTGACCGGCACGGGCACCGAACGCAGACCGGCGTTGCGGATCGCGTCCAGGGCGTTCGGATACGAGGGGTTCTCGACCAGGACGCGGTCGCCCGCCCTGCCGAGGAGCGCGAGCGTCAGGGACAGGGCGTGCTGGGCGCCCGTCGTGATCAGAATCTGGTCGGGGAGCGTGGGGAGCCCCCGCCGGGTGAAGCGGTCGGCCACGGCCGCCCTCAACTCCGGTATGCCGTACGGGTGGTAGCCCGCCGTCGGCGCGTGCTCGGGCAGCATCGCCGCCGCCGCGCCGAGCGCCGCCGCCAGCTCGGCCTCCGGAGCGCCGGGCGCCGCCACCGCCAGGTCGAGCACGCCGTCGCCCACCGGGAACGCCGCCACGGCGGCGGGCCGCTGCCCCTCCGGCAGCTCGGTCCAGGTCCCCGCGCCCCGGCGGCTGCGCGCGAAGCCGCCCTCGCGCAGCACGTCGTACGCCGCCGTGACCGTGGCCCGGCTCACCAGGAGCGCCGACGCCAGCTCGCGCTCGGCGGGCAGGCGGGTGTGCAGCGGGACGCGGCCGTCCAGGACGAGGGTGCGCACGCCGTGGGCGAGCGCGCGGTAGCCGGGGTGCTCCCCCACGGCACCGGTCAGCAGCGCGGCGAGCTGCCGGCTGCCCAGCCTTCTGTCCACCACGCGGACCACTCGCCCCTCTGCCATGCCAACCTCTGCCGATTGGCCCTGCTCTCCAGGCCAATCAGCGTACAGAGTCGGCACCAGCGGGAAAGAAGCGGCTCATGTGGCCGGCTCATGGGGCCAGGGAGGACATCGGTGGCATCGGCAGCGGGGACGGAGAGCGTGGACGGGCGCGTCGTGGTGGGGGTGAGCGGCTCGCTCGCGAGTCTCGCGGCGCTGCGGACCGCCGCCGATGAGGCCGGGCGGAGCGGTCGCACGCTCGTGGCGGTGACCGCCTGGGAGCCGCCGGAGGGAGAGATGCTGTATCTGCGCCACCCCGACCCGGCGTGGGTGAGGCACTGGCGGGCCGAGGCGCGGGCCCGCGTCGACGGCGCCTTCGACGCGGTCTTCGGCGGCGCGCCGCCGGGCGTCGGGAGCGAGCGCCGGGTGGTCAGGGGCCGTCCGGAACGCGCGCTGCCCGGCCTCGCCGCCCACCCGCACGACCTGCTGGTCGTCGGGACCCGCCCCGGCAGACGCCGCCCGAGCCGGCTCCACCGCGGGATCGGCGCCCGCGCGGTCTGCCCGGTCCTCACCGTCCCCGCGCCGGCCGTGCCGAGGGGCCTGCGCAGGGCGCTGCGGCGGATGACCGCGGAGGACTTCGCGCTGGTCGGGCGGTGAACGACCGGCGGGGGACCGATGGGACAGGGCGGGGGCGGTGGACGGCGGCGGGGTCAGGGGCGGTCGCGGATCAGGCCGCGGGAGGTCGCCGCGGCCACCGCGGCCGTACGGGAGTCCACGCCCAGCTTGGCGTAGATGTGCACCAGGTGGGACTTGACCGTGGCCTGGCTCAGGAACAGCTCCTTGCTGATCCGCTGGTTGGAGAGGCCGTCCTTCACCAGGCGCAGCACCTCCAGCTCACGGCGGCTCAGCGCCTCCCCGGGCGCCCGCATCCGGTCCATCAGACGGTCGGCGACGGCGGGGGCGAGCGCCGAGCGGCCCGAGGCCGCCGTGCGCACCGCCGCGGCAAGCTCCTCGGGCGGCGCGTCCTTCAACAGGTAACCGGCGGCGCCCGCCTCCACCGCCGCGAGGATGTCGGCGTCCGTGTCGTACGTGGTGAGGACCAGGACCCGGGGCGCGCCCTCGCGCGCGGTGATCGCCGCCGTCGCCGCGGCCCCGTGCATCCCGGGGCCGAACTGGAGGTCCATCAGGACCACGTCGACGGCGTCCGGGCCCTGCGCGGCGGCCCTCTCCACCGCCGCCTCGGCCGTCGCCGCCTCCGCGACGATCTCGAAGTCGGGCTCGGCGTCGAGGACCGCCCGCAGCCCCGCGCGGACCACCGGGTGGTCGTCGGCGAGCAGCAGCCGGACCGTCGGCGCCCCCGCGCCGGGTGTGCGCGTCACGCCGCCTCCTCCTTCGCCGGTACCGGTACCGGCAGTGAGATCGCCACCGCGGTGCCCTGACCGGGCGCCGACTCGACCGTGAACGTGCCGCCGAGCGACTCCGCGCGCGCCCGCATCGCGGGCAGCCCGAAGCCGCCGTCGTGCTCCCCGGCGGCAGCCCGGCCGTCGGCGGCCGGGTCGAAGCCGCGGCCGTCGTCGACCACGTCCAGCGTGACCGACGCGTCCATGAACGTCAGGGTGATCTCGGCGCGGGCGGCCTCCGCGTGCCGGACCGTGTTCGCCAGGGCGGACTGCGCGACCCGCAGCAGCGCCACCTCGTACGGCGTCGGAAGCTCCGCGGGCGTACCGCTGAGGGAGAACCGGACGCGCGGCCCCGCGCTCGACGCGCACAGCCGCTCCAGGGCGCCGGCCAGCGAGCCGTGCTCCAGGTCGGGCGGCGACAGGGCGTGCACGAAGCGCCGGGCCTCGGCGAGGTTGTCCTGCGCCGCCTCGCGCGCCCGCTCGATGTGCGGGGCCGCCGGAGAGCCGTCCGGCAGCGCGCGCTGGGCGGCCCGCAGCAGCAACTGGATCGACGACAGCCCCTGCGCGAGCGTGTCGTGGATCTCCCTGGCCAGGCGCTCGCGCTCGGCCAGCGTGCCCGCGGTGCGCTCGGCGGCGGCGAGTTCGGCGCGGGCCGCCATCAGCTCGTCGATCAGCTCGCGGCGGCGCTCGCTCTCCCGGTACAGCGCCTCGTACCCGAGGACCGCCGCCACCGCCACGGCCGCGCCGAGCAGCGGCCCGATGAAGCTGCCGGGTGTGACGCGCGCGCTGTGCACCAGGAAGCTCGCGATGGCGGCCGCCGCCGTGGCGAGGACGGCGGGCAGCGCCCGGCGCCTCGGCAGCAGGTGGAGCTGGAGGAAGTACAGCGGGAAGGCGGCCCAGAGCCCGTCCGGTGAGAGCACGAGCAGCACGAGCCAGCAGGCGGCGAGCGCCGTCAGCCACCATCCGGCCGCGTGCCGCGAGCGGCCCACCGCCGGGTGCAGCGTGCCCGCCGTGTAGACGGCGGCCATCGCCACCGCCGCCGCGACGACCCCGAAACGGTGCTCGGCGCCCGCCGCCACCGCCTTGACCGCGGCGAGCGCGAGAAGCCCCGCGAGGAGGGCGTGGAGGCAGCGGCGGATGGCGGGGGGCACGGGGACCAGCCGGTCGGGCGGCTGGTGCGCGGCGGTGCGGGCGTGGGTGCGGGTGTGGGTGCGCGGCATGGGGCGTGCGTCTCGTGTGGTCGGGGGGTTTCTTTTACGGTACGGGTACTGCGCCCGGGCGTTCGTCAACCGAAAGGTTGAGCGGTGGTTCCGCACTTCGATACGGGTGAAGCGTGCTGTGGCGCGATGCCCCGGCCCCCGCCCCGCCCGCAGGGTGGAGGCATGTTCGTCGCATGGAGAGACCTGCGGTTCGCCAAAGGGCGGTTCGCCCTGATGGGAGCCGTCGTCGTATTGATCACCCTGCTCGTGGGGCTGCTGTCAGGACTGACCGCCGGGCTCGCGAAGGAGAACACCTCGGCCATCACCGGGCTGCCCGCCGACCACCTGGCGTTCGCCGCGCCCCCCGACGGCCAGTCCGTCTCCTTCACCAACTCGTCCCTGGGGCGGCAGGCCTGGGAGGAGTGGTCCGGGCGTCCCGGCGTCACCTCCGCGCGGCCCATCGGCATCAGCACCCTCAACGCCACGTCGGGCGACCGGTCGGCCGCGGTGTCCGCGTTCGGCGTGGAGCCCGACTCGGGCATCGCGCCGCGCGGGGTCGCGTCCGGCGGGGCCGTGCTCTCGGAGAAGGCCGCCGCGGAACTCGACGCGGAGGTCGGCGACCGGGTGCGGCTCGGGGGAGGCGCGGTCGAGGAGCGGGTCGTACGGGTCGCGTCCGACGCCTCGTACAGCCACACCCCCGTGGTGTGGCTCGGCCTCGACGACTGGCAGAGGCTCTCCCGGGCGGGGGCGTCGAAGGAACCGACGGCGACCGTGGTGGCACTCCGTACCGCCGACGGCGTCGACCTGGCCGCGGGGGACGAGGCCGCGGGAACCGAGACGAAGTCGCTGGACGGCGCGCTCACCGCGATCGGCTCCTACCAGGCCGAGAACGGGTCGCTGCAATTGATGCGGGGCTTCCTCTTCGTGATCTCCGCGCTGGTCATAGGCGCCTTCTTCACCGTCTGGACGATTCAGCGGGGCGGTGACATCGCCGTCCTGAAGGCGCTGGGCGCCTCGACGCCGTACCTGCTGCGGGACGCGCTCGGGCAGGCCGTGGCGATGCTCGTCGCCGGTACGGCGCTCGGGACGGGGCTGGCCGCCGCGGTGGGCGGCGTCATCAGCGGCGACGACGTCCCGTTCGTCCTCGAACCGTCGACCACGCTGTGGCCGGCCGCGGTCATGGTCGCCCTCGGGGTGCTGGGAGCCGGTCTTTCCGTGCGGCGGATCACCGCCGTCGATCCGCTGATCGCACTGGGGAGTGCTCGATGAATTCCACCTCTTCCGCTGTCGCCCCGCTGATCGTCGAGGACGTCACCCTCACCTATCCCGACGGGGGCGGGCGGCTCACCGCGCTGGACGGGGTGAGCCTCGACGTGCCCGGCGGCACCATGACGGCCGTCCTCGGCCCCTCGGGTTCGGGGAAGTCCAGCCTGCTCGCCGTCGCGGCGACGCTGGTCACGCCCGACCGGGGGCGGGTCCTGCTGGACGGCGTGGACACGGGGGCCCTGAGCAGGGCGGAACAGGCCGCGCTGCGGCGCCGCAGCCTCGGCCTCGTCTTCCAGCAGCCGAATCTGCTGGCCTCGCTGACGGCGCTTGAGCAGCTGGAGCTGATGGCGCACGTCGACGGGCGGCGGCCGTCCCGGCAGGTGCGCGAGCGGGCGCGGGAACTGCTGGCCGCGGTGGGCCTCGCGGCGGAGGCGGGGCGGCGCCCGCACCAGCTGTCCGGGGGACAGCGGCAGCGGGTGGGGATCGCGCGGGCGCTGATGAACGCCCCCGCGGTGCTGCTGGTCGACGAGCCGACCAGCGCGTTGGACCACGAGCGGGGCGGGGCGGTGCTCGATCTGCTCTCGGGGCTCACGAGGGAGTGGGGTACGGCGACGGTGCTGGTCACGCATGATCGGGCGCGGTTGTCCGTCGCGGACCGGGTGGTGGGGATGGTGGATGGTTGTCTGTCCTGATTTTTTCTGGCCCCTGGGCCTGTTTGGCGGGCCTGAACCGCCGCTTCGCGGCGGGTGTCTCCCGCCCGCCCGCCCGGCACCCTGTGGGGCATCCCGGACTTCGCCTCACTGCGTCTCTACGTCACTGCCCGACATCCGGCGCTGAAGTCACCGAC
>NZ_JBFAHX010000030.1:0-96750 GCF_040654435.1 Streptomyces sp. NPDC050703
CCCATTCGTGGCCGCCCGGTCAATGGCAGCTTCGCGGTGGAGCCCCGCCAGTCAAGGGTGGAGCGAAAGCGGAATCGGCGCAGCCGACGCGACCGGTAGGGAGCGCCCTTATACTGGCGGGGCGGAGGCGCCACACTTCCGGGGAACCGGGCGGCCCTGGCAACCGGGCAACGCCTCAGGCCGGCCCCACCTCCCGCCCCCACCCGGGGGAGGCGCCACACTTCCGGGGAACCGGGCGGCCCCGGCAACCAGGCAATGCCCCCGGCCGACCCCACCTCCCCCACCCGGGGGAGCCCACACCCCCCACCTCCACCCCCACGCCGACGCGCCCCCGATCGCCCGGCGGCAGCATCGAGCGCATGATGAGAATGATCGCTCTGCCCGGCGTGCCCCGCTGGGCCGCGTTCGCCGCGCACGCCGTGCCCTGGCTGACCCTGCCGTCCGGGGTGTGGCGCGTGGCCCTGGTCGCCGGGCTGCCCGTGGCCGCCGTCGAGCAGCGGGGAGCCGCTGAGGCCACGTACGTACTGATGTTGAGCGTGGTGTCGGAGGGGCTCGCGTTGCTGACGCTCGGGCTTGTGCGCGGGTGGGGTGAGATCGTTCCCGGGTGGGTACCCGGACTCGGCGGGCGACGGGTGCCGACGCTCGCCGCCGTGGTGCCGGCACTGCTCGGCGCCGCGGGGCTGTTCGCGATCGGGGGCTGGGCCTTCTACGCCCAGCTCGCCGGACTCGGAAGAGAGGGAGGTGTCACCGACGGCGCGGCGCAACACGTGCTGCTCGTGGTCTGCTACGTTCCGCTGATCGCCTGGCCGCCCCTGCTGACGGCGGTCGCCCTGGCCTATTACCGGCGCCGGACGACCCGCGCATCCTCCACGGCGGCGTAAAAGTTTACCCATCCCGACCAGCGGCCATGCGCCACGAGGCCAGAAATTCTTCCCCTAACGGGCTGAACTTTTGTTGATCGTGGGTCAGTTGACCGCTCCCCAGCCCTACCCTTCAGAGGGTGAACCAACTGATGTCCCGTGCGTCCGAACAGGAGTCCGACGACGTGTCAGGAACGGAGTCCGCTCCCGCGGAAACGCTTCCCGGCGCGCTGCCCGAACCGCTGCGCGTCGAGCTCACCGCCTTCCGTCGTGACCTCCACATGCACCCGGAGCTCGGCAACCAGGAGTTCCGTACCACCGCGGCCCTCAAGGCCCGCCTGGAGGAGGCGGGCCTCGCGCCCCGGGTGCTCCCCGCGGGGACGGGGCTCGTCTGCGACATCGGGGAGTGGGACGGCGTGCGCCCGATGCTCGCCCTGCGCGCCGACATCGACGCGCTGCCCATCCCCGACACCAAGCGCGGCGTGCCGTACCGCTCCACCGTGCCCGACCGCGCCCACGCCTGCGGCCACGACGTGCACACCACCGTCGTGCTCGGCACCGGCATCGTCCTCGCGGACCTGGCGGCGAAGGGGCAGCTGCCCTTTCCGGTGCGGCTGATCTTCCAGCCCGCGGAGGAGGTGCTGCCGGGCGGCGCCGCCGACGCGATCAAGGCGGGCGCCCTGGAAGGCGTGGGCAAGATCCTCGCCGTGCACTGCGACCCCCGCGTCGACGCGGGCCGCATCGGGCTGCGGCACGGCCCGATCACCTCCGCCTGCGACCGTCTGGAGGTCTCGCTCGACGGGCCCGGCGGGCACACCGCCCGCCCCCATCTGACCACCGACATCGTGACGGCGGTGGCCAAGGTCGCCACCGAGGCGCCGTTCCTCGTCGCCCGCCGCGTCGACGCCCGCTCGGGGCTCTCGCTGACGTGGGGCCGCATCGAGTCGGGCCACGCCCCGAACGTCGTGCCGCAACACGCGGAGCTGGCGGGGACCGTGCGCTGCCTGGACCTCAAGACCTGGCGGGAGGCGCCCGACCTGGTGCACGCCGCCATCCAGGAGGTCGCCGACCAGTACCGCGCCAAGCTGGAGATCAACTACGTACGGGGCGTCCCGCCCGTCGTCAACGCCCCCGGAGCGGCCGATCTGCTGCGGGACGCCATGGTCGCGCGGCGCGGCCCGCTCTCCGTGGAGAGCACCGAGCAGAGCCTCGGCGGCGAGGACTTCTCCTGGTACCTGGAGCACGTGCCGGGCGCCATGGCCCGACTCGGCGTACGCAAGCCGGGCGAGCGCGGGGTCCGCGACCTGCACCAGGGCGACTTCGACGCGGACGAGTCGGCGATCACGGTCGGCGTCGAACTCTTCACCGCGGCCGCCCTCCTGGACGCCGCACGCATGTGACGCGGGCCGTCACGTACGTGACGCGGGAAGCCGCGTAGGTGACGTGAGAAAGGGGAGGGGTGCCTACCGGGTGCCCCTCCCTCAGGCGTGCGACAAGTACGCGGCACGAATGGGTAACGGCCGCGCGAAAACCCGTTCCCCTCCCTTTCTACGCGCGTTAATGTGCGCCGAAATCAACGCCGCCAACGGTGCGTTGGGAAACGTGAGGAGTACGTCCTATGCGTCGTGTATCGAAACTTTCCCAGGTGGCCGTGGCGGTGGCGTCGCTCACCCTCGCGGCTTCCGCGTGCGGCAAGACGAGCAGCGAGGCGTCCAAGGACGACGGGGGCAAGGACGGCAAGGGCTCGGCCGGTTCGTCGTACAAGGGCAAGGGCATCGGTCTCGCCTACGACATCGGTGGCCAGGGCGACCAGTCCTTCAACGACGCGGCCTTCAGCGGCTACGACAAGGCCCGCAAGGAGTTCAAGATCGGTGGCGTGGACATGGAGCCGGGTGACGGCGAGTCCAGCGCCGACAAGGTCCAGCGCCTCGAACAGCTCGCCAGGCAGGGCTACGACCCGGTGATCGGCGTCGGCTTCGTCTACGCGCCCGCCGTCGAGGCGGCCGCCAAGAAGTATCCGAAGACCACTTTCGGGATCATCGACGACAACACCGTGAAGGCCGACAACGTCGCCGATCTCGTGTTCCACGAGGAGCAGGGTTCGTATCTGGCGGGTGTGGCCGCCGCGAAGGCGAGCAAGGCCAAGCACGTCGGATTCATCGGCGGAGTGGACATTCCGCTCATCCACAAATTCGAGGCCGGATTCGTCCAGGGCGTGAAGTCGGTCGATCCGAAGATCGAGATCGAGAAGCGGTATCTGACGGAGAAGCCCGAGGAGGGCGGCTTCTCCAGCCCCGACAAGGGGCAGAACGCGGCGAGCGGACAGATCGAGGCGGGCGCCGACGTGATCTACCACGCCGCCGGCCTCTCGGGGCAGGGCGTCATCCAGGAGACCGGCTCGCAGAAGAAGTGGGCGATCGGCGTCGACTCCGACCAGTACGCGCAGAAGGCGCTCGCCAAGTACAAGGACCACATCCTCGGCTCCGCGCTGAAGGACGTCGGCGGCGCGGTGTACGACCTGTCGAAGTCGGTCGTCGAGGGCAAGCCGATGAAGGGCGAGCAGCGCTACGACCTCAAGTCGGGCCGCGTCGGGTTCGCCGACTCCAACCCGAAGTACCGGGAGATGAAGGACGTCGTCGCCGCGGTCGAGAAGGCCAAGGAGGACGTCATCAGCGGCAAGGTCGAGGTCAAGACCGAGCCGTGACCCGCGGCGGCGCCGCGGCCCCGCACGTTGTACGTAGTACGCCGTCGGCACGTTGTACGTAGTACGTCCCCTGCCACCTGGGCGCCCCTGTCATCGGGGGCGCCTTTGGCGTGTTCGTGCCCCCGTCATCCCCCCGACGCCGCGTGGCCACAGGTCGATAACGGACCGGACAGAAGGGTTCTTATGTCAGGTCTACGCGCGTTACGCTGCGGCGAAATCAGCGCCAGGTGAGGCGCTCGTACGTGCTTGTGCTTGCTTGACTCAAGGAGTTCGTCTCTATGCGCCGGGTGTCTCGAATAGCTGTCGCGGGCGCCGCGACCGCGGCCCTTGCCGTCTCCGTCTCCGCCTGTGGTGGCACGTCCAGCGACGCCGCCGCCAGCAAGGACGACAAGAACAAGGGCGTCGCCATCGCCTACGACGTCGGTGGCGCCGGCGACCAGTCCTTCAACGACGCCGCGACCGTCGGCATGAAGAAGGCCGCCGCCGAGTTCAAGACCGGCGAGAAGGCCGTCGAGCCGGTCGACGGCGAGTCCGACGCCGACAAGACGCAGCGCCTGACGCAGCTCGCCAAGCAGGGCTACAACCCCGTCATCGGTGTCGGCTACGCCTACGCGCCCGCCATCAAGGAGGTCGCGGAGAAGTTCCCGAAGACCACCTTCGGCATCGTCGACGACGAGACCGTCAAGGCGGACAACGTCGCCGACCTGGTCTTCAGCGAGCAGGAGGCGTCCTACCTCGCGGGCGTCGCCGCCGCCAAGACCACCAAGTCCAAGACCGTCGGCTTCATCGGCGGCGTGGACGTCCCGCTCATCCACAAGTTCGAGGCGGGCTTCGCCCAGGGCGTCAAGGACACCGACCCCAAGGTCAAGGTCGTCAAGCAGTACCTGACGGAGAAGGCCGAGGACGGCGGCTTCTCCAGCCCCGACAAGGGCAAGACGGCCGCGCAGGGCCAGATCGAGAAGGGCGCCGACGTGGTCTACCACGCCGCCGGCCTCTCCGGCCAGGGCGTCATCGAGGCCGCCGCCGCCAAGAAGGTCTGGGCGATCGGCGTCGACTCCGACCAGTACAAGCAGGACGCGCTCGCCAAGTACAAGAAGCACATCCTGACGTCCGCCACCAAGGACGTCGCGGGCTCGGTCTACAACCTGGCGAAGGCCGTCGAGGACGGCAACGCCAAGGGCGGCGTCGTCCGCGCCGACCTCAAGTCCGGCGGTGTCGCGCTCGCGGAGTCGAACCCCGAGTTCATGAAGATGAAGGACGTCCAGGCCGCCCTCGACAAGGCCGAGGCGGGCATCAAGGACGGAAAGATCAAGGTCAAGACCACGCCGTGAGGCCAGGCCGCAAGGCCATGGCGTGACGGCGTGACGCCGTGACGGCAGCGGGATGTCCGTGCGACGGGGTGTGGGGGAGGATGGTTCACCCCGCGCCCCGTTCGCGCGGCCCGCGGCCCGACTCCCCCTCGTACGGCGGTACTTCGCACGAGGGACCTCCTCAGCAGCATCCACGAGGACCCAGCAGCACCACATAGCAGGGGCACTGCGCGCGTAGGCGGCCCCTTTCCTTCAGTTCCCCGAGGAGAGTGCGCCATCGACGCGTCCACCAACCCTCCGCCCATCGCCGTCGAACTCGTCGGCATCACCAAGCGCTTCCCGGGAGTCGTGGCCAACCACGACATCCGCCTCGCCGTCCGCAAGGGCACCGTGCACGCCCTCGTGGGCGAGAACGGCGCCGGCAAGTCGACCCTGATGAAGATCCTCTACGGCATGCAGAAGCCGGACGAGGGCACCATCACCGTCGACGGCGAGCAGGTCGCCTTCGCCAGTCCGGCGGACGCGATCGCGCGCGGCATCGGCATGGTCCACCAGCACTTCATGCTGGCCGACCAGCTGACCGTCCTGGAGAACATCGTGCTCGGCAGCGAGAAGCTGCACGGCATCGGCGGCGCCGCCCGCCGCAAGATCGCCGAGATCTCCGAGCGCTACGGCCTCGGGGTGCGCCCCGACGCGTACGTCGAGGACCTCGGCGTGGCCGACCGGCAGCGCGTGGAGATCCTCAAGGTCCTCTACCGCGGCGCCACCACGCTGATCCTCGACGAGCCCACGGCCGTGCTCGTGCCGCAGGAGGTCGACGCGCTCTTCGACAACCTGCGCGAGCTGAAGTCCGAGGGCCTGTCCGTCATCTTCATCTCCCACAAGCTGGGCGAGGTCCTCTCCGTCGCCGACGACATCACCGTCATCCGGCGCGGCACGACGGTCGGCACGGCCGTCCCCGCCGAGACGACACCGCGCCAGCTCGCCGAACTGATGGTCGGCAGCGAGCTGCCGACCCCGGAGACGGCGGAGTCGACGGTCACCGACCGGCCGATGATCCAGGTCGAGGGCCTGAAGCTGCTGGCCGACGGCGAATCGGGCCGGGCGCTGCTCGACGACATCTCGTTCACCATCCACGAGGGCGAGGTCCTCGGCATCGCGGGTGTCGAGGGCAACGGCCAGACCGAGCTGATCGACGCGCTCATCGGCCTGAAGCACGCCGACTCGGGCGTGATCCGCATGGCGGGCGAGGACATCACCGCCCACCCCACGCGCAAGCGGCGCGAGGACGGCATCGGCTACATCCCCGAGGACCGCCACCGCCACGGGCTCCTCCTGGAGTCCCCGCTGTGGGAGAACCGCATCCTCGGCCATGTCACCGAGCGGCCGAACGCCGGCGGCAAGGTGGGCTTCTGGCTGGACCTCAAGAGCGCCCAGGCCGACACGCGCCGCATCGTCGAGGAGTACGACGTCCGTACGCCCGGCATCGACGTGACGGCGGCCTCGCTCTCCGGCGGCAACCAGCAGAAGCTGATCGTCGGCCGCGAGATGAGCCACAAGCCGCGCTTCCTGATCGCCGCCCACCCCACCCGCGGTGTGGACGTCGGCGCGCAGGCGCAGATCTGGGACCAGATCCGCGAGGCCCGCCGCGAGGGCCTCGCCGTACTGCTGATCTCCGCCGACCTGGACGAGCTGATCGGCCTCTCCGACACCCTCCGCGTGATCTACCGCGGGACGTTCGTGGCGGACGCCGACCCGGCCACCATCACGCCGGAGGAGCTGGGGTCGGCGATGACGGGTGCCGCCTCCGGTCACCTGGAACACGTCGAGTCCGGTGACGGCTCCGAGGAGGACGACAACCGATGAAGAAGTTCGACAGGGAGCGCGTGCTCCTCGCGGTGGCCGGACCGGTCATCGCCCTGGTCGTGGCCGTGGCGCTGACCTCGGTCGTGCTGCTCGCCTCGGGCAAGAGCCCGATCGAGCCGTACAGCCTGATGCTGGAGCAGGCCACCTTCTCCGACATCCAGGTCCTGATCCTCAATCAGGCGGGGATGTACTACCTGGCGGCGCTCGCGGTGGCCATCGGCTTCCGCATGAACCTGTTCAACATCGGCGTGGACGGGCAGTACCGCCTGGCCGCGATGGTGACCGCCGTCGTCGGCACGCACCTCGCGCTGCCCTCGTTCCTGCAGATCCCCATGCTCATGCTGGTCGCCATGCTCACCGGCGCCTTCTGGGCCGGCATCGCGGGCATCCTCAAGACCACCCGCGGCGTCAGCGAGGTCGTCGCGACGATCATGCTCAACGCCATCGCGACGAGCGTCATCGCCTACCTCACCCTCACCGAGAACTTCGGCGTCCCGGTCGGCAACAACCAGACGACCGGTGTCATGGAGAAGTCCGGCTGGTTCCCCGGCATCAAGGTCGCGGGCGGCGAGATCTACGGCTTCGTGGTCATCGCGGTGCTCGCGGGCGTCCTGTACTGGCTGATCCTCAACCGCACCCGGTTCGGTTTCGACCTGCGCGCCACCGGCGCCTCCGAGTCGGCCGCCGCGGCCTCCGGCGTCAACGCCAAGCGCATGGTGCTCAGCGCCATGCTGATCTCCGGCGCGGTCTCGGGCCTCGCGGGCCTGCCGATCCTGCTCGGCGACACCCACACGTACAGCCTCTCCTTCCCCGCGGGCCTCGGCTTCACCGCCATCGGCATCGCGCTCCTCGGCCGCAACAACCCGGTCGGCATCGCCTTCGCGGCGCTGCTCTGGGCCTTCCTCGACAAGGCGTCGCCCGCCCTCGACTACGCCCAGCCGGAGGCGTACGACAAGGAGATCGCGGTGATCATGCAGGGCCTCATCGTGATCGCGGTCGTCGTCTCCTACGAGGAGGTGCGCCGCTGGGGCCTGCGCCGCCAGCAGCGCCGTGTCGGTGAGGAACTGGCCGCCGCCGCCCGGGCGAACGGCAACAACGGCAACAACGGCAACAACGACTCCGTGAAGGAGGTGGCTGCCCGATGAGCACGGCAACCGTCGCCAAGCCCCCGGCCAAGCAGCCCTCGCCGGGCCGCCGCCGCGTCTCGCTCCCCGTCCTGCTGCTGATCATCGCGGGCGTCCTGGTGCTGACCTCCGTGGTCCGCCTCGTCACGGGCGCGGACGGCATCACGTCCACCGGCCAGATGTCCACGGCCCTCAAGCTCGCCGTGCCGATCGGCCTCGCGGGCCTCGGCGGCCTGTGGGCCGAGCGCGCGGGCGTGGTCAACATCGGCCTTGAGGGCATGCTGATCCTCGGCACCTGGTTCGGCGCCTGGGCGGGCTTCCAGTGGGGCCCGTGGGTCGGCGTCCTCTTCGGCATCCTCGGCGGCGCGCTCGGCGGACTGCTGCACGCGATCGTCACGATCACGTTCAACGTCAACCACATCGTCTCCGGTGTCGCCCTGAACATCCTCGCCCTCGGCGCCACCCGCTACCTCGCCACCTTCGCCTTCGAGGGCGAGGAGGGCGGTACGTCGAAGCAGTCGCCGCCCGTCGAGTCGCTCGGCGACTTCTCCGTGCCGGGCCTCTCCGACTGGCTCCAGGACCTGAACGACAAGCACTGGTTCCTGGTCTCCGACCTCGCGGGCCTGGTCGGCGGCCTGATCACCGACCTCTCGCCGCTCACCGTCATCGCCGTGGCGATGGTGCCGCTGAGCTGGTGGGTCCTGTGGCGCACCTCGTTCGGTCTGCGCCTGCGCTCCTGCGGCGAGAACCCGATCGCCGCCGAGTCGCTCGGCGTCAACGTCTACAAGTACAAGTACCTGGCCGTGGTCATCTCCGGCGGCCTCGCCGGACTCGGCGGCGCCTTCCTCTCCCTGGTCGCCTCCAACATCTACCTGGAGGGCCAGACCGGCGGGCGCGGCTACATCGGCCTCGCCGCGATGATCTTCGGCAACTGGATGCCGGGCGGACTCGCGCTGGGCGCGGGCCTGTTCGGTTACACCGACAGCCTGAAGCTCCGGGGTGGCGGCACCAACGTCCACGCGCTGCTGCTGCTCCTCGCGATCCTGCTGGTCATCGGCGCGGTCTACCTCGTCTGGCGCAAGCGGTACATCCCCGCGGCGATCACCGCGGCCGTCTCCGCGCTGATGTTCGTGTGGTACGGCTTGACCGACGAGGTGCCCAACCAGGTCGTCACCGCCACGCCGTACGTGGTGACCCTGCTGGTCCTCTCGCTCTCCGCCCAGCGGCTGCGCATGCCGAAGGCGGACGGAATGCCGTACCGAAAGGGACAAGGCAAGTGACGACTGCTTCCGCGGACACCGACTGGGACGCCCTGCGGGAAGCCGCGCGCGCGGCCATGTCCCGCGCGTACGCGCCCTACTCCGGGTTCCCGGTCGGTGCCGCGGCCCTGGTCGACGACGGCAGGACGGTCTCCGGCTGCAACGTGGAGAACGCCTCCTACGGCCTCGGCCTCTGCGCCGAGTGCGGCCTGGTCTCCCAGCTCCAGCTCACCGGGGGCGGCCGGCTCACCCACTTCACGTGCGTGGACGGCAAGGGCGAGATCCTCATGCCGTGCGGCCGCTGCCGCCAGCTCCTGTACGAGTTCGGGGGCGCCGGCCTCGTCATGGAGACGCCCTCGGGGGTGCGGACGCTCGGCGATATGCTGCCGGACGCGTTCGGCCCGCAGCACCTCAACTGAACAACGGCCCCGCACCCTGGAGACTCCCGTGGTGCGGGGCCGCCTTCATCTCCGCCCTCTATGCGCGTAGAGTCCCGAACACATCCGCATACGTACGCTGTTGTACCGCTGGAAGGACATGCCAATGGACGTCATCTCCGTCATCCGCACCAAGCGCGACCGGGGCGAGCTCAGCGACGAGCAGATCGACTGGGTCATCGACGCCTACACGCGCGGCGCGGTCGCCGACGAGCAGATGTCCGCCCTCGCCATGGCGATCCTGCTCAACGGCATGAACCGCAAGGAGATCGCCCGCTGGACCGCCGCGATGATCGCCTCCGGTGAGCGCATGGACTTCTCCTCGCTCTCCCGCCCGACCGCCGACAAGCACTCCACGGGCGGCGTCGGCGACAAGATCACGCTGCCGCTCGCCCCGCTGGTCGCCGCGTGCGGCGCGGCCGTCCCGCAGCTCTCGGGCCGGGGCCTCGGCCACACGGGCGGCACCCTGGACAAGCTGGAGGCCATCCCCGGCTGGCGCGCGCTGCTGTCCAACGAGGAGATGCTGAGCGTCCTCGACGGCGTCGGCTCGGTCATCTGCGCGGCCGGCGACGGCCTGGCGCCCGCCGACAAGAAGCTCTACGCCCTGCGGGACGTGACCGGCACCGTCGAGGCGATCCCGCTGATCGCCTCGTCGATCATGTCGAAGAAGATCGCCGAGGGCACGGGCTCGCTCGTCCTCGACGTGAAGGTCGGCACGGGCGCCTTCATGAAGAACCTCGGCGACGCCCGCGAGCTGGCGTCCACGATGGTCGAGCTGGGCACCGACAGCGGCGTCCGCACGGTGGCTCTGCTGACGGACATGTCGACCCCCCTCGGCCTCACGGCGGGCAACGCCCTTGAGGTCCGGGAGTCCGTGGAGGTCCTCGCGGGCGGCGGCCCCGCGGACGTCGTCGAGCTGACCCTCGCCCTGGCCCGCGAGATGCTCGACGCGGCGGGCCTGAAGGACGCCGACCCGGCGAAGGCGCTGGCCGACGGCTCGGCGATGGACGTGTGGCGCCGCATGATCGCGGCCCAGGGCGGCGACCCGGACGCGGAGCTGCCGGTGGCCCGCGAGACGCACGTGGTGAAGGCCCCGTCGTCCGGCGTCCTGACCCGGCTGGACGCGTACGACGTCGGCGTCGCCGCCTGGCGCCTGGGTGCGGGCCGCGCCCGCAAGGAGGACGTCGTCCAGGCGGGCGCGGGCGTGGAGCTCCACGCGAAGCCGGGCGACTCCGTGGAGGCGGGCGCCCCTCTCCTCACCCTGCACACGGACACCCCGGAGCGCTTCGACTACGCGCTCCAGTCCCTGGAGGGGGCCTTCGACATCGCTGCCGAGGGGGCGTCCTTCGCGCCGACGCCGATCGTGCTCGACCGGATCGGCTGACCCCACCGCCCCGGGGCGGTGCCTTGGCCAAGGCGTACTCGTACGGGTGAACGGGACCGGTGGACCGCCACCGGTCCCGTTCGGCATGCTGGGATCGGTGACGCATCTGAGAAGGGGACCGCCATGGGCGCACTCACCGTAGGCCATGAGCCTGGTCAGAGCTGGGACGACCTCGTCCGGCTCTGGGAGGAGATGGAGTGGCCCGAGGGCAGCAAGGTGGAGATCATTGAAGGGGTCATCACCGTGTCGCCCAGTCCCTCGAACAATCACAACGAGATCGCTGAGCTGATTCACCGGCAGCTGAGTTCGATCCCATTCGAGCTTGGCATTTACCACGAGCAGACCATTCTTGTGCCGTCTCGGACGAGTGCCTACATCCCCGATCTGGTCGTGGCCCCGCGAGCGGACGTAGTGGGAAAGGGGGAGCAGCACATTCCGGCTGCTGCCGCCGAACTGGTCCTTGAGGTCACGTCACAGTCGAACGCAAGTCACGACCGCATCAGTAAGGTCGCGGGCTATGCGGCGGGTGGCGTACCTCTGTACCTGCTCGCCGACCGTTGGGCCTCCGGCGGCCCCACCATCACCCTTTACGGAGACCCCCGAGGCGGCGTCTACCGTGCGCTTCGAACCTGCAAGTTCGGCGAGGCGGTCAAGCTCCCCGCCCCCTTCGACCTGGAGATCGACACCAGCGCGTTCCCCGTGGACTGACGCACGCAGGCTTCACCGGGCGGCCCCACCGATGAGTTCCGCCCGCCCCGCCGGTCCACCCTGCATGGCCGACCCCGAAGCGCACCCCCGAGCACACCTCATCCGCATCGCGGGCCCTCTGCGCCCGGAGGACGTGCCCCGCCTCTGCGAAGAGGTGACCGCCGCGAGGCACGGCCCCGGTGCCGACGTCATCTGCGACGTCACCGCCGTGACGACCTCCGACCTCGCGACCGTCGACGCCATCGCCCGGCTCCAACTGGCCGCCCGCAGAGCGGGGAGACGGATACGGCTCCGCAACCCCGCCCCCGCCCTGCTCGCCCTCCTCGGCCTCCTCGGACTGACCGAACTCCTCGGCCTAGTCGTCGAGGTGGAGCGGCACCCCGAAGAGGGGGAACCACCGCTGGGTGTCCAGGAAGCAGTGGAAGCCGGCGATACGGCCCTGTGAGATCTCGATGACCTGGATCGACCAGGGCATGTAACCGCCGTTCTCCGGGTCGGGCTTGTACTGCGCGAAGCCCGGCGTGCCGTTCACGTCCACCGGCAGGAGGCGGCCGTTGGCGCACGCGGCGCCCATCGTGGACATGAAGCCCGTGATGTCCCCGGTGCCCCGCAGCCACAGGTCGAACGGCGGCATCGTCATGACGGCGTCCTCGGCGAGCAGCGCCGTGAGCGCCGCCATGTCATAGCCCTCGAAGGCGGCGACATAGCGGTCGAGGAGCTTCTGCTGCTCCTCGTCGAGCGGGTCGGAGACGGCGGTGTCGTCCTCCGGGCGCTCGGCGAGGGTGGCGCGGGCCCGCTGGAGAGCGCTGTTGACCGAGGCCACGGAGGTG
Organism: Streptomyces sp. NPDC050703; assembly: GCF_040654435.1. NCBI lineage: Bacteria > Bacillati > Actinomycetota > Actinomycetes > Kitasatosporales > Streptomycetaceae > Streptomyces > Streptomyces sp. NPDC050703. The sequence goes on from NZ_JBFAHX010000030.1 coordinate 12,483, forward strand.
CCGATCAGCTCGGCGACCTCACTGGCCTTCCACGCGAGGACCTCGCGGAGGATCAGCACGGCCCGCTGCTTCGGCGGCAGGTTCTGCAGGGCCGCGACGAACGCCAGGCGCACCGACTCCTTGGCGACGGCCGCCTCGGCGGGGTCGTGGAGCGACGGCAGGACGCGGGCGTCCGGCATCGGCTCCAGCCAGGTGTTGTCGGGGCGCGGGGTGAGCGCCGCCTGCGCCAGCGGGGCGGCGGCGGTCAGGTCCATGGGGCGGGCGCGGCGGTTGCCCGCGTTCAGCATGTCCAGGCAGACGTTCGTCGCGATGCGGTACAGCCAGGAGCGGACGCTGGAGCGGCCCTCGAACTTGTCGAAGCCGCGCCAGGCCCGCACCATCGTGTCCTGCACGGCGTCCTCGGCCTCGAAGGCCGAACCCAGCATCCGATAGCAGTACCCGGTCAGCTCGACCCGGTGCTTCTCCAGCGTGACGTCCAGATCGGTCGTCGTCCCTGCCATGTCGCTCATCCCCACCCCTGAAGCCATGTCCGAACGGCCCCGCGAAGGGCCTGCATCGGAAGCTACAGCAGCCCACCGACAACGGCCCCCCGAGTCGGAGAACCCGCAGGCCGGGGCCTGTTGTCAGGCCGACGCGGGGACGGCCCGCCCGCTCGCGCGGGCCGCGCGCGAACCCCACAGAGTGACCGACACGACGCCAAGCACCGCCAGGAGCCCGAGCCCCACGGTCCAGGACCAGCCGCCCGCGTGGAAGGCGACGGCACCGAGCGTGCCGCCCGCGCTGGACCCCAGGTAGTACGCGGACTGGTACAGGGCGGAGGCCTGCGCGCGGCCCGTGGCCGCCGTACGGCTCACCGACGACGACGCCACCGCGTGCCCGGCGAAGAACCCGGCGGTGATCAGCACCAGGCCGAGCAGCACCAGGCCCAGCGAGGGGGAGAGGGACAGGAGCAGCCCGCCCGCGGTCGTGCTCACCGCCAGGTAGAGCGCGCCGCGCCGGCCGAGCCTGGCCACCAGCTTGCCCGCGGCGGCGGAGGAGACCGTACCGACGAGGTAGACGAGGAAGACCGAGCCGATGACGCCCTGCGGGAGCGAGAAGGGCGCCTCGGTGAGCCGGTAGCCGATCACGGTGTAGACCGCGCCGAAGACGGTCATGAACAGCGCCCCGATCGCGTACAGCCTGCACAGCAGCGGGTTCGACAGGTGCGTACGGACCGTGCGCCCCAGGGCCCTCGGGCTCAGGGAGGCCGGGGTGAAGTGCCGCGGCGCGGGCAGCAGCGCGCGGAAGGCGACGGCGCACAGGACGGCGACGACGCCCACGACGCCGAGCGCCGCGCGCCAGCCCCACGCCTGCGCGACCCAGCCGGTCACGATGCGCCCGCTCATGCCGCCGATGGAGTTGCCCGCGACGAACATGCCGATGGCGGCGACCAGCGCCTTCGGCCGCACCTCCTCCGCGAGGAACGCCATCGCCGACGCGGGGAGCCCCGCCAGGGCCGCGCCCTGCACGGCGCGCAGCGCGATGAGCACCTCGACCGACGGGGCGAAGGGGACCAGGAGGCCGACGGCGACCGCGACGGTCAGCGAGGCGGTCATGACCGCGCGCCGCCCGAAGCGCTCGCTGAGCGCGCTGAGGGGGAGGACGAGGAGAGCCAGTGCGCCCGTCGCCGCCGACACCGTCCAGCTCGCCGTGCTCGCGCTCACCCCGAAGTCGTCGGAGACGAGGGGGAGGAGGGCCTGCGTGGAGTAGAGGAGGGCGAAGGTGGCGACGCCCGCGAGGAAGAGCGCGAAGCTCATCCTGCGGTAGCCGGGCCCGCCGGGCGCCATGCGCGAGTCGGCGGCCGAGGGGGCGGGGGACGACGGGGTGAGGGCGACCGCTGGGGTGGTGGCGGGCGCCCCGCTACTGGCAGGAGGCATGCCCCGAACGTACGACCGCGTTTCTGATGCGTCCAATGCATGGAATCGCCATAATCGTTCCCATGCAGCATCAGCACAGGCCGGCGGCGCGCGTGTCACACGACAGTGACCCGGAGGACATCGTGACGCTGCTCGCCCCACGCCTCGCGTACTTCGCGGGCGTCGCGCGTACCGAGCACGTCACGCGCGCCGCCCAGGAGATGCAGATCCCCCAGTCGACGCTCTCCCGCGCCCTCGTACGCCTCGAAAGGGACCTCGGGGTCGAGCTGTTCGCGCGCCGCGGGCGCACCGTCTCGCTCACCCCGGCCGGCCGCACCTTCCTCGCCCCGGTCGAGCGTGCCCTCGGCGAGGTGGAGCGCGCCGCCGAGTCGGTGCGGGCCGACGCCGACCCGGAGACCGGCAAGGTCGCCTTCGGCTTCCTGCACACCATGGGCTCGGAGACCGTGCCGGGGCTGCTCCGCGCCTTCCGCGCCGACCACCCGCGGGTGCGCTTCAGCCTCGTGCAGAACTACGGCGAGGCGATGCTGGAGCGGCTGCGCGCCGGTGAACTCGACCTCTGCCTCACCTCGCCCGTGCCCGACGCCCCCGACCTGGTCGCCCGGCGCCTCGACGAGCAGCGGCTGCGCCTGGTCGTCCCCGACGACCATCGCCTGGCCGCGCGCAGGCGCGTCCGCCTCGCGGAAGCCGCCGAGGAGGCCTTCGTGACCCTCGAACCCGGCTACGGCCTGCGCCGCATCACGGACGACCTCTGCCAGGAGGCGGGCTTCAGGCCCCGCGTGGCCTTCGAGGGCGAGGAGGCGGAGACCCTGCGCGGCCTGGTCGCGGCGGGCCTCGGCGTGGCGCTCCTGCCCCCGCCCGCCGTGCCGCGCCCCGGCGTGGTGGAGCTGACGGTGACGGGCCAGCGGGCGGTGCGCGAGATCGGCGTCGCGTGGCTGGACGGCCACCCGGACACGCCGCCGGTGACGGCCTTCAAGGCGTTCCTGCTGAGCAGGAAGGGCAAGCTGCTGCAGCAGTCGACGTGACCGGGCCGGCCACCGCCTCACCGCCGGAGCGACTGCCCGAAGCCGGAGGCCAGCGGCATCCGGAGCCCCAGGGGCGGCGGAGCCGCCAAGGCGTCCTCCAGGGGCCGGGCGAACCCGGCACCGAACAGCGTCCCCATCACGAAGTCGGAGGCCAGCGCGAGGACTTCGCCGTGGTGCTGGCTCAGCCGGTGCCCGTCCGAGTGCACCTCGAACCGGCACACGTCGCGGTTGGCCTTCTTGGCCCGCTGCGCGAGCCGGAACGACAGCTCCGGATCGGTGCGTTCGTCGTTCGTGCCGTGCACGATGAGGACCCGCCGCCCCGCGAGCTGCTTCACCGGTTCGGGCGGCGCCGCCATGTCCTCCTCCGGCAGCCAGGGCGCCAGCGCGAGGACGGACTCGACGGCGCTGTGCCCGCCGGCGCGCAACGCCGCCCTGCCGCCCATGTCCACCCCGGCGAGGCAGACGGGGACGTCGCCGTAGAGGCGTACGATCTCGTCCGCCGCCCAGGACGCGTCGTGGGCGAGCTGCGCCTGCGCGCCGTTCCAGCCGCGGCTGCGGTAGTGCACGACGTGCGCGGCGAGCCCCGCCGCGCGCCCGTCGTGGGCCAGCCTGCGGCCGAGCGCGCGCACGGCGCCCGCCGCGAGCGGAGAGGGTCTGCGCGTGGATGTCTCGGTGCCGCCGGGCAGCAGCAGGACCGCGCCGCTCACCGCCGAAGGAGCCGTTCCGACCACGCGCCCGAGCCTGGGCGCGCCCGCGGGCCCCGCCGTCCCATGCTGTGCCATGACAGAACAGTGTCAGAAGCGACGGTGTACGCCACCCGTCCGCAGGGTCACTGTTACGTATCGACCAGTGAGTTCTACGCGCGTAGGCGCTACAGTGCCGAAATGACGAGCCAGACTCACACGCCCGGTCACACGGACCGCGAGACGCCCAGCGCCGAACAGATCCGCCGCGCCCCCAAGGTGCTCCTCCACGACCACCTGGACGGCGGCCTGCGCCCCGGCACGATCGTCGAACTCGCCCGGGAGAACGGGTACGGGGCACTGCCCGAGACCGACCCCGACAAGCTCGGGATCTGGTTCCGCGAGGCCGCCGACTCCGGCTCCCTGGAGCGGTATCTGGAGACCTTCGCCCACACCTGCGCGGTCATGCAGACGAAGGACGCCCTCAAGCGCGTCGCCGCCGAGTGCGCCGAGGACCTCGCCGAGGACGGCGTGGTCTACGCCGAGATCAGGTACGCCCCCGAGCAGCACCTGGAGCAGGGCCTCACCCTCGAAGAGGTCGTCGAGGCCGTCAACGAGGGCTTCCGCGAGGGCGAGCGCCGCGCGAAGGAGAACGGCCGCCGCATCCGCGTGGGCGCCCTGCTCACCGCCATGCGGCACGCCGCCCGCGCCCTGGAGATCGCCGAACTGGCCAACCGCTACCGCGATCTCGGTGTCGTCGGCTTCGACATCGCGGGCGCGGAGGCGGGCTTCCCTCCCACCCGCCACCTCGACGCCTTCGAGTTCCTGAAGCGCGAGAACAACCACTTCACGATCCACGCGGGCGAGGCGTTCGGCCTGCCGTCGATCTGGCAGGCCCTCCAGTGGTGCGGCGCCGACCGCCTCGGCCACGGCGTGCGCATCATCGACGACATCGAGGTCGCGGAGGACGGCAGCGTCCGCCTCGGCCGCCTCGCCTCCTACGTACGGGACAAGCGCATCCCCCTGGAGCTCTGCCCGACGTCGAACCTCCAGACGGGCGCCGCGACCTCGTACGCCGAACACCCCATCGGCATGCTGCGGAAGCTGCACTTCCGGGCCACGGTGAACACCGACAACCGGTTGATGTCCGGCACGAGCATGAGCCGCGAGTTCGAGCACCTGGTCGACACGTTCGGCTACACGCTCGACGACATGCAGTGGTTCACCGTCAATGCGATGAAATCAGCATTCATTCCTTTCGATGAGCGCCTCGCCATGATCAACGACGTGATCAAGCCCGGCTACGCCGAGCTGAAGTCCGAGTGGCTCTTCCGCCAGACCGTGTCCACCGGCACGTCTGCCGCGAAGTAGCGCACGGTCCGCGCGGCGCCGCGGAGCACGGGAGCGGCCGGGGCCGTACGTCACCCGGCCGCTTTTTCGCGTCCCGCCGCCCGTGATCCGGCGGCGGCCCGGTCGTTGAACCGCCCGGATACCCGTCATCGAATTCGCAAGGACGCCCTGAAGATGAAGCAGTCCGCCGCCAAGACCCTCGGTGTCGCCGCTCTCGGTGTCGCCTTCGCCGCCGCGGGAGCCGGTGCGGCGAACGCCGCCGCGGCCCCCGTCGTACCCGCCCCCGCGGCCCTCGGCACCCTCGCGTCGGCCCTCCCGGTCGGCCAGATGGCCGACACGCGGCCCGAGGGCGGCGCCGAGTCCGTCGCCGCCAGGCAGGGCGCCCTCCTGGGCGGCATGGCCGCCGCGCGGCCCACCGCGGAAGGGGCCGTCCAGTCGCTCACGTCGACGGAGCGCGAGCATGCGCTCGGCGCCGTGCTCGACGGCCTGCCGGTCAACGGCAGCGGACTGAACGGCATGCCGCTCTAGGGCCACGGCCGACGCGGCCGACGAAGGGGCGCCCCTCCCGCCGCGGGAGGGGCGCCCCTTCGTCTTCGGTCACCAGGCCGTGCGGCCGGCCTTGTCCTCGGAGGGCAGCAGGAACCACATGGCCAGGTAGAGCAGGAACTGCGGGCCCGGCAGCAGGCAGGAGACCAGGAAGATCACGCGCATCGTCTTCGCGGAGGTGCCGAAGCGCCTGGCGAGGGCTGCGCACACTCCGCCGATCATCCGGCCGTGGGTGGGGCGGGCAAGGGCGGTCATGTCGGGCTCCTTCTCGAACCGTGGGCGGGAGGACTCTGGTGTGCCTCGATGTCTCCAAGCTACGGCCGAAACCGGAACGAAGCGTCGCTCTACGGTGCGATCCCGACCCTGGGAATCGTCGGGGTCGGACCCTGAGATGCCTCCTCCCGCGGGAGGGCGGTGCCGCGCTCCGTCCCGAGGCGGTGGCGGAGCCTGGCCCGCGCCGCGGGCACCACCGCGAGGTGGACGGCCGCCACGCCGAGCGTGTTCAGGAGCAGCGAGTCGATGTCGACGACCTGGCCGGGCACGCCGGTCTGCAGCAGCTCGATGCCGAGCGAGAGCAGCGCCGCGGCGGCGACGGTTCGCACCAGGGAACCCCACGGCGACACGACGAGCCGGCCGCCGGCCAGCGGGAGCAGCACGCCGAGGGGCGCGAGCAGCAGCACGGCCTCGCCGATCCTGCGGGTGGCCTGCACCCCGCCGAGCGCCAGATCCGCCTTGATCCCGGCGAGCGGCTGCAGATTCGCGGCGCTCACCCAGGGCACGTCCAGCGGACGCAGCGTGATCCATCCGACGAGCAGAAGATGCGCGGCGAGGAGGAGTCCTCCCGCCGCACGGAAGCGGATGGCGGCAGTACGGCCGCCCGAGCCTTGACGCACGCCCCCCAAGACGTCATGGGCGGCAGGATCGGTTCCGCGTCCACGCGCCTGTTACCCGGCGGTCGCTTCTGTTACCGCACCGTCTCAGAGGGCGGCTCCACCGAGCCGGGCCGCGACCGGACCTCCGGCGCGCACGTGTAGCGCCGCAGCGGATCGCCACCGGGGCCGCCCATGATCACTGTCTGGTCCTCGGCCGACGCGGCACTGTCGGCCAGGGTGCACACGATCTGCGCGAGCGCGAAGGCGGAAAGGTCCTGCGGCGGCCTGCTCAGGCGCACCGCCTCCTCGGGCTCGCCCCGCGAGGGCCCGGTGACCGTGACGCCGCCGCGTACGTCCGTGGCGAAGCCGGCCTGCTTCTCGGCCTCCGAAGGGGGCGCGGCCAACTCGTCGAGCAGGGCCTGCGCGATCCGAACCCGGTCGCTGGCCGCCCTGGACTCGTGGACCCGCACGGCACGGTCGACGGTCACGAGCTGGGCCGCGCAGACCAGGAAGACCTGCACGGGGACCTCGCTGCCCGACTGCGACGCGATGCTGGAGCCCGACATCAGGCACGGCACCCGCGACGGGGCGGGCCCGAAGTCGGTCGGCACCTCCGTGGACCTGATCCCGCATCCGGCGAGCCCGGCGGTCAGGACGGCGGTGACGACCGCGGCGCGTATCCGACGCCCGGTCATGCGGCGCCTCCCTCGGTCTCGGCACGCTCTTCGGGGCTCCCGCCGTCCCGCGGCAGCCGCAGCGTGAAGACCGCTCCGCCCTGCGGGCAGTTGGCCGCGGAGATCTCACCGCCGTGGATGTGCGCGTTCTCCAGGGCGATGGACAGCCCCAGACCGCTGCCCTCGGACCGAGGCCGGGACGCGCTCGCCTTGTAGAAGCGGTCGAAGACGTGCGGCAGGACCTCCTCGGGGATACCGGGACCGTGATCGCGTACGTCGATGACCAGCTCCGCGTCCTCCAGGCGGACGGAGACCTTCACCGGGGAGCCGCCGTGCTTGAGGGCGTTGCCGATCAGATTGGCGAGGATCACGTCGAGCCGGCGCGGGTCGAGCCGTACGGTGATGCCGCGCTCGGCGTCCAGCTCGACCGCGTCCAGCCAGGCGCGGGCGTCGATGCACGCGGTGATCTGGTCGGCGATGTCCACGTCGTCCAGGACCAGGCGCGCGGTGCCCGCGTCGAAGCGGGTCACCTCCATGAGGTTCTCCACGAGGTCGTTCAGGCGGCGCGTCTCGCTCACCACCAGGCGTACGGCGGGCTCGATCATCGGGTCCACCGAACCGGTCTCCGCGTCCAGCTCCTCCTCCAGGACCTCGGTCACGGCCGTGATGGCGGTCAGCGGGGTGCGCAGCTCGTGCGACATGTCGGCGACGAAGCGGCGCGACGCCTCCTCGCGGGCGCTCATGTCGGCGACCTTCTTCTCCAGGTTCTCCGCGGTCCTGTTGAACGTGCGGGAGAGGTCCGCCAGTTCATCGGTGCCGGAGACGCGCAGCCGGGTGTCGAGCTTGCCCTCGCCCAGCCTGCGCGCGGCGACCCCCAGGCGGTGCACCGGTTTGAGCACGGTCGTCGCGGCGGCCTGGGCGAGCAGCGCGGAGCCGATCAGGGCCAGCGCGGTGGCGATCGCGAGGGACCAGCCGAGCGAACTGAGGTCCTTGGCCTCCGGTTCGAGGGACTTCAGCATGTAGCCGGTCGGGCCGCCGCCGATCACCTTGGCGCCGCCGACCAGGTACGGGGTGCCGTGCTCGGAGGTCCGCTGCCAGTACAGGTGGTAGGCACTCTTGTTGCCCGACGTGACCGGCTGCCGCTTGGTCACCGCCTTCTGGAGCGCCCCAGGGACCTTGGCGAGCGTGAAGGCGTCCAGGTCGGAGTAGCCGACTATCCGGCCGCCGCCCTTCTTCTCGGCGACGAGCAGCACGCTGTAGCGCTGGCTGCTGCTCGCCATCTGCCCGGCCGCGATCTGCAGTTCCTCCTGCGAGGGGCTGGCGCGCAGCGCGCCGGCCCGTGTCTGCATCTGCTGCCGGAAGTCCTTCAGCGCGGCGTCCTGCGCACGCGTCAGCACGGCCTCGCGGTTGAGCCAGTACGCGATGCCGGACGCGGAGACGGCGGCGGTGAGCGCCACCAGCGCGAACACCAGGACGAGCCGGAGCCGCAGACTCGTGAGGCGCCACCCCGCCAGGAGGGCCTTGCGTGCCGCGGGCAGACCGCGGACCCTGCCTTGCGCGTCGGTCACTGAGGCGTGTCCAGCCGGTATCCGACGCCGCGCACCGTACGGATCAGGGTGGGCGACGACGGCACGTCCTCGACCTTGGCGCGCAGCCGCTGCACGCACGCGTCGACGAGCCGGGAGTCACCGAGGTAGTCGTGCTCCCAGACCAGGCGCAGCAACTGCTGCCGCGACAGGGCCTGACCCGGCCTGCGGCTCAGCTCCAGGAGCAGCCGCAGCTCGGTCGGGGTGAGCTGGAGGTCCTCGCCGTTCTTCGTCACCGTCATCGCGGCGCGGTCGATGACCAGCGAACCGAACGTCGCCGCGTCATTGGCCTCGCGCTCGCCGCGCCGCAGCACGGCCCGGATACGGGCGTCGAGGACGCGGCCCTGCACGGGCTTGACCACGTAGTCGTCGGCGCCGGACTCCAGGCCCACGACCACGTCGATGTCGTCGCTCCGCGCGGTGAGCAGGATGATCGGCAGCTGGTCGGTGCGCCGGATGCGACGGCACACCTCGAACCCGTCGATGCCCGGCAGCATCACATCCAGCACGATCAGGTCCGGCCGCTGCTCGCCGAGCAGCTTCAGGCCGTCCTCGCCGGTGGCAGCAGTGGCGACCCGATGTCCCTGGCGCGTCAGCGAAAGCTCCAGGGCCGTCCGGATGGCGTCGTCGTCCTCGATCAGCAACAGGGAAGGCACGGACGTCATTCTGTCCCATGGCAGGGCTCCAGTACGACTGCTGGAGCGCTCCCTCACCTCACCCTCACGCACGGAAGGGGCGCCGGACCCCTGTGACAGGGCTGTGACAGTCGGCGGACACCGTCATGAAGTCGGTCCGGCAATCTTTTGGTCAGACGGAAGAAGCACCACAGCACAGACCGAACGAACCGGACTCCACCCGACGGGGGGCGCGAGATGAACACGCTGCACAGCACCAGGTCAAGCGCAGTTGTCACGCGTCTCCACGACGTCGGCCGGAGCACTGAGAAGTCCGGTGCCGTGAGCGGGCGGGGGTGCGCTCGCGGCACCGGGCGTCAGCACACCGCGTACATGACGGTGGTTGACGCGCCGCACGGGGGAACCGCGTACGGAGAGGCCCCGGGGGAGCGGAAGACCTTGTCGGAGGCGGAGTTCACCGCCTACGTCCAGGAACGCCGCGCCTCTCTGTACGCCACCGCCTACCACCTGACCGGTGACCGGTACGAGGCCGAGGACCTGCTGCAGAGCGCCCTCTTCTCCACGTACCGGGCCTGGGACCGGATCAGTGACAAGGCCGCGGTCGGGGGCTACCTCCGCCGCACCATGACGAATCTGCACATCAGCGCGTGGCGCCGCCGCAAGCTGAACGAGTACCCGACCGAGGAGCTGCCGGAGACGGTGGGCGACACGGACGCGATGCGCGGCACCGAGCTGCGCGCCGTGCTGTGGCAGGCCCTGGCCCGGCTGCCCGAACTCCAGCGCACGATGCTGGTCCTCCGCTACTACGAGGGCCGCACCGACCCGGAGATCGCGGACATCCTCGACATCAGCGTTGGCACGGTGAAGTCCAGCATCTGGCGGTCGCTCCGCCGGCTGCGCGAGGACGAGGTCCTCAGCTTCGGCCGTGACCAGGAGGAGTCCTTCGGCGAGTTGGTCGCCTGAGGATCGGGGGGAAGCACGGGGGAAGCACGGGGGACGCCGCTCCGGGGGGACGCGGCGGAGCACGGGGGAACAACGGGGGATCACGGGGGAAACAGGTAGCGGGACCGGAAGGCCGGGGGGTCTTTCCGGTCCTTCTGCCTTTCCGGTCCTTCTGCCTTTCCGGACGCGGAGCGGGCGGGTCCCCGCGCGGTGAGCGGTCCGGCTCAGCCCACGTCGGCGCGGGCCGCCGCGCGCAGGCCCGCCGCCGCGGCGGCGGCGACCCGCCCCAAGGCCTCGTCGGCCCCGCACGGGTGCGCCCCGAGGGCGGCCTGCCGCGCGACGATCTCGCGCTCCGCGCGCATGAGCCGCCACCCCCTGCGCAGCAGGAACGCCACGGACTTGCGCCCCTCGCGCAGATCGCGGAGGAGCCGCCGCCGGAACGTGGTGGAGGGCCGCCCCCGCAGGCAGATCGCGTCGGCGAGCACGCCGGTCTCCCGGCACCGCTCCACGATGTCCGCCGCGAAGATGCCCTCGGCGATGAACAGCGGCGAGTGCCCGATGTCCAGCGCCTCCCGGCCGACACGCGAGCTGGTCGCGATGGAGTACACAGGGACCTTCGTGTGCCCCGTACGGCACAGCTCCTCGATGGCGGCGAGCGCCACGTCCGCGTCCCAGGAGGCGGGGGAGTCCCAGTCGATGTCCGAGCTGCCCGGGACCTGCGGCAGCGTCGGGTCGTCGCCCTCCTTGTAGAAGTCGTCGAGGCAGAGCACGGGGAGCCCGGAGCGGGCGGCGAAGACGGACTTGCCCGAGCCCGAGGGGCCGCAGAGCAGCACGACGCGCGTGGGTATCGGGGGATGGGAGCCCAATGCACTGACCCTTTTCAGATGTTGGTTCGCCTCGGCGTGGTCGGAAGTCATTATCAACGGCGCGGCGAAGGCTGCCCATACCGGCCGTGAACGGGCCACGAAGCGGGGTGCGAACGCATGTCCGGGCCGCGCGTCGCCGGTGGCGCCCCACGGACGCCGTCAACTACGGTACGTGCTCGCGCGCTTACTCACCTCACCTGGACAAGGGCGGTACTGATGGCACGACAGGCGGCACACACGTCACCCGGGCCCGGCGCCCGCGCACTGCTGCGCGCGGGCCTGACGCTCACCGCGGCCGGTGCCGCGCTCGGCGTGGGCGGTACGGCCGCCGGGGCCGCGGAGTCCGCCCCCGCGCCGGACACGGTCTCCGCGCCGGACACGGTCTCCGCGCCGGACGGTGCCGGGCGCACCTCGGCCGTCGGGGGCCTGACGGGCGCGGTGGGCAGTGTGGCGGGGAGCGGCGTCGCCCCCGTCACGTCGTTGCAGCTGGACCCGCTGGCGAACACCGGCGCCGACCCGCTCGACAACTCCCTCGGCACACAGGTCGCGGACTTCCGGCCGGTCAGCACGGCCGCCGTCACCGACCCGGTCGCCCGGGGCGCCTCCCTGGACGACCTGCCGGTGGTGGGCGCGGCGGCGGGACTGCTGCCCGGCTAGGTGCCGGCAGGACGGCGGCGGACATGGCGGAGCCCCGGTCTCCTGGACGGCGGAGGCCGGGGCTTCGGTGTGCCCGGAAGCGGCTAGTAGGCCGAGCCCGACGCGCCCAGGGAGCCCGTGGGGTGCCAGACCGTCTTCGTTTCGAGGAAGGCTGTCAGGCGGTGCGTGCCCGGGTCGGCGGAGAAGTCCACAGGCTGTGGACGCAGCACGCGCTTGAGGTTGTCGGCCGCGGCGATCTCCAGGTCGCGCGCGAGGTCCGCGCCCGCGCCCGTCAGGTCGATCGCGTTGACGTCCTGGTGGGCGGCGAGCGGCGCCGCGATCTCGGCGGTCTTCCCGGTGAGGATGTTGACCACACCGCCGGGCACGTCGGAGGTCGCGAGGACCTCGCCCAGCGAGAGCGCGGGCAGCGGGCACTTCTCCGAGGCGATCACCACGGCGGTGTTGCCCGTCGCGATCACCGGGGCGAGCACCGAGACCAGGCCCAGGAACGACGACTCCTGGGGCGCGACGACCGTGACCACACCGGTCGGCTCGGGCGTCGACAGGTTGAAGAACGGGCCCGCGACCGGGTTCGCCCCGCCCGCCACCTGGGCGATCTTGTCGGTCCAGCCCGCGTACCAGACCCAGCGGTCGATCGCCGCGTCGACCTGTGCGGCGGCCTCGGACTTGGAGATGCCCTCCGCGTCCCTGACCTCCCGCACGAACTGGTCCTTGCGGCCCTCCAGCATCTCCGCGACGCGGTAGAGGACCTGGCCGCGGTTGTACGCGGTCGCGCCCGACCAGCCGCCGAACGCCTTGCGGGCGGCGACGACCGCGTCACGGGCGTCCTTGCGGGAGGAGAGGGGGGCGTTCGCGAGCCACCTGCCCTTTGAGTCGTTCACCTCGTACACCCGGCCGCTCTCGGAGCGGGGGAACTTGCCCCCGACGTACAGCTTGTAGGTCTTCAGAACCGTGAGTCGGTCAGACATCGAGGTACGCCTCCAGCCCGTGCCGGCCGCCCTCGCGGCCGAAGCCCGACTCCTTGTAGCCGCCGAACGGCGACGTCGGGTCGAACTTGTTGAAAGTGTTGGCCCAGACGACGCCCGCCCGGAGCTTGTTCGCGACCGCGAGGATGCGCGAGCCCTTCTCCGTCCAGATGCCGGCGGAGAGGCCGTACTGCGTGTTGTTAGCCTTGGCGACCGCTTCGTCCGGCGTGCGGAACGTGAGGACGGACAGCACCGGGCCGAAAATCTCGTCGCGGGCGATGGTGTGTGCCTGCGTGACGTTGGTGAAGAGGGTCGGCGCGAACCAGTAGCCGCTCTCCGGCAGGTCGCACGGCGCGGACCAGCGCTCGGCGCCCTCCGCCTCGCCGGTCTCGGCGAGCGCGGTGATGCGGGCGAGCTGCTCGGCGGAGTTGATGGCGCCGATGTCGGTGTTCTTGTCCAGCGGGTCGCCCAGGCGCAGGGTCGAGAGGCGCCGCTTGAGCGAGTCGAGCAGCTCCTCCTGGACCGACTCCTGTACGAGGAGACGCGACCCGGCGCAGCAGACCTGGCCCTGGTTGAAGAAGATGCCGGTGACGATGCCCTCGACGGCCTGGTCGACGGGGGCGTCGTCGAAGACGATGTTCGCGCCCTTGCCGCCCAGCTCCAGCGTGACCTTCTTGTCCGTGCCCGCGACCTGGCGCGCGATGGCCTTGCCGACGGCGGTCGAGCCCGTGAAGGCGACCTTGTCCACGTCGGGGTGGGCGGTCAGGGCCGCGCCCGCGTCGCCGTACCCGGGAAGGATGTTGACGACGCCGTTGGGCAGGCCGGCCTGGCGGCAGATGTCCGCGAAGAACAGCGCCGACAGCGGAGTCGTCTCGGCGGGCTTCAGGACGACCGTGTTGCCGGTCGCGAGCGCCGGAGCGATCTTCCAGGCCAGCATCAGGAGCGGGAAGTTCCACGGGATGACCTGCCCCGCGACGCCGAGCGGCGCGGGGTTCCTCCCGTACCCGGCGTGGTCGAGCTTGTCGGCCCAGCCCGCGTAGTAGAAGAAGTGCGCGGCGACCAGCGGGAGGTCGGCGTCGCGCGTCTCCTTGATGGGCTTGCCGTTGTCCAGGGTCTCCAGAACGGCCAGCTCGCGGCTGCGCTCCTGGATGATCCTGGCGATCCGGAAGAGGTACTTGGCGCGCTCGGCGCCCGGCAGCGCCGACCACGTCCCGAACGCCTTGCGGGCGGCGCGCACCGCGCGGTCGACGTCGGCCTCGCCGGCCTGCGCGACCTCGGAGAGGACCTCCTCCGTGGCGGGGGAGACCGTCTTGAAGACCTTGCCGTCGGCGGCCTCGGTGAACTCGCCGTCGATGAACAGGCCGTAGCTCGGCGCGATGTCGACGACCGAGCGGGATTCCGGCGCGGGCGCGTACTCGAAGGGAGTGGAGGTCAGGGAGCTCATGGGTCAGTCCACCGTCACGTAGTCGGGGCCGGAGTAGCGGCCGGTGGCCAGCTTCTGCCGCTGCATCAGCAGATCGTTGAGGAGCGACGAGGCGCCGAAGCGGAACCAGTGGCTGTCCAGCCAGTCGGGCCCCGCCGTCTCGTTGACGAGCACGAGGAACTTCACCGCGTCCTTGGTCGAACGGATGCCGCCGGCGGGCTTCACGCCGATCTGCACCCCGGTCTGCGCGCGGAAGTCGCGGACGGCCTCCAGCATGAGCAGGGTGTTGGCCGGGGTGGCGTTGACGCCGACCTTGCCGGTCGAGGTCTTGATGAAGTCGGCGCCCGCGATCATGCCGATCCAGCTCGCGCGCCGGATGTTGTCGTACGTCGACAGCTCGCCCGTCTCGAAGATGACCTTCAGGCGGGCGGTGCCGCAGGCCTCCTTCACGGCGCGGATCTGCTCGAACACCGTCATGTAGTCACCGGCGAGGAACGCGCCGCGGTCGATGACCATGTCGATCTCGTCGGCGCCCGCGGCAACGGCCTCGCGCACGTCGCCGAGCTTCACGTCGATGGCGGCGCGGCCCGCGGGGAAGGCGGTGGCCACGGAGGCGACCTTCACGCCGCTGTCCCCGACGGCCGCCTTGGCGGTGGCGACCATGTCCGGATAGACGCAGACGGCGGCGGTGCGCGGTGTGCCGCGGTCGGTGGGGTCGGGGTTGACGGCCTTCGCGCCGAGCGCCCGGACCTTGCCGGGGGTGTCGGCGCCTTCGAGGGTCGTCAGGTCGATCATCGAGATGGCCAGGTCGATGGCGTACGCCTTGGCCGTGGTCTTGATCGAACGGGTTCCGAGCGAGGCGGCACGCGCCTCCAGGCCGACCGCGTCGACGCCGGGCAGCCCGTGGAGGAAGCGGCGGAGCGTGCTGTCGGACGCGGTCACGTCAGCGAATGCAGTGGGCATGGTCACGAGCTGAGCATATCTACGCGCGTAGCGGCTGTACAGGGGGCCCTGCCGGCCCCCCCTCACGGCAACACCCCCCTCACGACAACGGCCCCCGGCCCCCGGCACCACCCCTCGCGGCGGTCGCCGCGGGGTGCCCCGTGGTCCGTTCCTCGCGGTGGTCGGTCGCTGCGGGGCCCTGATCTGTTCCTCGCAGTGGTCGCTCTCGGGTGGCCCCGCGTCTGCCCTCTCCCGGCGCTCCGCGCCGGATCTCTCCCACCCACCCGCCCATTACTCCGGGGCTTCGGGGGGATGGGTGGGCCTGGGGGGTCGGACGGAACCCCAGGGGGCTGGGGGGACCTCGGGGGAGGGTGGGCGCGAATTGAAACCTCGGGGGTGGGGTGGGTCTGGGGTGGAACCTCCGGGGTTGGGTGAGCCTGGGGTCGGACGGGACCCCAGGGGGCTGGGGGGATCTCGGGGGAGGGTGGGCACAGATTGAAACCCCGGGGGTCAGGTGGGCCTGGGGCGGAACTTCGGGGGTTGGGTGGGCCTGGGGTGGAACTCCGGGGGTTGGGTGGGACAGGTTGAAACCTCGGGGGTGGGGTGGACCCGGGGCGGAACCTCGGGGGTCGGGTGGGCCTGTGGTGGAACCTCCGGGGTTGGGTGGGCCTGGGGTCGGACGGGACCCCAGGGGCTGGGGGGACTGGGGAGGCGGGCGGTGCTGGGCGGTCGTCGGTGGGCGGGAGCCGATCGGTGCCGCAGACGCGATCCGGCCGGAGGGGACGTGTCGGTATGTCCGCCCGGAGCACGGTACGCATGGCTTCGGAGCCCCGAAGTGACCCGGCGGCCACGCAGGCGATAGCGAGGACGGACATACCGGCGCGGCCCCGCCCCACACCCGGACAGCAGGCGACCGACGGCCCCACGACCGGTCGGTGCTGCCCCAACAGTCACCCGAGCCGGGGCGGCGGCAGCGGCGCGCCCCCGCCCCACACCCGGACAGCAGGCGGCCGACGGCCCCGCGACCGGACGGTGCGGCCCCAACAGTCACCTGAGCTGGGACGGCGGCGGCGCAGCCCCGCCCCACACCCCGACAGCAGGCGACCGACACCCCCACGACCGGACGGTGCGACCCCCACAGTCACCCAAGAAACAAGACGGCGGCGCCGCCGCCCCGCCCCGCACCCGGACAGCAGGCGACCGGCACCCCCGCGACCGGGTGATATCACCCCACAGTCACCCACCACGCCCCCCACCCCCGGCGTCAGGCAGAATCGGGGTATGAGCGACCCTCAGAACCCCGTGGCCGAGCCCGGGTACAAGGACCGTACCTTCCGGTCCCCCGCCGGCATCGCGGGCGGCGCCCTGCTGCTCGCCCTGGGCGCCTGGCTCGGCATCGACGCCGTCATCCGCGGCGAGGGCCGCACCCCGTGGCTCGCGCTCGCCGGACTGCTCGTGGCGGTACCGCTGGTCGTCGCGTTCACCGTGCGCCCCGCCGTGTACGCCAACGACGACCGGCTCCGCGTCCGCAACCCCTTCCGCACCATCACGCTGCCCTGGGCGTCCATCGCGACGCTCCGCTCCGGCTACTCCAACGAGGCACTCACCACGTCCGGCGCCAAGTACCAGCTCTGGGCCATCCCCGTCTCCCTCCGCGGCCGCAAGAAGGCCGCCCGCAGGCAGTCGCAGGCCGCGGCGGCGGGCGACCCGGTGACGGGCGGCCGGCCCTTCCTCGACCCCACGGCCAAGCCCACCCGCTCCGACGGCGACCAGGCCATGGACGAGCTGCGCGAGCTGGCCGAGCGGCAGGCCGACGCCGAGACCGCGCAGGGCGAGCCCACGGTCCGCTGGGCCTACGAGATCGTCGCGCCGAGCATCGTCGGAGCGGTCCTGCTCGCGGTCCTGCTCGCGGTCACCTGACCGATCCCCCACCCGCCGGTCTCACGGCGGCCCGTGCCACCCCAGCAGCATGTGGCCGCCGAACACGGCCGACGCGAGCGCCGCCGCGCCCAGCAGCGTCACGCGTACGTGCGCCCTGGCGCGGGCCAGGGCCACGGCGACCGGCAGCAGCAGCGGGAAAGCGGGCAGCACGAAGCGGGCCCGGGGGAAGTAGACGCCGCTGCTGCCGAGCACGATCGCGAGCAGCAGCCCGCTGAAGACGAGCAGCGGCAGCGGCTGCCGGTCGCCCGCCGACAGGACGAAGAGCACGACCGAGCCGAGCAGGACCACCGTCACCATCGCCACGAACAGCGCCGGCCGCTCGGTGACGAACAGGTCCCGCATCCGCCGCAGCGTCCCGACGCCGCCGTCCCACTCGTTGCGCCACAGCTTCTGTACGGCGAAGTAGCCGTCCCAGCGGCCGAGCCGCAGGCCCACCCAGGCGACGTACGAGAGCCAGCCGAGGGGCGCGACGACGGTGCCGAGGAGCGGTCGTACGGCGAAGGAGCGCCGCAGCGCGAGCAGGCCGGTCAGGGACACCGCCGCGGCCACCGCGACGCCCGTGGGGCGCGTGAGGCCCGCGAGGGCCGCCAGGGAGCCCGCCCACAGCCACCGGCCGCTGAGCACCGCGTACAGCGACCAGGCGCAGAGCGCCGTGAACAGGGACTCCGTGTAGCCCATCCACTGCACCAGGGCCACCGGCAGGCTGCCCCAGAGCACGGCGAGGACGACGCCGGCCCGGCGGCCGTACAGCCGGTCGCCCACCGCGAAGATCCCCCACGCCGCGAGCAGCGAGGCGGCCAGCGACACCGAGAGGCCCGCCGCGCCCCTCGGCAGCCAGGGCAGCAGGGCGTCGCCCGCCCTGACGAGCAGGGGGTAGAGGGGGAAGAAGGCGAGGTTGTTGCCGTCGATGCGGGTGCCGAGCTCGTGGGCGTAGCCGTCGCTCGCGATCCGCAGGTACCAGTCGCAGTCCCAGGATTCCATGAGGAGGTGCCGCGCCCCGCGGTGCTCGCGGTGCGCCCACACGGTGAACACCAGCAGGCCGAGGCCGCGTACCGCCGTGTATCCGGCGAGGGCGGGCCAGGCCCGGCGCAGGGCGCGGACGGCGCGCCACGCCGGGCCGTGCGGTGCGTGGCCGGCGTTCTGCGGGCTTCTCGACGCGGGGACGCGCGACGGGGCGGCGGTCGAGGGCTCGAAGAATCCGTACGGCACGCGGCGGCTCCCGGAACGTGAAAGTGCGCTACCGGTCCTCCCTTCCTGGGGGACCGGCAGCGCACCGGGGCACTGCGGCAGTTGCTCCGGCGGAATCACTCGGAGGGGTGGTCAGCCGGGCTGTGCCGAGCCGGGCCGGGCCGCACTTCGGCCGTGCCTTCGCCTCAGATGCCCGCCGCCGCGGAGAGGTCGCGCTTGATGGCCGTCAGGAGGTCCGTCGCCCGCGTGCGGGCCGCCGGCAGGGCGGACTTCTCCGCCACCGGGACGACCACCTCCAGGTAGCACTTCAGCTTCGGCTCGGTGCCGCTCGGGCGGACGATGACGCGGGCGCCGTCGAGGGTGTAGCGCAGGCCGTCCGTGGGCGGCAGCGTCTCCGTGCCGCGCGTCAGGTCCTCCGCCCGCGTCACGGGCAGCCCCGCCAGCTCCGTCGGCGGCTGCTCACGCAGGCGCCGCATGGCGTCCGTGATCAGCGACAGGTCCTCCACGCGGACCGACAGCTGGTCGGTGGCGTGCAGACCGTGCTCCACGGCCAGGTCGTCGAGCAGGTCGAGGAACGTGCGGCCCTCCTCCTTCAGCTCGGACGCCAGCTCCGTGAGCAGGAGCGCCGCCGTGATGCCGTCCTTGTCGCGTACGCCATCGGGGTCCACGCAGTAGCCGAGCGCCTCTTCGTAGCCGTAGCGCAGGCCGTCGACGCGGGCGATCCACTTGAAGCCCGTCAGCGTCTCCTCGTACGGGAGGTCCGCCTTCGCCGCGATCCTGCCCAGGAGGGAGGAGGAGACGATCGACTCGGCGAACGTGCCGTGTGCGCCGCGCTTGACCAGGTGTGCGGCGAGGAGCGCCCCTACTTCGTCGCCGCGCAGCATCCGCCACTCGGTGCCGTCCTCGACGGCCGCGGCGCAGCGGTCCGCGTCCGGGTCGTTGGCGATGACCAGGTCCGGGGCGGGGCTCGTACGGGCGGCTGTCGCGAAGGCCAGGTCCATCGCGCCCGGCTCCTCCGGGTTCGGGAACGCGACCGTCGGGAAGTCCGGGTCCGGCTCCGCCTGCTCTGCCACCAGGACCGGGGCGGGGAAGCCCGCGCGGTCGAACGCCGCGAGGAGGGTTTCCTTGCCGACGCCGTGCATCGCCGTGTAGACGGCGCGGGCGGTGCGGGGGGACCGGGGGGACAGGACCGCGTCCGTGCGGGCCAGGTAGGCGTTCAGGACGTCGTCGGTGAGCGTCTCCCAGCCGGTGTCCGGGCGCGGGACGTCGTTCAGGCTGCGGATCGCGTCGATCTCCGCGGCGATCTCCGCGTCGGCGGGCGGGACGATCTGGGAGCCGTCGCCCAGGTACACCTTGTAGCCGTTGTCGCGCGGGGGGTTGTGGCTGGCCGTCACCTCTACGCCTGCCGCCGCGCCGAGGTGGCGTATGGCGAAGGCGAGTACGGGGGTGGGGAGGGGGCGGGGGAGTACGGCCGCCCGCAGGCCGGCGCCCGTCATCACGGCGGCGGTGTCGCGGGCGAAGTCGGCGGACTTGTGGCGGGCGTCGTAGCCCACGACGACCAGGCCGTCGGTCTGGCCCTTGGCCTTGAGGTAGGCGGCCAGGCCGGCGGCGGCGCGGATGACGACGGAGCGGTTCATGCGCATGGGGCCTGCGCCGAGTTCGCCCCGGAGGCCGGCGGTGCCGAACTGGAGGGTGCCGGTGAAGCGTGCGGTCAGCTCTTCGGTGTCCTCGGCGTCGATGAGCTTGGCCAGCTCGTCGCGGGTCTCGGGGTCCGGGTCCTCGGCCAGCCAGGCCTTGGCCCGCGCGATGAGTTCGGAGTTGTCCTGCACGTGTCGTCAGCCTTTCGTTGCGGCTTCGCTGTCTGTGGGGCTGGGGCTGGGGGTTGGGGGGCGCGGTCCGGGGATCGTGGGGCTGCGGGCTGCGGGCTGCGGGCTGCGGGCTACGGGCTTGCGGGTTGCGGCTGCGGGTTGCGGGCTGGGTGGTACCGACCGGTTGTGGGGGCGTCGGTCGCCTGCTGTCCGGGTGTGGGGCGGGGCCGCGCCGGTATGTCCGTCCTCGCTATCGCCTGCGTGGCCGCCGGGCCGCTTCGGGTCTCCATAGCCATGCGTACCGTGCTCCGGGCGGACATACCGACACGTCCCCTCCGGCCGGATCGCGTCTGCGGGTCATCCGTCCCTCACCAGGTCCTCCCTCTCGGGTTTCCGCGGGTCCGTGCCGACCGTTCCGGCGGGTTCGTGCCGACCAGTCCCGCGAGTCCGCGCCGACCGCTCCTGCGGGTCCGCGCAGACCATTCCCGCGGGCCCGTGCCGACCAGTCCCGAGAATCCGCACCGACCAGTCCCGAGAATCCGCACCGACCTGCCCGGGAGTCGTGCCGACTGGCCTTCCCAGATCCCGTCCCTTCCGGGCTCCGGTTCGCCTCAACGGCCCTCGGCCGGCCCCCGGTCCACCTACCCGGCTCCCAAGGCCCTGGTACGCCCTTTCGGCTTCCCAAGACCCAGTTCGCCTTTCCGGCCCCCGGGTGGCCCTCCCCGTTCCCAGGTCGTCCCCAGGCCACCGGCCCCTCCCGGGTCCCCCCAGTTCCCCTGGGGGGCATGTTTCCTGGGGGCCCCATCCCCCCGAAGCCCCGGAGTAACGGGTGGGTGGGAGAGATCCGGCGCGGAGCGTCGGGGCGGGGTGGATGCGGGCTGCGGGCCGGCGGCCTTGGTGGGGTCAGATCCGGGTGAGGACCTGGCCGAGGAGCTCGCCCATGCGCGTGGCGCTGTCGCGGCCCGCCTGGAGCACCTCCTCGTGGTTGAGGGGCTCCCCCGTCATGCCCGCGGCAAGGTTCGTGACCAGGGAGATGCCGAGGACCTCCGCCCCGGCCTCGCGCGCGGCGATCGCCTCCAGGACGGTGGACATGCCGACCAGGTCCGCACCGATCGTGCGGGCCATGCGGATCTCCGCCGGAGTCTCGTAGTGCGGGCCGGGGAACTGCGCGTAGACGCCCTCCTCCAGGGAGGGGTCGATCTCCTTGCAGAGCGTCCGCAGCCGCGGCGAGTACAGGTCGGTCAGGTCCACGAAGTTCGCCCCGACGATCGGCGACGTCGCCGTGAGGTTGAGGTGGTCGCTGATCAGTACCGGCTGGCCGGGCCGCATGCCCTCGCGCAGGCCGCCGCAGCCGTTGGTCAGGACGACCGTCTTGCAGCCCGCGGCCACCGCGGTGCGCACGCCGTGCGAGACGGCGGCCACGCCGCGGCCCTCGTAGTAGTGGGTGCGGCCCAGGAAGACCAGCGCCCGCTTCTCACCGATCTTGAGGGAGCGAATGCTGCCGCCGTGGCCCTCGACCGCCGGCGGCGGGAAGCCGGGCAGCTCGGTGACGGGGAACTCCGCCTCCGGCTCGCCCAGCGCGCCGACGGCCGGCGCCCAGCCGGAGCCCATCACGAGGGCGACGTCGTGGGTCTCTGCGCCCGTCAGCTCGCGCAGGCGCGCGGCGGCGGCGTCGGCGGCGGCGTAGGGGTCGCCCTGGATGCTGTCCGGAATAACTGAAGCGTTCACGCCGACGAGAGTAGCCGCTCTCGCCCTACGCGCGTAGATGACGATGCTCACGGGAATCCGATTGTTGTGTTGTCGTTTCCGACGAAGGGCCGGGCGAGGGCCGGGCGAGGGTCCCTCGCGGGGGCCCAGCGGGGCCTAGCAGGGCCGTTTGCGGAGCTCCATCACGTAGTCGTGCGGCGCGCCCGCCGACTCCGCGGCGTCCGCGATCTCGCCGAGGTACCGCGCGGAGGGGAGCCCGCCCTCGTAGCCGTTGAGCACGTACACCCAGGCGGGTTCCTCCGCGTCCAGGGTGTGGACCCGGACGCGCATGCGGCGGTAGATGTCCAGGCCCACGCCCTCCCAGCGGTCCATGGACTCCTCGTCCATGGGCGCGATGTCGTAGAGCGTGACGAAGACCTGCGAGCGGGGCGCCTCCACGATCGTGGCGAGCGCGCCCTCCCACCCCATGTGCTCCCCGCCGAAGGTGAGCCGCCAGCTGTTCAGCCAGCCGGTCGCGCGCAGCGGTGAGTGCGGGGCGCGGCGTGACATGAGCCGCGGATCCAGATTGCCGGCGTACGCGGCGTAGAGCGACATGGTGACGAGGGTACGGCAGCAATCCGGTGCGTCCCTCCCGCAACGTGAGGAGCGCCCGTACGAGGACGCCACACCGGCGACGGGGCCCCGGCGCGTGCGCACCTTGAAGCGTGCGGGACAATGGAGTACGTGACTCGGATCGTGATCATTGGCGGCGGACCCGGCGGCTACGAGGCGGCACTGGTGGCCGCCCAGCTCGGCGCGGAGGTGACCGTCGTCGACTGCGACGGTCTGGGCGGGGCGTCGGTGCTGACCGACTGCGTGCCGTCCAAGACTCTGATCGCGACGGCCGAGGTGATGACGACCTTCGACTCCTCGTACGAGGAGCTGGGGATCATCGTCGCGGACGACACCCCGCACATCGACAGCCCCGCCCGGGTCGTCGGCGTGGACCTGGGGAAGGTCAACCGCCGGGTGAAGCGGCTCGCGCTCGCCCAGTCCCACGACATCACCGCCTCCGTCACCCGGGCCGGCGCGCGCGTGCTGCGCGGTCGCGGACGGCTCGAAGGGCAGCAGGAGGCCGACGGTTCCCGCAAGGTCGTCGTGCGCGCCGGCGACGGCAGCGAGGAGACCCTCGTCGCCGACGCCGTGCTCATCGCGACCGGCGGCCACCCGCGCGAGGTCCCCGACGCCCAGCCCGACGGCGAGCGCATCCTGAACTGGACCCAGGTCTACGACCTCGACGAGCTGCCCGAGGAGCTCATCGTCGTGGGTTCGGGTGTGACCGGCGCCGAGTTCGCCGGCGCCTACCAGGCGCTCGGGTCGAACGTGACCCTGGTGTCGAGCCGTGACCGCGTGCTCCCCGGTGAGGACCCGGACGCCGCGGCCGTGCTGGAAGACGTCTTCCGGCGGCGCGGGATGAACGTGATGTCCCGTTCGCGCGCCGCCTCCGCCAAGCGGGTCGGCGACCGGGTCGAGGTCACGCTCGCCGACGGGCGCGTCATCTCCGGCACGCACTGCCTGATGGCTGTGGGCGCCATCCCGAACAGCAGCGGCATGGGCCTGGAGGAGGCCGGGGTCCGGCTCAGGGACTCGGGGCACATCTGGACCGACAAGGTCTCCCGTACGTCCGCTCCCGGTGTGTACGCCGCCGGTGACGTGACCGGGGTCTTCGCGCTCGCCTCCGTCGCCGCCATGCAGGGGCGCATCGCGATGTACCACTTCCTGGGCGACGCCGTGCAGCCGCTGGACCTGAAGACCGTCTCGTCGAACGTCTTCACCGACCCCGAGATCGCGACCGTCGGCTACAGCCAGGCCGACGTCGACGCGGGCAAGATCGACGCCCGCGTCGTCAAGCTGCCGCTGCTGCGCAATCCGCGCGCGAAGATGCAGGGCATCCGCGACGGATTCGTCAAGATCTTCTGCCGTCCCGGTACGGGCATCGTGGTCGGCGGTGTGGTGGTCGCCCCGCGCGCCTCGGAACTGATCCACCCCATCTCGATCGCGGTCGACAACAATCTGACGGTCGAGCAGATCGCGAACGCCTTCACCGTGTACCCGTCCCTTTCGGGGTCGATCGCCGAGGTGGCGCGGCAGCTGCACACGCGGAAGACGGCCGGCGACAGCTGATCGAACCGGCGGCTTGAAACAACGCGCCGCAGGTCACACACTGTTGCCGACCGGCCGGGCCGCAGGGGCACGGGGAGTGGGCAGCTATACCACCTTCCACGCTGCCGTGCGAACAACTTCTGTAATTCGGCGCATACTGCTGAAAGCAGACGGTCGTTGGGGTTACTGTCAGTTTCGTGTTCGCTGCAGAACGTCGCCAATTGATCCTCGAAATGGTGCGGGCCAACGGAGCGGTATCGCTCCGTGAGCTCGCCCGCGTCGTCCAGACCTCCGAAGTGACCGTACGGCGGGACGTGCGCGCGCTGGAGGCAGAAGGACTCCTCGACCGCAGACATGGCGGTGCGGTATTGCCGGGCGGATTCACGCGGGAGTCCGGCTTTCCGCAGAAATCACATCTCGCGACCGCCGAGAAGACGGCCATCGCCGATCTCGCGGCGGGTCTCGTCGAAGAGGGCGAGGCCATCGTCGTCGGGGCCGGTACGACCACGCAGGAGCTGGCCCGACGGCTCGCGCGGGTCCCCGGCCTCACCGTGGTCACCAACTCCCTGCTGGTGGCCCAGGCGCTGGCCCACGCCAACCGGGTCGAAGTCGTCATGACCGGCGGCACCCTGCGCGGCTCGAACTACGCGCTCGTGGGCAGCGGGGCCGAGCAGTCCCTCCAGGGGCTGCGCGTCTCCCGGGCCTTCCTCTCGGGCAGTGGTCTGACCGCGGAGCGCGGCCTGTCCACGTCCAACATGCTCTCCGCGAGCGTCGACCGCGCACTGGTGCAGGCGGCGGCCGAGGTCGTCGTCCTCGCCGACCACACCAAGCTCGGCACCGACACGATGTTCCAGACGGTGCCGACGGACGTGATCACGCGTCTGGTCACGGACGAACCGCCCGCGCACGACGACCGCGCGGGCACGGAACTGCAGGCCCTGGCCGACCAGGGCGTACAGATCGCGGTCACGGGCGGCTCCGCCGGCCCTGAGGCCGGGCCCGGTGCCGACTCCCTCCCGGCGGGGCGCCAGCCGCGCCGGGACGTGCCCCTGCCGGGTCAGCGGCGCAACCACGGGGCGGGCTCGGGCCAGCAGTTGCGGAGCGCGCTCCTCGGGGAGCAGCCGCCGGGGGAGCGGACCGCGCGCGTCGCGGACATGCGCCGCCGCTGAGCGGAACGGCATCCGCCCCCGCCGAGCGGAACGGCATCCGCCCCCCGCCGAGCGGCACGGGCGGAACCTACGCCGCCGGCCGGTCCTCGGCCCGCAGGCCGCGCAGGGTCAGGGTGAGCAGGCGGTCGGCAAGCTCCGGGTCGTCTGGGGTCTCCTCGGCCGCCAGCGAGATCGCGTTGGTCAGCTGGAGCAGGTCGGAGATGGAGACGTCGGGCCGCACGGACCCCGCCTCCTGCGCGCGGGCGAGCAGCGCCGCGCCCGCCTCGCGCATGGGCCTGCTGCACCGGGCGAGCGCCGAGGTGTCGTCGTGCGACGCCGCCATGAGGGCGCTGGACAGGCCGCGGTACTCACCCGCGTGCGTGACGATGGCGCGCAGCCACGTCACCAGTGCCGAGCAGGGGTGCGGGTCGTCGAGCAGGGCGTGCGAGCGGGCCAGGAGGTCGCGTACGGCGTCCTCCCAGACCGCGCTCATCAGCGCGTGGCGGTTGGGGAAGTGCCGGTAGAGCGTGCCGATGCCGACGCCGGCGCGGCGCGCCACGTCCTCCAGGGACGTCCCGGTGCCGTGCTCGGCGAACGCGGCCCTCGCCTCGCCGAGCAGCCGGTCGTAGTTCCGGCGCGCGTCGGCCCGCTGTGCTCTGGCCTGGGGGCCGATGCTGGCCTGGGGGCCCATGGCTGTCGTCATTCCCCGCACCTCCGGTCGCTCTTGGCGCTATCCAGAATGCCACTGCTCGCGGGGGCGCGGGTGGGGGGTCCTCCGCTGCCGGGGTCCTGGCTCGGTCTGTCACCGGCTGCGCCGGGTTCGTCCTCAAGCGCCGGACGGGCTGGGATTCCCCGCCGGGGGCGCGGGCAGGGGTCCTCCGCTGCCGGGGTCCTGGCTCGGTCTGTCACCGGCTGCGCCGAGTTCGTCCTCAAACGCCGGACGGGCTCACCCGGCCCCCCGGCACCGCGCAGAAACGCGCCCCGGGCCCGGCTGGAGGCCAGCTCGGGGCCGGGGCGCGTCCTGGGACCGCTGTCAGTCCTTGATCTCGCAGATCACCGCGCCGGAGGTGAGGCTCGCGCCGACCTCCGCGGTGAGGCCCTTGATCGTGCCCGAGCGGTGGGCGTTCAGGGGCTGTTCCATCTTCATCGCTTCGAGGACGACGACCAGGTCGCCCTCGTTGACCTCCTGGCCCTCCTCGACCGCGATCTTCACGATCGTGCCCTGCATGGGCGAGGCGAGGGTGTCGCCGGAGGCGGCGGGGCCGGACTTCTTGGCCGCGCGGCGCTTCGGGCGGGCGCCGCCCGCCGCGGCGGTGCGTGCGATCGTCATGCCGAGGGAGGAGGGCAGGGAGACCTCCAGGCGCTTGCCGCCCACCTCGACGACCACCGTCTCGCGGCCCGGCTCCTCGTCGGACTCGGCGTCCGCCGCGGGCGCGGTGAACGGCGGGATCTCGTTGACGAACTCGGTCTCGATCCAGCGGGTGTGGACCGTGAACGGGTCGCTCGAACCGGTCAGCTCCGGCGCGAACGCCGGGTCCTTGACGACCGCGCGGTGGAAGGGGATGGCCGTGGCCATGCCCTCGACGTTGAACTCGGCGAGGGCGCGGGCGGCGCGCTGCAGTGCCTGCTCGCGCGTCGCGCCGGTCACGATCAGCTTGGCCAGGAGGGAGTCCCAGGCCGGGCCGATGACCGAGCCGGACTCGACGCCCGCGTCCAGGCGGACGCCGGGGCCCGACGGCGGCGCGAAGGTGGTGACGGTGCCGGGCGCGGGCAGGAAGTTGCGGCCGGGGTCCTCGCCGTTGATGCGGAACTCGAAGGAGTGGCCGCGCATCGGCGGGTCGTCGTAGCCCAGTTCCTCGCCGTCGGCGATGCGGAACATCTCGCGGACCAGGTCGATGCCGGTGACCTCTTCGGTGACCGGGTGCTCCACCTGGAGACGGGTGTTGACCTCCAGGAAGGAGATCGTGCCGTCGGCGCCGACGAGGAACTCCACGGTGCCCGCGCCGACATAGCCGGCCTCGCGCAGGATCGCCTTGGAGGCGGTGTAGAGCTGTTCGTTCTGCTCGGGCGTCAGGAACGGCGCGGGCGCCTCCTCGACGAGCTTCTGGTGGCGCCGCTGGAGCGAGCAGTCACGGGTGGAGACGACCACGACGTTGCCGTGCTTGTCGGCGAGGCACTGGGTCTCGACGTGCCGCGGCTTGTCGAGGTAGCGCTCCACGAAGCACTCGCCGCGGCCGAAGGCCGCCACGGCCTCGCGCACCGCGGAGTCGTACAGCTCGGGGACCTCTTCGAGGGTGCGGGCGACCTTGAGACCGCGGCCGCCGCCGCCGAAGGCGGCCTTGATCGCGATCGGCAGGCCGTTCTCCTCGGCGAAGGCGACGACCTCGTCGGCCCCGGAGACCGGGTCCGGGGTGCCTGCGACCAGCGGGGCGCCGGCGCGCTGCGCGATGTGCCGCGCGGCGACCTTGTCGCCCAGGTCGCGGATGGCCTGCGGGGGCGGGCCGATCCAGTTCAGGCCCGCGTCGATGACGGCCTGCGCGAAGTCGGCGTTCTCCGAAAGGAAGCCGTAGCCGGGGTGGATCGCGTCCGCCCCCGCGTCCTTGGCCGCGGCCAGCACCTTGGAGATGTCCAGGTAGCTGGTGGCCGGAGTGTCACCGCCCAGCGCGAACGCCTCATCGGCCGCCCGGACGTGCAGAGCGTCCCGGTCGGGGTCTGCGTATACGGCTACGCTCGCGATCCCTGCGTCCCGGCATGCCCGGGCAACGCGGACAGCGATTTCGCCACGGTTGGCGATGAGCACCTTGCGCACGATGGCTCCCTCCTTGAAACAAGCCGAGTTTAGGGACTGTGGACACGGCTGTACGACCCGTCCCCAAGGGTGAGCTTGCCCACACGGAGTGTGATGCGCCGCCCGCTCGGTCCGCGAAAACCCTTGTCCTACCACGGTAGCCAGGGGTACTTGCCGGAAGCGTAGCCCGCGGGTGTGGTCAAGGTCTCTGTGAACCAGTGCTGCGGCAGAGGGGCTTTCTTTGTGGAGTCCCTACGAATGGCCCAATGATTCTTTGCCCGCGACGCGGCTCTTGTCCCGCCCTCTACCAGTGAGTAGCGTGCGCGATGCAGCGGACGTACCAGCGGTAACAGCAGCGTGGAATGGGGTGGGGTGCCGTGGCGCGCAGACCGGTGGCCTGGTTGGGCGCGATCGTCCTCCTCGTGGAGGCGGTCGGCATCGTGCTCCTGAACTGGTTCCTCGGGATGGTCGTCGACAAGCAGGAGATGTCCCTCGCCGGACTCGATCCGCACGCGATGACCGTGTCGACGTGGATCGCCGGCGCCGTCTTCGGCGGCTACCTCGCGCTCTGCGCGTCCGTCCTGGCCCGCGCCGCCGCCCGCGACCGGGCGCCGGGCGGCTTCGGGCGGGTGCTGCTCATCACCTGTGCCGTCGTCCACGGGGTGCTCGGCGCCTTCTGCGTGGGCCTGGTCGGCTGGCCCGCGTTCGCCTTCATGATGGCCGTGCTCGGCCTGATCGTGCTGCCCCTGGTGGCCTACGACAGGGCCGGCCGGGCTACGGCGCCCACAACTGCGTGACGCTGACGCCCAGTTGACCCAGCAGGCGGCGCAGCAGCGGCAGTGAGAGGCCGATGACGTTGCCGTGGTCGCCCTCGATGCCGTCGATGAACGGGGCGGAGCGGCCGTCCAGGGTGAACGCGCCCGCCACGTGCAGCGGTTCGCCGCTCGCCACGTACGCGGCGATCTCCTCGTCGGAGGGCTCGCCGAAGCGGACGACGGTCGACGCCGTCGCCGAGGCGTACGTCCCCGCGGCCGTGTCGCGGACGCAGTGGCCCGTCTGCAGGACGCCCGCGCGTCCGCGCATGGACTTCCAGCGGGCGGTCGCCTCCTCGGCGTCGGCGGGCTTGCCGAGCGCCCGCCCGTCCAGTTCGAGGACGGA
The DNA here is from genome assembly GCF_040654435.1 of Streptomyces sp. NPDC050703. Taxonomy (NCBI): domain Bacteria; kingdom Bacillati; phylum Actinomycetota; class Actinomycetes; order Kitasatosporales; family Streptomycetaceae; genus Streptomyces; species Streptomyces sp. NPDC050703. The sequence continues at coordinate 41,442 of NZ_JBFAHX010000030.1, forward strand.
GTCGCAGCCGATGACCAGGGCGCCCTTGGCCTCGGGCCGCGCGGCGACCACAGACGCCTTGGCCTCGGCGAGGGCGAGGGCGAGTTCGGCCGGCGTCGGCGCGGTCACCTTGTCCTCGTCGAAGCCGCTGACGATGACCTCGGGGGCGAAGCCCGCCTGCCGCAGCAGACCGAGGCGCGCGGGCGACTGCGAGGCGAGGACGAGACGGCGGGGCTGATCACTCATGCCGTCAGGGTAGTTCCCGCTCAGCGGATGCCGAGCACGAACATCGCCACCACCATGGCGAGGGCGAGGACGCAGCCCGCACGGCGCATCTTCGCCTGCATGTCCCGCATGTCCTTAGGCGGGTCGTTCTCCGGGTCGGACCACAGCATGACGTCGATGGTGCGCCCCGGCCGGGCCGGGGCGCCTGAGTACGCGTACTCAGGTTCCCGGCCGGTCAGCCCGGGAGGAGGGCGAAGGGCTACGAGGGCCAGTAGGTGCGGCCCCACGCGGTGGGGCCCGGCGCCGGGAGCCGGTCCCTGGCGACGCGCGCCGGGTCGGCCCAGGAGTCGGGCGGCACGGGCGCGCCGGACGGCTGGTTCGCCACCGCCGCGGCGCGCGCCTGGACCACCGCGAGTGCGGCGGCCAGCTCCTCAGGGGTCGGGTTGCCCCGAACGACCTTGATCACGAGGGCTCCTTGGGGATCGCGGCTTACAGGGGGATGTTGCCGTGCTTCTTCGGAGGCAGGGATTCCCGCTTCGTGCGCAGCTGACGCAGGCCGCGCACGAGGTGGGAGCGGGTCTCCGACGGCATGACCACGGCGTCGATGTAGCCGCGCTCGGCCGCGGTGTAGGGGTTGAGCAGGGCGTCCTCGTACTCCTGGATGAGCCGCGCGCGGGTCGCCTCCTGGTCGTCGGCCGCGGCGATGGTGCGGCGGTGCAGGACGTTGACCGCGCCCTGCGCGCCCATGACGGCGATCTGCGCGGTCGGCCAGGCGAGGTTCAGGTCGGCGCCCAGGTGCTTGGAGCCCATGACGTCGTACGCGCCGCCGAAGGCCTTGCGGGTGATGACGGTGATGAGCGGGACGGTGGCCTCGGCGTAGGCGAAGATCAGCTTCGCGCCGCGGCGGATGATGCCGGTGTGCTCCTGCTCGACGCCCGGCAGGAAGCCGGGGACGTCCACGAAGGTGACGACCGGCACGTTGAACGCGTCGCAGGTGCGCACGAAGCGCGCGGCCTTCTCGGAGGCGTCGATGTCCAGGCAGCCGGCGAACTGCATCGGCTGGTTGGCGACGATGCCCACCGGGTGGCCCTCCACGCGGCCGAAGCCGGTGATGATGTTCGGCGCGAAGAGCGACTGCGTCTCGAAGAACTCCGTGTCGTCGAGGACGTGCTCGATCACCGTGTGCATGTCGTACGGCTGGTTCGCGCTGTCCGGGATCAGCGTGTCCAGGGCCCGGTCCTCGTCGGTGAGGGCGAGGTCGGCCTCCTCGGGGAACGCGGGCGGCTCGCTGAGGTTGTTCGAGGGCAGGTAGGAGAGGAGCGACTTCACGTACTCGATGGCGTCCTTCTCGTCGCCCGCCATGTGGTGCGCCACGCCCGACGTCGCGTTGTGGGTGCGGGCGCCGCCCAGCTCCTCGAAACCGACGTCCTCACCGGTGACCGTCTTGATCACGTCCGGGCCGGTGATGAACATGTGCGAGGTCTGGTCGACCATGACCGTGAAGTCGGTGATGGCGGGCGAGTAGACCGCGCCGCCCGCGCAGGGGCCGACGACCAGGCTGATCTGCGGGATCACGCCGGACGCGTGGGTGTTGCGGCGGAAGATCTCGCCGTACATGCCGAGGGCCATGACGCCCTCCTGGATGCGGGCGCCGCCGGAGTCGTTGATGCCGATGACCGGGCAGCCGGTCTTCAGGGCGAAGTCCATCACCTTGACGATCTTCTGCCCGAACACCTCGCCGAGCGCGCCGCCGAAGACGGTGAAGTCCTGCGAGAACACCGCGACGGGGCGGCCGTCGACGGTGCCGTAACCGGTCACGACGCCATCGCCGTAGGGCCGGTTCTTCTCCAGGCCGAACTGGGTCGAGCGGTGCTGCGCGAACTCGTCGAACTCGACGAACGAGCCCTCGTCGAGCAGCAGCCCGACCCGCTCACGCGCCGTCAGCTTCCCCTTGGCGTGCTGCTTCTCGACCGCGCGGGCCGACCCCGCGTGCGTCGCCTCCTCGATGCGGCGCTGCAGGTCCGCGAGCTTGCCGGCGGTCGTGTGGATGTCGATCTCGGACATAGGGATGCGGCTCCCTGCCTGCTCAAAGGTGCGTATGGCGGCTTACGGCTGGCTACTGACCCGTAGCGTATCGGCGCGGATACCGTTCGGCAGTGCGGCATTTACCACACCTAGGGTGGCTTGCATGACGCCGCCAGATGCTCAAGACAACCGCTGGTCCGACCTCGACCGCCCGCCCCTGAACACCGCATCCCTGCGGCGCGCGCTCGTGCGCGAGGGAGGTCTGTGGACCTCCCTGGACGTGGTGACCGCCACCGGGTCGACCAACACCGACCTCGCGGCGCGGGCCGACGGCCTCCCCGAGGGAGCGGTGCTCGTCGCCGAGGAGCAGAGCGCGGCCCGCGGACGCCTCGACCGGAAGTGGTCGGCGCCCGCCCGCTCGGGCCTCTTCTTCTCCGTGCTGCTCAAGCCGGCCGAGGTGCCGGTCGAGCGGTGGGGCTGGCTGCCGCTGCTCACCGGCGTGGCCGTCGCCACGGGGCTCTCGCGGGCCGCCGGGGTGGACACCGCACTCAAGTGGCCCAACGACCTCCTGGTCACCGTGGGTGACGCGGAGCGCAAGGCCGGCGGCATCCTCGCCGAGCGGGCGGGGAGCGCGGCCGGCGGCGGCGTGGTCGTCGGCGTCGGCCTCAACGTCACGCTGCGTGCCGACGAGCTGCCGGTGCCGACGGCCGGTTCCCTCGCCCTCGCCGGGGCGCGGGCCACGGACCGCGACCCGCTGCTGCGGGCCGTGCTGCGCTCCCTGGAGCAGTGGTACGGCGACTGGCGCGCGGCGGGCGGCGACCCCGCCGCCTCCCGGCTCCAGGAGGCGTACGCGGCGGGCTGCGCCACGCTCGGCCGCCGGGTGCGGGCGGAGCTGCCGGGCGACCGTTCGATCGTCGGCGAGGCCGTCGCGGTCGACGGCGACGGGCGCCTCGTCCTCGCCACGGAGGAGGGCGTGCAGCAGCCCGTCGGGGCGGGTGACATCGTCCACCTGCGGCCCGCCGGGTGACCGGCGGCAGCGCGCGCCGGGGGGCGGCCGGGCCCCGGGCGCGCCCGGGGAGGGGGGACGGGTCACGGGAGTCGGGAGTGAGCTGCGGCACACCTGCCGTAAAGTTGACGCCGGTCGATACCTGACCGCGGCAGATCGGAAGGGCAGCAGGCGTGACCGTCGACGACACGGGCTCCGGCGCGGGCGCAGAGCGTGGCCCCGACGACGGGCCGGGCGGCGCGGCCGGCGTTCCCGAGGTGCAGGACGAGAACAAGGAAGGCGAGTCCGCCAAGGACCCCCTCGCCCTCCGGCTCGAAGGGCTCATCCTCGGCGCGGACCGCCGCTACACCCCCTTCCAGGCCGCCCGCAGCGCGGGCGTCTCGATGGAGCTCGCGTCCCGCTTCTGGCGGGCCATGGGCTTCCCCGACATCGGCCAGGCCAAGGCGCTGACCGAGGCCGACGTGCTGGCCCTGCGCCGCCTCGCGGGCCTCGTCGAGGCGGGGCTGCTCAGCGAGGCCATGGCGGTGCAGGTGGCCCGGTCCACGGGGCAGACCACCGCGCGGCTCGCGGAGTGGCAGATCGACTCCTTCCTTGAGGGGCTCACGGAGCCGCCCGAGCCCGGCATGACCCGTACGGAAGTCACGTATCCCCTGGTGGAGCTGCTCCTGCCGGAGCTGGAGGAGTTCCTCGTCTACGTCTGGCGCCGCCAGCTCGCCGCCGCCACGGGGCGCGTCGTGCAGGCCGCCGACGACGAGGAGATGGTCGACCGGCGGCTCGCGGTGGGCTTCGCCGACCTCGTCGGCTTCACGCGCCTCACGCGGCGCATGGAGGAGGAGGAGCTGGGCGAGCTGGTCGAGGCCTTCGAGACCACGGCGGCCGACCTCGTCGCCGCGCACGGCGGACGGCTCATCAAGACCCTCGGCGACGAGGTCCTGTACGCCGCCGACGACGCGGGCGTGGCCGCCGAGATCGCCCTGCGGCTCATCGAGACGATGGCGAACGACGAGACCATGCCCGAGCTGCGCGTCGGCATCGCCTTCGGCACGGTCACCACGCGCATGGGCGACGTCTTCGGTACGACGGTGAACCTCGCGAGCCGCCTGACCTCGATAGCGCCCAAGGACGCGGTTCTCGTCGACGGGGCGTTCGCGGAGGAGCTGAAGCGGTCGGGCGACGCGCCCGCCTCCGAGGCGGAGGCGGCAGAGGCCGCGGCCGCCGCCGAGAAGGAGGGCGAGGACCCGCCCTCGTACCGCTTCGCGCTCCAGCCCATGTGGCAGCGGCCCGTGCGCGGTCTCGGCGTGGTCGAGCCGTGGCTGCTCGCACGGCGCGGCTGAGGCTCGCACGGCGCGGCTGAGGAGTCCCTTCCTGCGGCCCGGGCCCCTTCCCCGGCCCGGGTCCCTTCCCGTGGCCCGATTCCCTTCCCCCTGGGCGGGCGCGGCTGACATGATCCTCCGGTAACGGCCGTTAACCGGAGGTTCAGGAGGCGTCATGGGTGACGAGCAGCGGTACGGGGAGCATGTGGCGGTCCGGCGGCACGGCCACGTCGTCGAGCTCGTCCTGGACCGCCCCAAGGCCATGAACGCCGTCTCCTCGGAGATGGCCCGCTCCATCGCCGCCGCCTGCACGGCCCTGGCGGACGACGCGGACGCCCGCGTCGTCGTCGTGACGTCCACGCACGAGCGGGCGTTCTGCGTCGGCGCCGACCTCAAGGAGCGCAACTCCTTCAGCGACGCCGAGCTGCTGCGCCAGCGCCCCACGGCGCGGGCCGCCTACACCGGCGTACTGGACCTGCCCATGCCCACGATCGCCGCCGTGCACGGCTTCGCGCTGGGCGGCGGCTTCGAGCTCGCGCTCTCCTGCGACGTGATCGTCGCCGATCCGACCACGGTCGTCGGACTGCCCGAGGTGTCCGTCGGCGTCATCCCGGGCGGCGGCGGCACGCAGCTCCTGCCGCGCCGGGTCGGCGCCGCCCGCGCCGCCGAGCTGATCTTCTCGGCGCGGCGGGTCGAGGCGCCGGAGGCGCGGGAGTTGGGCCTGGTCGACGTGGTCGCGGAGGAGGGCGGGGCGCGTACGGAGGCGCTCGCGCTCGGCGCCCGCATGGCCGCCAACTCGCCCGTGGGCCTGCGCGCCGCCAAGCGCGCCCTGCGCCTCGGGCACGGCCTCGACCTGCGCACGGGCCTTGAGGTGGAGGACGCGGCATGGCGCACGGTGGCGTTCTCGGGCGACCGGGCGGAGGGTGTCGCGGCGTTCAACGAGAAGCGGAAGCCCACGTGGCCGGGGGAGTGACCCGCGGGGCCCGGTCCCCGCGGCCCGGGGCCCGTCGGCCGCGGCTCGCGATATGTCTCGAAGTTCCACATTGCCGTGAATCTCCTAGCCTAGGGTGATGGGAGAGGACGTGCGGCTGCGAGCCGTGGTGGAGCTGGCGCAGGGGATGGCCGCCGCGCGGACCCCGCGCGAGACCTGGCGGGCGGCGGCCTCGGGCGCCTGCCGCGCGCTGGACGGGAGCTTCGCCGCGCTCTCCCTGTGGGAGCGCGAGCTGGGCAGGCTCCGGGTGCTCGTGAACACGGGCGAACGGAGCGAGGGCGAGGAGGAGTTCCCCGAGTGCGAGGCGTACCCCGTCCACCAGTTCCCGGAGATCGCCGAGTTCCTGCACGAGCGCTGGGCGGGCGGCGGCGAGCCCAACGCCTGGGTCGAGACCGCCGGCGGCCCCGCGGACGGCCGCTTCGCGGGCTACTGCCATCAGCGTGTCACCGCACTGCGCAGGCGGGGCCGCGGCTGCTGTGTGGTCGCGCCGGTCGTGCTGCACGGGCGGGCCTGGGGCGAGCTGTATGTGGCGCGCCCGCTGGGGGCGCCGGTCTTCGGCCGCGCGGACGCGGACTTCGCCACCGTCCTCGCCTCGGTGGTGGCCGCGGGCATCGCGCAGACCGAGCGCCTTGAGGAGGCGCGCAGGCTGGCCTTCACGGACGCGCTGACCGGGCTCGCCAACCGCCGCGCCGTCGATCTGCGCCTCGATGAGGCGGTGGAGCGGCACCGCGCCGAAGGGGCCGAGGTCAGCCTGGTCGTCTGTGACGTGAACGGACTCAAGCGCGTCAACGACACCCTGGGCCACGCGGTCGGCGACCGCCTCCTCGAACGCTTCGGCTCGGTCCTCTCGCTCTGCGGCGCGATGCTCCCCGGCACGCTGGCCGCGCGCCTCGGCGGCGACGAGTTCTGCCTGCTCTCCGTGGGCCCGACCGCCGACGAGGTGGTCAGGGTCGCCGACGAACTGTGCGCGCGGGCGGCCGAGTTGGAGCTCGGCGACGGGGTCGCCTGCGGGGTCGCGTCGACCGGCGACCCGATCGGGCCGGTGCGCTCGGCGCGCCGCCTCTTCCGCCTCGCCGACGCGGCGCAGTACCGAGCGAAGGCGGCGCACGCGGTGAAGCCGGTGGTCGCGGGCCGGGAGGGCGGCGCCGGGGATGACGACCCGGTGCTCAGGCTCGCCGACGCGCCGCCGGCACCGGTCGACGCGGGGGAGCGGCGCACGTTCCGGGGCCGGGAGCAGCCGCCTTCCTGAAGCGGTGCCTCCGGCCGCCGGGCGCGGTGGACGTGCCCCGGCCGCGATCGGTGCTGCGGGGCCTCGCGGTCCTCCGGCTCTTCGCGACGCGGTGGTGGCGGCGCCGCCCGCCGGGCCGTACGCGTTCCTGCTCGGGGTGCTCGGGGCGCTCGGGGCGCTCGGGGCGCTCGGGCGCGGCGGAGCCGGCCCGGCCCGGCCGGTAAGTGGTCCCTCCCGGCCTCACCCGTGACACTTGGCGATTCAGTCCGTACGCTGCTGAATATGAGTATGCACAGTGTGGGCACCGTGGCCCTTGGGACGTCCGGGACGACCGCGGCGGACGTCATCGCCGTCGCGCGCGGTAACGCGCGGATCGAACTGACCGATGAGGCGCTGACCGCCCTCGCCGCCTCGCGCGAGATCGTCGACGCGCTCGCCGCCAAGCCCGACCCGGTCTACGGCGTATCGACCGGCTTCGGCGCCCTGGCCAGCCGCCACATCGGCCCCGAGCTGCGGGCGCAGCTCCAGCGCAACATCGTCCGCTCGCACGCCGCAGGCATGGGCCCGCGGGTGGAGCGCGAGGTGGTGCGCGCGCTGATGTTCCTGCGCCTGAAGACGGTCTGCTCGGGCCACACGGGCGTGCGGCCCGAGGTCGCGCGGACCATGGCGGACGTACTGAACGCCGGGATCACGCCCGTCGTGCACGAGTACGGCTCGCTGGGCTGCTCCGGCGACCTCGCGCCGCTCAGCCACTGCGCGCTCGCGCTGATGGGCGAGGGCGACGCCGAGGGACCCGACGGCGAGGTGAAGCCCGCGGGCGAACTGCTCGCCGCGCACGGCATCACCCCCGTCGAGCTGCGGGAGAAGGAGGGCCTCGCCCTCCTCAACGGCACCGACGGCATGCTCGGCATGCTGATCATGGCCCTCGCCGACCTCGGCACCCTCTACAAGTCCGCGGACATCACGGCCGCCCTGACACTGGAGGCCCTGCTCGGCACGGACAAGGTCCTCGCACCCGAGCTGCACGCCATCAGGCCGCACCCGGGCCAGGGCGTGTCCGCCGCCAACATGCTCAAGGTGCTCGCCGGTTCCGGGCTCACCGGCCACCACCAGGACGACGCGCCGCGCGTCCAGGACGCCTACTCCGTGCGGTGCGCGCCGCAGGTCGCGGGCGCGGGCCGGGACACCATGGCGCACGCCGGGCTCGTCGCCGAGCGGGAGCTGGCCGCCGCCGTCGACAACCCCGTCGTCCTGCCCGGGGGCCGCGTCGAGTCCAACGGCAACTTCCACGGCGCCCCGGTCGCCTACGTCCTGGACTTCCTCGCCATCGCCGCCGCCGACCTCGGCTCGATCGCCGAGCGCCGCACCGACCGGCTCCTCGACAAGAACCGCTCGCACGGCCTTCCGCCGTTCCTCGCGGACGACGCGGGCGTCGACTCCGGCCTGATGATCGCCCAGTACACGCAGGCGGCCCTGGTCAGCGAGTTGAAGCGGCTCGCGGTCCCGGCGTCGGCCGACTCCATCCCGTCCTCCGCGATGCAGGAGGACCACGTGTCCATGGGCTGGTCCGCCGCCCGCAAGCTGCGCACGGCGGTGGACAACCTGACCCGCGTCCTCGCGATCGAGCTGTACGCGGCCACGCGCGCCGTCGAACTCCGTGAGGACCTGACGCCCGCGCCCGCGACCCGCGAGGTCGTCGCGGCGCTCCGCAAGGCGGGCGTGGAAGGCCCGGGGCCGGACCGCTACCTGGCGCCCGACCTGGCGGGGGCGGACGCGTTCGTCCGCTCGGGCGCCCTGGTGGCGGCGGTCGAAGGGGTTACGGGGCCGCTGGCCTGACGTCCCCGCCCGTCCGCTCCCTGCGCGCCGAGAACGCCACGAAACCGGCGCCGAGGCCCAGGAACGCCGTCCCGCCGATGACGTACGGGGTCGTGTCGAAACCGCCCGTGTCGGCCAGGCGGGCGGTGCCTCCGTGGGCCTCGGGGCCGGCGGCCGACACCTGGTCGGCGTGCCGGTCCTGGCCGGCGGCCCCCGTGGCGGCGGCCGAGGCGGAGGCGGCGGAGGCGGCCGAGGCGGGAGGCGAGGAAGGGGGCGCGGGCGACGTCGCGTTCGCGGAGGGGACGAACCACAGGGCGCCGAGAAGGGCTCCGGCGGCGGTGGCGGTCAGCAACGATCGGCGTGCGGACACGGAATCGGATCCCCCTTGTGGCGCTGGCGAATTGGCCGTGTGGGGCGATGGTAATGAAAGGCGCGGGTCGTGGGAAAGCCGCGGGGGAGGCGGGCCGTACGCTCCCTCGTATGACTGGAGACGAGACATCACGGTTTGTGCGGCTGCGCGTCGAAATGGTGGTCGAGGTCGACGACACCGGGAAGCTGACCGGCGCCGCGCTCGGCCGCATCGCGGACGACGAGCAGATGCCGGCGGAGGAGAGGGCCCACGCCGAGGCCGCGGTCAGGGACGACGCCGCCGAGGCGCTCGCCTACCTGGTGGACCCGTTCGACCTGGTCAGCCAGGTCCCCGGCGTCGAACTCACCCAGGCGTCCTGGAGCAGCGAGACGATCGACTACGACCCCGACGCGCCGGACTGGGAGCACGACGACGACGGTGCCGACGACGACGTGGACGGTGCCGACGACGAGGACGACGAACTGATCTGACGGCGGACGCCGGATTGAGGCAGCCGGAATCGGGGACCCCGGACAGCAACCGCTGTCCGGGGTTCCGTCGTCCCTGTCGGCGTCCGTCGTGCACAGTGGGCGGTTGACCCGTCGGCCGCCTCCGGGTGCACAGTGGGCGCAGGAGGGGCGGAGATCCGGTCCAGCACTCGGAACGTGGTGTTCCCCACATTCCGCGCGGTAGTGGAACGGGACGAACCGGGCAGGACGTTAGCGGGTCTACGGGGACTCTCGGGTTTGTTCGGGATTCGGCAACTATGGAGATGTGTGTGATGACGGACAGTAGGCGCCGGACGACGGGACGCGGACGCAAGGGCCTCGCGGCCGTGTCCGCTCTCGTGGGCGGCGTGCTCGTGCTCTCGGCGTGCAGCGACGACGGCGGCGACAAGGCCTCCGGTGGCAAGGAGTCGCAGAACCAGGTCGACGAGGCCGCCGCCAAGAAGACGTCGGTCGCCCAGATCAAGATCGCGCCGAAGAACGGCTCCGACAACGCGAGCATCAACAGCGCGGCGGCGGTCACCGTCAGCAAGGGCACCCTGACCGACGTGACCATGGAGACCGCCGACGGCACCGCCGTGGCCGGTCGGATATCCGCCGACAAGAAGAGCTGGAAGCCCGGCAAGCAGCTCGAACGCGCCACGAAGTACAAGATCTCGGCGACGGCCACGGACTCCGAGGGCCGCAAGGCGCACGAGAACTCGACGTTCACGACCGTGTCGCAGGCCAACAGCTTCATCGGGAACTTCACGCCCGAGGACGGCTCCACGGTCGGCGTCGGCATGCCCGTGTCGATCAACTTCGACAAGGGCATCACCGACAAGAAGGCCGTGCAGTCCGCCATCAAGGTGTCGTCCGACAGCGGCCAGGAGATCGTCGGCCACTGGTTCGGCAACAACCGCCTGGACTTCCGCCCCGAGGACTACTGGAAGGGCGGCTCCACGGTCACCCTGAAGCTGGCCCTCGACGGCGTCGAGGGCGCCGACGGTGTCTACGGCGTGCAGCAGAAGACCGTCCAGTTCAAGATCGGACGCAACCAGGTCTCCATCGTCGACGCCAAGAGCAAGACGATGAAGGTCACCCGGGACGGCAAGGTCGTCAAGACCATCCCGATCTCCGCCGGTTCGCCCGAGAACAAGACGTACAACGGCAAGATGGTGATCTCCGAGAAGTTCAAGGAGACCCGCATGGACGGTGCCACCGTCGGCTTCAAGGACGGCGACGGCAAGGGCGAGTACGACATCAAGGACGTACCGCACGCCATGCGCCTGTCGAGCTCGGGCACCTTCATCCACGGCAACTACTGGGGCTCGCCCTCGATCTTCGGCAACGCCAACACCAGCCACGGCTGCATCGGCCTCCAGGACGCCAAGGGCGCCGACGACAAGAGCACCCCGGGCTCCTGGTTCTTCGAGAACACCATCACCGGTGACGTCGTCGACGTCCGCAACACCGGCGACAAGACCATCGCCCCGGACAACGGCCTCAACGGCTGGAACATGGACTGGGCGCAGTGGAAGGCCGGCTCCGCCGTCTGACCTGACCCGAGGAACCCGCCGACGCGGCGCCGAAGGGACTGTCGATCACGTATCGCCAGTACCCCTCGGCGCCGCGTCGCGCCACGTCCGTGGCCATGGCGCGCACCTCGCCGTCACCGATCCCCCAGTCCACGACGAGCGGCGCGATCTCCACGCCGCCGGGGGGCGACCGTGCGTAGGGTGGCGCCATGACCACGACGCCGCCCCCGCCGTACGACCACGCCTGCCTGCCCAAGGCGGAGTTCGCCTTCCCCGGGCCGCTGCGCGACCGGCTCGTGGCGGCCGTCCTTGACGGGTCCAAGACCTCGACCACGGGCCTGCTCGCCGACTACGAGCACGAGGGCGAGCCCCTGCCGACGGCCGGTGAGCGCGCCGTCGTCGTGGACTCCGACGAGCGGTCCGTGGCCGTCATCGAGATCACCGGGGTGCGGGTCGCGCGGCTGGCCGACGTGGACCTCGCCCACGCCGTGGACGAGGGCGAGGGGTTCACCACCGTCGCCGAGTGGCGGGCCGGACACGAGGCGTACTGGCACAGCGCCGAGATGCGCGAGGCCCTCGGCGACCCCGCGTTCACCGTCGACGACGGGACCGAGCTGGTCCTGGAGCGGTTCCGCGTCGTCGCCGACCTCCGGCCGGGCGCCTGAGCGGCACGGCCCGGCTCAGGCGCCGCTGCCGTAGGGCCGGGTGAGGATCTCCAGGTTGTGGCCGTCGGGGTCCTCCCAGTACACGCCCCGGCCGCCGTCGTTCGTGTTGATCTCGTCCGGGCGGTGGTGGTGCGGGTCCGCCCAGTAGGGCAGCTCCCGGTCCTTGATGCGCCCGAAGATCGCGTCGAACTCGTCCTCGGAGACCAGGAACGCGTAGTGCTGCGGCACGAGCGGCCCGTCGACGCCCTCGTAGAAGTCGAGCGTGACGCCGTTCGGGATCTCCACCGGGATGAACGGGCCGTACTCGGGGCTCACGTCGAGCCCCAGGATGTCCGCGAGGAACCGCGCCGACGCCTTCTTGTCCGTCGCCGCGACGATGGTGTGGTTCAGCGAGATGGTCATCGTGCGCTCTCCTTGTCCGCCTGGACTGACGGGAACGACGCTATGTCCGGCGGACCGGACGACGCATCGGTCGCCGGTACCGGTCCGCGGAGCCATGCGGACCAGGACCGGCGACCGAGACGCGTTCAAGCCACCCGCGCCCCGCGGGGCGCGGGGCGCGGGTGGCGGGATCAGATCGTGGCGGCGTCGATCACGAAGCGGTAGCGCACATCGCTGGCGAGGACCCGCTCGTACGCCTCGTTGACCTGCTCGGCGCGGATCAGCTCGATCTCGGAGCCGAGGCCGTGCTCGGCGCAGAAGTCCAGCATCTCCTGGGTCTCGGCGATACCGCCGATCATGGAGCCCGCGAGGGTCTTGCCGCCGCCGATCACGGAGAAGAGGTTCAGCGAGACCGGCTCCTCGGGGGCGCCGACGTTGACGAAGGCGCCCTCGGAGCGCAGCAGGCCCAGGTACTTGTCCAGCGGCAGCGGCGCCGACACCGTGGAGAGGATCATGTCGAAGGAGCCCGCGAGCTGCTCGAACGTGGCGTCGTCGCTGGTCGCGTAGTAGTGGTCAGCGCCGAGCCGCAGGCCGTCGTCCTTCTTGCGCAGGGACTGCGACAGGACGGTCACCTCGGCACCGAGCGCGTGCGCGATCTTGACGGCCATGTGGCCGAGCCCGCCGAGGCCCACCACGGCGACCTTCTTGCCGGGGCCCGCCTGGAAGCGCTTGAGCGGCGAGTACGTGGTGATGCCCGCGCAGAGCAGCGGCGCGGCGACGTCCAGCGAGATCCCCTCGGGGATGCCGACGGTGAACGCCTCGTCGACGACGATGTGCGTGGAGTAGCCGCCGTACGTCGGCTCGCCGCCGTGGTCGAGGCCGTTGTACGTCGGGACGTTGCCCCGCACGCAGTACTGCTCCAGGCCGGCCTTGCAGTTGTCGCACTGGCGGCAGGAGTCGACCATGCAGCCGACGCCCACGCGGTCGCCGACGGCGAACTTGGTCACTCCGGGGCCGACCTCGGCCACGACACCGGCGATCTCATGGCCCGGCACCATCGGGAAGATGCCCTCGCCCCAGCCGTCACGGGCCTGGTGGATGTCGGAGTGGCAGATCCCGGCGTACTTGATGTCGATCAGCACGTCGAACTCGCCGACGGCGCGGCGCGGCACGGTGGTCCGCTCCAGGGGCGCGTTGGCGGTGGGAGCGGCGTAGGCGGAAACGGTGGTGATCTGCTGAGTCATGCCTTCGAGGCTGCCAGCCGCCGCGGCGGCCACCCAGACACCCGTTCCGCCTACGACCAGCGGTCCTACCACTGGCGGGGACAGTCTCATCGGCGTACGAGCCGGGATACTGGAAGCATGGACGACACGCACGAGACGCCTGCCGGGCACCCTCGCGGGGCCGATGCCGCACCGCTGGACGGCCGGGCCGAGCTCAGCGAGTTCCTGCGCACCCGCAGGGCCCGGCTGCGGCCCGCGGACGTCGGCCTCCCGGAGTACGGCAGGCACCGCCGGGTGCCGGGCCTGCGCCGCGAGGAGCTCGCGCAGCTCGCCGGGGTCTCCGTCGCGTACTACACGCGCCTGGAGCAGGGCAACGGCCGCAACGTCTCGGCCGAGGTGCTCGACGCCATCGCCCGCGCCCTGCGCCTCACCGACGCCGAGCAGGCCCATCTCACGCGGCTCGCGAAGCCGAAGACGGTGAAGAAGAAGCGTGCCGCGCGCCCGCAGCACATGCGGCCCGCGCTCCAGCAGCTCCTGGACTCCGTGGCCGGTGTCCCGGCGTACGTCGTCGGGCGCCGCTCGGACATCCTCGGGTGGAACGCGCCGGCGGCGGCCCTCTTCGGGGACTGGAGCGAGCTGGCGCCCGAGCACCGCAACTGGGCGCGGATCTGCTTCCTCGACGAGCGCTCGCGCGAGTTCTTCGTCGACTGGGAGCAGAAGGCGTCCGACATCGTCGGCTACCTCCGCATGGACGCGGGCTGCTACCCCAACGACCCCCGGCTCTCGGCGCTCGTCGGTGAACTCTCCGTCAAGAGCGAGGAGTTCAGGAACCTGTGGGCCACCCACGACGTGCGGGAGAAGGGGCACGGCGTCAAGCGCATGCGCCACCCGCTGGTGGGCGAGCTGACCCTGTCGTTCGAGACGCTGCGGCTGCCGGACGACTGCGACCAGTCGATGATCATGTACCACGCGGAGCCGGACTCGGCGTCCGCGCAGGCGCTGCGGCTGCTGGCGAGCTGGGGGCGGGACGCCTCGTCGGTGGGGTCGGCCACGCGGTAGCGGCCCGTCGGTTTCGCGCCCGGCGGAACGCCTCGCGCTGCCCGGCCGGCGGATCGGCTCCTAGGGTGGAACGGTGAGCAGCGAAGCGAGCAGCCGAGTGCGGGGCGGGACCGGCGGGACCGGTGGGGCCGGTGGGACCGGCGGTGGGGCGAGCGGGGCGGCCGGGCCGGGCCGCCGGGGGCCGGGCGGGGCCCGGGTGATCCCGTTGCGCCCGGTCACGGCGGGGCCTGCCGCGCGGGGCGGGAATACCGGAGCCCCCGCGGCCGGTCCCCCCGCGGCCGGTCCCCCCGCCGCCAGGGAACCCCTCTGGAGGGATGTCGTGGGGGACGTCCTGCGCCGCGAGCGCCTCGCCCAGGAACGCACCCTCAAGGATGTGGCCGACGCCGCCCGCATCTCCATGCCGTACCTCTCCGAGCTGGAGCGCGGCCGCAAGGAGGCCTCCTCCGAGGTCCTCGCGGCCGCGGCCCACGCGCTCGGCCTGCGGCTGACCGATGTGCTGTCCCTGGCCCAGAGCCGGCTGGCCGCCTCCCCGCGTGCGCGGCCCGCCGGGGCTCCGTACCAGGGCCAGGTCCGCCTGGCGGCCTGACGCCTGACGCCCCCGCCGCGCGGCTCAGGCGGCGACGGGCAGGGCCCGCTTGCTGAGCACCTGGTCGGCGAGCCCGTACGCGACGGCCTCCCGCGCGGTGAAGAACTTGTCGCGGTCCATGTCGGCCCGGAGCGTGGCGACGTCGTGGTGCGTGTGCCGCGCGAGGACCTCCTCCACCTGCGAGCGGATGCGCAGCATCTCCTTGGCCTGCAACTGGAGGTCGGAGACGGTGCCCTGCTGCCCCCGGCTCGCGGGCTGCCCGAGCAGCACGCGCGCGTGGTCGAGCACGAACCGCCGCCCCGGGTCGCCGCCGGCCAGCAGCACGGCGGCCGTGGACGCCGCCTGGCCCACGCAAAAGGTGGAGATGGGCGCCGAGATGAAGCTCATGGTGTCGTAGATGGCCATGAGCGAGGTGAAGGAACCGCCCGGCGAGTTGATGTAGACGGCGACCTCGCGGTCCGGGGCGGACGACTCCAGGTGGAGGAGTTGCGCGATGACGACGTTGGCGACGCCGTCGTCGATCTCCGTGCCGAGGAAGATGATCCGCTCGGCGAGCAGCCGGCTGTAGACGTCGTAGGAGCGTTCGCCCTGCGGGGTGCGCTCGACGACGGTGGGGATCGTGTACTGGCTCATGCGCTGTCTCCCTCTCCCTCAGACACCCAGGCCGATGCGCCGCTTCGACCCGGCGGGCCGCACGTCGTCGAGGGACCGGACCACGTGGTCGACCATCCCGTACTCCTTGGCCTGCTCGGCCGTGAACCACCGGTCGCGGTCGCCGTCCCGCGAGATGTCCTCCTCGCTCTGGCCGGTGTGCTCGGCGGTGATCCGCTCGATGGCCTTCTTCGTGAACTCCAGGTTCTCCGCCTGGATGGCGATGTCTGCGGTGGTGCCGCCGATGCCGGCCGACGGCTGGTGCATCATGATCCGCGCGTTGGGCAGCGCGAACCGCTTGCCCGGGGTGCCGACACAGAGCAGGAACTGGCCCATGCTGGCGGCGAACCCCATGGCCAGCGTGGCCACGTCGTTCGGGATCAGCCGCATGGTGTCGTAGATGGCGAGCCCGGCGCTCACCGAGCCGCCGGGGCTGTTGATGTAGAGGCTGATGTCGGTCTTGGGGTCCTCGGCCGACAGGAGCAGCATCTGCGCGCAGACGCGGTTGGCCGACACGTCGTCGACCTGGGTGCCGAGGAACACGATGCGCTGGTTGAGCAGTTGGGCGGCGAGGTGATCGTCGAAGCGCGACGGAGCGGTGTCCCCGTCCTCCCCCCGAGGCCGCGCCTCCCCACCATTACCGAGCACGGACCCACCGAACACGGACATGAAACCTCCTCAGGAACCCGCGACTCCGAACGCCGCGGCACTGCCCTCACTGTTGCCCGACGGGGCGGCGGGGGGCGGCGATATCGGCTGGGGGCAGATTCGCTGAGGGCAGAGGGGCCGGACGGTTCGGGTTGCGCGATGGCCGACGCCGGTACCACCCTCACCTCGTGAGACGACACGCGTGGCAACACCTGGGTGCCTGGTCCGCGTTGGCGCTGTGCGGTGCGCTCGGAGTCGGGGGTGCGCTCATCGCGGGACTGTGGCTGCCGGCCTCCTGGGCGGCGGTGATCGGCGGCGGCGTGACCGCCGTGACCGCGGTCTGGGCGGACCGGGTCAAACGGTGGCTCGACCGGCAGACCGAAGCACGGCAGAGCATCGACGGAAGCACCTCCGTGGCCGGTCGCGGAGGTGGGTTGCCCAGGGCCAGGGAGGCCCATGACGCCGTCCGGCTGGGGGTGCACCCGGCGCGGCAGGACGAGGAGTCACCGGTCGCGGGCGCGTTGCCGCCGTACGTCCCGCGCACGGTGGACCGGGCACTCCGGGAGGCCCTGCGCACCACGTCGTGCGTCGTGGTGGTCGGGGAGTCCACTGCGGGCAAGTCGCGAGCGGCGTACGAGGCCATGCGCGCGGTGCTCCCGGACCACCGGCTGGCCGCTCCCGCGGGCAGGGACGTGCTTCCCGCGCTGGTGACGCTCCTGTCACGCGGCGGCCCCTCGGTCCTCTGGCTGGACGACTTCGAACGCTTCCTCGGGCCGGGCGGCCTGACGTCCACGACGGTGGCCCGGCTGACCGGCGAGGGCACGGTGGTGCTGGCCACCATGCGTACCGCTGAGTACGACCGGTTCAGCGCACGGGAGTCCCGGTTGGCCGGTGACGAGGAGCGGGCCGCACTCCGGGAGGGCCGGGGAATCCTGCAGGCCGCACGCCTGGTGTTCATGGACAGGCTATGGTCCCCGGAGGAACTGCGGGCGGCCGAGGAGCACGCGGACGACCCGAGGATCGCGGGAGCGTTGCGGCAGACGGAACACTTCGGGCTCGCCGAGGTACTGACCGCGGGACCGGAGCTGCTGCGCGACTGGCGCCTGGCGTGGAGCCCCGGCACGCATCCGAGGGCGGCCGCGCTGGTGGCCGCCGCTGTCGACTGCCGCCGCACCGGCCTGGACCAGCCCGTCTCACGCGAGATCCTGGAAGAACTGCACGACCACTACCTGAGCTCCCGCGGCGGACACAGGTTGCGGCCGGAGCCGTTGGAAGAGGCGTGGCAGTGGGCACTGACACCCGTACACGGAGCGAGCAGCCTGCTGATCCCGGCGGGGCCGAACGATGAGGAGCCTCGGTTCCTCGCGTTCGACTACCTCATCGACCAGCCGGAACACGACCCCGTGCCGCGCGAGGTCTGGACGCGGCTCATCGCGATGGCGGACGCCTCACAGGCGCGGCAGGTCGCGAACGCGGCGTTCTGGCGCGTACGGACGGCGTTCCACACGGCAGTGGAGTCGGGGACCGTGGACGACGTGTACTCACGGGCGAGCGCGCTGGCCGACCGAGGCGAACGGACCGCAGCGATCGCCCTGCTGACCGAGGCGCTGGAAGCGTCACAGACCGGACCGGACCACGGCTCACAGGAGCAGGACGCACCTCTCGCCGACAAGGTGACGTTGCGACATCAGATCGCGTTCTACCGGATGCTGGCCGGACAGCACGCCGAGGCACAGGAGTCGTTCCGCGCACTCCTGGCCGAGTGCGAGGCGCGACTTCCCGCGGACGACGAGTATCTGCAGGTCATCAGGCACAACCTCGCCTCCTGTCTGCGGCGCGGCGGTGACCTGCCGGGCGCGCTCGCGGAGTTCCGCCGCATCCTCGCCGTCCGCGAGCGGAGCCTGGGGCCGACGGCGATGAACACGCTGGCCACTCGTGGGGTGATCGCCGACCTCACCTGCGACATGGGAGACCCCGTGGAGGCGCTTCACCAGGCCAGGGAGATCCTCGCCGCGGAAGAGGCATCCCTGGGCAAGGACCACACGAACACACTCGAGACCCGCTGCGCCATGGCGAAGTTCCTGGCCGCATCCGGTGATCACGCGGCGGCGGCCGAGGCGCTCGACGCCTGCCTTCCGGACCTGATCGCGGCGCTGGGCGACGACCACCCGGACGTCCACAAGGCGCGCGGCGATCTGACCGCCTATCGCGCGGTGGACGGCCCTGTGCGCGCACCCGGCGACCACCGGTCCTAGACAGCGTCGCGTGCCGACGCCAGGCCGCTGCGCGACCGGGCCCGGTGATGACGCTCACGCACCACGTCGAGGAGGACCGGGCGCAACGCGTGCCGCGTGCTGCCTCGGGTCTTGACGGCGTGGCAATTCGGACAGAGGGCGATCATCTGGCTCGGATGGTCGCGGCCCTCATGTGCGATCTGCACGATGTGGTCGACCTCCAGTATCGGGTCGCCGGCGTCGGTCACGTCGTCGGGTTGCCCCCGGCAGGCGGGGTTCTCGCATGCCCCCTCACTGCGCAGGAGGACTGCCCGCCTGGCCGATCCGGAACGGATGGGGTCGTGGGCCACGCTCTCGCGCCGTCGGCCGCGTCCCGACTCCTCCCGGCGTTCCACGAGCGTGCACAGTCGTTCGTACTGGGCGGCCAGGGTGACCGGATCGGCTGCCGGGGGCGGGGCGGAGGCGCCGTCGGGTGTCAGGTCAGGATCGTCGGCCACCGACTCGTCGTACAGACCGACTGCGGTGAGCAGCGGAATCTCGTCGAGGCCGTCGAAGAAACGGTCGACGATCTCCTGGATCATCGTGACGCGCGCCGGGCCCGAGGCACGCATCAACTCATGGACCGGCCTTGCCAGCCCTCCGACCGGCTGCTGCGCGGCGAACCAGCGACGGGGCACGGCGTCGCCGTGCGCGGACGGCACGGCCCCCTCGTGACCGTCGAGCGTCCACAGTCCCGCGTGGTACAGAGCGAGCACGGGGTAGTCCGGGCGGAGGCGTTCGCCGCGCGCGCCGAAGCGCTCCAGCAGGTCACGCAGAGAAGCGTTCGTCTCGCTCCAGGGCAGGGTCCGCGATCGGCCGCGGAAGGCCCGCCCTATCGCCCACAGCAGGGTGATCGGCTGGTAGAGGAGGGGGCCGCTCGGGCCGTGGGCGACACGCAGTCCGGCGATGCGGCCGATGAGATCGCCGGGGGCGGCATCGGTGACCGCCTCCTGGGACACCACCTGGAACCCCAGCACGCCGAGCCGCTTCACCGCGTGGTCACGACCGCCGGAGAACTCCGAGGCCAACAGCGGGGCCCGCCCCGGGAGATAGCCGTGGGCGGCCCCGACGATGGCCTTCGAGTCGTAGTACTGACCGTCGACCACGAGGAAGTAGCTGCGGGACGCCTTGAAGCCGTACCGCCCGAGGAACGCACTGCGGCCGAGTCGCCCGAACTCCTCGACCGCCCGCAGCACTTCCGCCCTGCCCACGTCATTCAGCCCCATGCCCCCACGATAAGCGGGGAAGGCCGGGCTACTCGCCCGCCTCCGGCGCCGGCGCGATGCCCGTCGGGCAGGCTCGGCCCCAGTTCGTTTCCGAGGGGCTTTCCAGTTCTACGCCCGTGCCGCCGATGCCGCAGTAGCCGTCGGGGTTCTTGTCCAGATACTGCTGGTGGTACGGCTCCGCCGGCCAGAGGGGGCGGGGGGCCGCGGGCAGGATCGTCGTGGTGATCTCGCCGTGGTTCGCGGCGGTGAGCACCTGCTGGTAGGCCTCGCGGGACGCCTCCGCCGCCGCTTCCTGCTCGGGGGAGTGCGTGTAGATCGCCGAGCGGTACTGCGTGCCCACGTCGTTGCCCTGGCGGAAGCCCTGCGTGGGGTTGTGGGACTCCCAGAAGACCTTCAGGAGGGACTCGTACGAGACGCGCTCGGGGTCGAAGACCACGCGGACCACCTCCGCGTGGCCCGTGAGGCCGGAGCACACCTCCTCGTAGGAGGGGTTCTCCGTGTAGCCGCCCTGGTAGCCGACGTACGTCGTCCAGACGCCCTCCGTCTGCCAGAACTTGCGCTCCGCGCCCCAGAAGCAGCCGAGGCCGAAGTCCGCGATCCGCAGACCCTCGGGGTAGGGGCCGAGGAGGGGGTTGCCGAGGACGGTGTGGCGGGAGGGGACCTCGAATTCCGGGGTCGCCCGGCCCTTGAGTGCCTGCTCCGGGGTGGGGAGCTCGGGCGTGCGGCCGAAGATCATGTGGTGGCTCTCCTCGTGCTGACCGTGGAAACAGGGGGTGCGTGACCGCGAAAGGCGCGGCTTCGGCACAACGCCGCCGAGCGGGCCCGCATTCCGGGGCCCGGCGGCCTCAGTGGGGCAGGGTCGCCGGGCTGCCGCCGTTCGCCTCGTACCCCGCGACGGCCAGGGCGCGGTAGATCGCGTAGTCCGACGCCGGGTCGGCGGAGAGGGTCCAGGGGAGGGCGCCGACGTGGCCGTCCACGTGGACCAGCTGGCTCATGGCCTCGCCCCAGCGCTCGCAGCGGACCAGGAAGAAGACCAGGAGGTGGCGGACGTGCGCCAGCATCGGGTCGTCCGGGCGCGCCGCGTGCACCGCGAAGAGGGCGCCCTCGATGGCCTTGGAGACGACCTCGCTCTCGTAGAACCCGCGGACGAGGTTGACTTCGGGGAGGTGTTCGTACACCGCGAAGAGGGGCAACGCCGCGAGCAGGGAGGCTCTGGGCGCGCGGGACGCGGCCGCCTCCGCGAAGCTCTGGGCGAGGTCGCGGGAGCCGTGCCACTTCTCGCACCAGTAGTGCAGCGCCGCCAGGTGCGCCCCCATGTGCGCGGGCGCGCGGTCCAGGATCTTCAGCCACAGCTGCTCGAACTCCTCGCGGGGGTACGCGAGGCCACGGGCGATGGACAGCTCGACGATGTACGGAATGGGGTCGCTGGGGGCCAGCAGCGCGGCCTGCGCGCACGCCTCCTTCGCCTCCTCCAGGATGATCCGGAACTCGTCGGTCCCCTGCGTGGAGGTGCGCCACGCCTGCTGGACCAGGAACTCCGCGTGCACGGCGGCGCCGCCCGCGTCCTTGGGCGCCTCCGCCCGCCAGACGCGCAGCCACTGCCCGCCGGGGCTGTCACCCACCCCGCCGGGCCGCTGCTTGAGTTCGAGGGAGGCCGCGCCCGCGAAGGCCTGCACGCGCTGCCAGCGCTGCTCGCCGTGCGTCTCCGTGCCCGCGAGGAGCTGCGAGGCCGCCTTCCACTCCTGCGTGCGCTGGACCAGGTCGAGCACTTCGAGGAGGTCGGCGTCCGGGCCCGGCATGCGGATGTCCAGCTCCTCCTGGCGCAGGAAGCCGTAGTCCGCCGGGTCCGCGGCGTCCGGCGAGCCCGGGGCGACCTGCCGGATTCCACCGCGCCCGCGCAGCAGGACGGGTCCGAGGACCGCGCCGATCATGATCACTGCCATCAGGACCCAGAGAATCTCCATGGACCAAGCGAACCAGACGGGTCCGACAATTGGCCAACCTGTGGGGACGTACCCGGACCGACTCGGGCGGAAGGCCCCCGCGGCGCACTACGCTCAGGCCGCATGAGTGACTCGTACAGCAGGCACAGCAGGCAGAATTTCGAGACCGTGGCGATCCACGCCGGCAACACCGCCGACCCCCTCACCGGTGCCGTCGTCCCGCCCATCTACCAGGTCTCGACCTACAAGCAGGACGGCGTGGGCGGGCTGCGCGGCGGCTATGAGTACAGCCGCAGCGCGAACCCGACGCGGACCGCCCTGGAGGAGAACCTGGCCGCGCTGGAGGGCGGCAGCCGCGGGCTCGCCTTCGCGTCGGGACTGGCGGCCGAGGACTGCCTGCTCCGTACGCTGCTCGGCCCCGGTGACCACGTCGTCATCCCCAATGACGCGTACGGCGGCACGTTCCGCCTCTTTGACAAGGTCGTCTCGCGCTGGGGCGTTGACTGGTCGGTGGCCGACACCTCCGACCCGGAGTCGGTGCGGGCCGCGCTGACCGACCGCACCAAGGCGATCTGGGTGGAGACCCCCTCCAACCCGCTGCTCGGCATCACCGACATCGCGGTGCTCGCGCAGATCGCCCGCGAGGCCGGCGTGCGCCTGGTCGTCGACAACACCTTCGCCAGCCCCTACCTCCAGCAGCCGCTGGCGCTCGGCGCGGACGTCGTCGTGCACTCCATGACCAAGTACATGGGCGGCCACTCGGACGTCGTCGGCGGCGCGCTCGTCGTCGGTGACGCGGCGCTCGGCGAGGAGCTGGCCTACCACCAGAACGCGATGGGCGCCGTCGCGGGCCCCTTCGACGCCTGGCTGGTGCTGCGCGGCATCAAGACCCTCGCGGTGCGCATGGACCGGCACAGCGAGAACGCCACCCGGGTGACGGAGATGCTGTCCCGGCACGCGCGCGTGACGCACGTCCTGTACCCGGGCCTCCCCGAGCACCCCGGCCACGAGATCGCCGCCAAGCAGATGAAGGCGTTCGGCGGGATGGTGTCGTTCCGCGTCGCGGGCGGCGAGGAGGCGGCCGTGGAGGTCTGCAACCGCGCCCGGCTGTTCACCCTGGGCGAGTCCCTGGGCGGCGTCGAGTCCCTGATCGAGCACCCGGGCCGCATGACGCACGCCTCCGTGGCGGGCTCGGCCCTTGAGGTCCCCGCCGACCTGGTGCGCCTCTCCGTGGGCATCGAGTCCGCGGACGACCTGCTCGCCGACCTCCAGCAGGCGCTCGGCTCGTAGGCCGGCTACCAGCGGGTGAGCGGTGGGGTCGTCTCCGCGGGCGGCTCCACCCACGGCTGCGCGACGGAGGCCCACACGGCGAAGGCGACGACGGCGGCGAACAGCGCGAACCACAGGAGCCTGCGCACCGCCCTGTGCCGCCGCAGCCTGCGCCCGCCGCGCCGGACCGCCTCCTCGTACAGCTCACGCGGCACGGGCGGCGGGACGCCGTCAAGGAGGCGCCGGACGGCGGCCTCCTTGCGCTCGTACTGGCTCATGACGGCGCCGTCCCGCTGAGGGCCCGCGCGGGCGCCGGGCCGCGCGGCGGGTGCAGGACCCGCGCCATGGCGCGGGCGCAGATCACCTGGACGCGCTCCGTGGGCAGGCCGAGGAGCGCCGCCGTCTGCTCCTCGGCCACGCCCTCGTACATCCGCAGGACGAGGATCAGCCGCTCCTGGGGATTCAGCCGTTCGAGGACCCCGCCGTGCCCGCGGTGACGCCGCCAGGCGCCGCGCGCGAAGCGGACGGCGACCTGCTGCCTGGCGCGGTCGTACGGGTCCTCGCCGCGCAGCCGGTCCCACGTCGCGTACGTGTGGGTGAGGGCGTCGGTCAGCAGGGCACGCGCGCGTGGGTTGTCGTCGGGCAGCTCGGCCGTGAGCAGGGTGGCGGCATGGAGGAGCCGCCCTGCCGCGCCCGCGACGAACGCCTCGAACTCCCGGGCACGGCGGGCGTCCTGGAACGCCTGCCGTTCTCGCACCGCGCCTCCCGGCCGGAAGGAAGGGGTATCCCGGTCTCATATGAGGCCCGACGCGGGGCCGGGGTCAAGACTCCGGAGTGGCCGGAACCTCCGCGCCGGGCGCCGTCTGTGACGTCTGTCGCGCCGAGAGGGCGGAATTGAAGCGTGTGAGGAGCGCGCAGAAGCTCTCACGCTCCTCCGGGGCCCAGTCCTGCGTCAGCTCGGCCATCAGCTCGCGCCGCGAGGAGCGGACCTCCTCCAGCCTGGCCTGGCCGCGCGGGGAGAGCTGGAGGACGACGGCCCGGCCGTCCTCGGGGTGCGAGGTGCGCTTCACGAGCCCGGTGTCCACCAGCGGGGCGACCTGCCGGGTGACGGTCGACGAGTCGATGCCCATGCTCGCGGCGAGCGCCTTGACGCCCATGGGGCCTTCCTTGTCGAGGCGGTTGAGCAGCAGGTACGCGGCTCGGTCCATGGAGTTGCGGACCTGGCCTACGCCGCCGAGGCGGGTCTGTTCGGCCCGGCGGGCGAAGACGGCCACTTGGTGCTGCAGGCTGTCGAGGAGGCCGGGTTCACTGGCGGTCGTCATGTCCGGAGTTGTGGGCATGGCCGGGGGCTCACTTCATGCGAGGGCGTTTGGGTTGGGGGACAGGGTACGCGGCCACGGCGTGGACCGTACCTGCGCTGCGCAAACCTACGCGGCAAACGGTCTCGGCCCGTGGTCGCCACGGAGGCGCGGGGCCTTCGGCTGCAAGACTTGCGGTCATGAGCTTCCGCACGCCTGACTCCTTTCCGACGGTGACCCTCGACGACGTGCGCGGCGCGCGGAAGATGCTGTCCGGCGTGGCGCGGACGACCCCGATCGAGGGCAGCAGGCACCTGTCGCACCTGGTCGGTGCCCCGGTGCGGCTCAAGTGCGAGAACCTTCAGCGGACCGGCTCCTTCAAGCTGCGCGGGGCGTACGTGCGGATCGCGGGCCTGCTGCCCGAGGAGCGCGCGGCCGGTGTGGTGGCCGCCAGCGCGGGCAACCACGCGCAGGGCGTGGCGCTGGCCTCCTCGCTGCTCGGCGTGCGCTCCACGGTGTTCATGCCGGCCGGCGCGCCGCTGCCGAAGGTCGCGGCGACGCGGGAGTACGGCGCCGAGGTGCGGCTGCACGGCCAGGTCGTCGAGGAGACGCTGGCCGCGGCGCAGGCGTACGCGCACGAGACGGGCGCGGTCTTCATCCACCCCTTCGACCATCCCGACATCATCGCGGGCCAGGGCACGGTCGGCCTGGAGGTCATCGAGCAGTGTCCCGAGGTGCGCACGCTGGTGGTGGGCGTCGGGGGCGGCGGTCTCGCGGCGGGTGTCGCGGTGGCGGTCAAGGCGCTGCGGCCCGACGTGCGGGTGGTCGGCGTGCAGGCGGCGGGCTCCGCCGCGTATCCGCCCTCGCTGGCCGCCGGGCGCCCGGTGTCGATCGCGGCGCAGGCGACGATGGCGGACGGCATCAGGGTCGGACGCCCCGGCGACGTACCGTTCCGTCTGATCGCCGACCTGGTGGACGACATCGTCACGGTCTCCGAGGACGAGCTCTCCAGTGCCCTGCTGCTCTGCCTGGAGCGGGCCAAGATGGTCGTCGAGCCGGCGGGCGCCAGCCCGGTCGCGGCGCTGCTCAGCCGCCCCGAGGCGTTCGAGGGCCCGGTGGTCGCGCTGCTCTCCGGCGGCAACGTGGACCCCCTGCTCATGCAGCGCATCCTGCGCCAGGGCATGGCGGCCGCGGGCCGCTACCTCTCGCTGCGGCTGCGCCTGACGGACCGCCCCGGCGCCCTGGCCACCCTCCTCGGCGTGGTGTCGGAGGTGGACGCCAACCTGCTCGACGTCCGGCACGTACGCACCGACCCGCGCCTCGGCCTCACGGAGGCGGAGGTCGAGCTGCACCTGGAGACGAAGGGCCCCGAGCACCGCGCCGAGGTGGAGTCGGCGCTGCGGGCGGCGGGCTACACGGTCATCGCCTGACGAGTTGTGGAAAAGGGGAGCGCGAACGCGATGTATCGCGTTACTGTGTGCTGCGCATCACGGATTCCCGGGCGCCCGGAGCCCGGCGAACCTAGTCTTTTTCCATAGGAAGTCACCCACATCACGGGGAGGGCTCTCATGCCAGGAGCCATCTACGCCGAAGGCCTGGTCAAGACCTTCGGCGACGTAAGGGCTCTGGACGGCGTCGATCTGGATGTCCCCGAAGGCACGGTGCTCGGCCTCCTCGGGCCGAACGGCGCCGGGAAGACCACGGCGGTCCGCTGCCTGACGACACTGCTCACACCGGACAGCGGCAAGGCCGTCGTCGCGGGCGTCGACGTGCTCAAGCACCCCAACGAAGTGCGCCGTTCGATCGGCCTCTCCGGCCAGTTCGCCGCCGTCGACGAGTATCTGACCGGCCGCGAGAACCTCCAGATGGTCGGCCAGCTCTACCAGATGCGGGCCAAGGAGGCGAAGGCCAGAGCGGCCGAGCTGCTCGACAGGTTCAATCTCCTGGACGCCGCCGACCGGCCCTCCAAGACGTACTCCGGAGGCATGCGCCGCCGCCTGGACCTCGCGGCGGCGCTCGTCGTGTCGCCGCCCGTCATGTTCATGGACGAGCCCACCACCGGGCTCGACCCGCGCAACCGCCAGCAGCTGTGGGAGGTCATCCAGGAGCTCGTCGCGGGCGGCACGACGCTGCTCCTCACGACGCAGTACCTGGAGGAGGCCGATCACCTCGCGCACGACATCTGCGTCATCGACCACGGCCGCGTCATCGCCCGCGGCACCTCCGACCAGCTCAAGGCCAGGACCGGCGGCGAGCGCGTCGAGGTCGTGGTGCACGAGCGCGAGCACATCCCGACCGCGTCGGAGGTCCTGCGCGGCTTCGGCAAGGGCGAGGTCGCCGTCGCCGAGCACACGCGCAAGCTGACCGTGCCCGTCACCGGCGGCGCCAAGCTGCTCGCCGAGGTCATCCGCGAGCTGGATGCCCGGGGCATCGAGATCGACGACATCGGGCTGCGCCGCCCGACCCTCGACGACGTCTTCATCTCCCTCACCGGCCACGCCGCCGAGCTGACGGACGAGGCAGGCGAGGAGGGCGCGGACGGCGCCGACGCCAAGACCCGTACGAAGTCCAGGCACGGCAAGGAGGCCGGCAAGTGAGCACCGTCACCGACGCCGTGCGCGGCGCGGGCCCCAGGCCCGCGGGCGGCATCGGCCAGTCCGTCAGGGACTCCCTGGTCGTCGCCAAGCGGAACCTGATCCGCATGACCCGCATCCCCGAGATGATCCTCTTCGGCCTCGTCCAGCCCGTGATGTTCGTGATCCTGTTCACGTACGTCTTCGGAGGCTCGATGAAGATCGGCGACACCGCGAACGCGGACGTCTACAAGAACTTCCTGATGGCGGGCATCTTCGCCCAGACCGTCACCTTCGCCACGGCGGGCGCGGGCGCCGGCATCGCCGACGACATGCACAAGGGCCTCATCGACCGCTTCCGCTCGCTGCCCATGGCGCGCGGCGCGGTCCTCACCGGACGCACCATCGCCGACCTCGTGCAGACCGCGCTGACCCTGCTCGTCCTCGCGGTCGTGGCGCTGCTCGTCGGCTGGCGCGTCCACGAGGGCATAGGCAAGGCGCTGGCCGCCTTCGGCCTGCTGCTCCTGCTGGGGTACGCCTTCACCTGGGTCGGCGCGCTCATCGGCCTGTCGGTCCGCACCCCGGAGGCGGCCACGTCGGGCGGGCTGATCTGGCTCTTCCCCGTCACGTTCATCTCGAACGCGTTCGTGGACTCCAGCCAGATGACGCCCTGGCTGCGGCACGTCGCGGACTGGAACCCCTTCAGCGCGACCGTCCAGGCCTGCCGTGAGCTGTTCGGCAACCCGGGTGTCTCGACCTCGACGGCCTGGCCCATGGAGCACCCGGTCTGGGCCTCGGTGATCTACTCGGTCGTGATCATCGTGTTCTTCCGGACGCTGGCCGTGCGCAAGTACCGCTCGGCGACGGCCTGAGCAAGGCCCCCGGGCACGGAATCCGGCACGGGACGCGGCAGGGCCCCCGGTGGCGCGTGGTCACCGGGGGCCCTGTCGTGCCGTGAGCGTCGAAGGTGCCTCAGGACTGGTACGGCTTGGCCTCAAGGATCTTGACGGAGGCGAACTTGCCGTTCGGCAGTTCGTACTGCGCGTTCTCGCCGACCTTCTTGCCGTTCACACCGGTGCCCAGCGGGGACTGCGGCGAATACGTCTCGATCTCGTCGCTGGCGTACTCCCGGGACGCGAGCAGGAAGGTCACCGTGTCGTCCTCGTCGCCGTCGAAGGCGATGGTCACGACCATGCCCGGCGCCACCACGCCGTCGGCGGCCGGAGCCTCGCCGACCTTCGCGGTCTCCAGGAGCTGGGTCAGCTGGCGGACGCGGAGCTCCTGCTTGCCCTGCTCCTCCTTGGCCGCGTGGTACCCGCCGTTCTCGCGCAGGTCGCCCTCCTCACGCGCTGCCGCGATCTTCGCCGCGATCTCGGTGCGCGCGGGACCAGACAGGTACTCCAGCTCGGCCTTGAGCTGGTTGTACGCCTCCTGGGTCAGCCAGGTGACGTTTTCGCTGGTCTGGGTCACAGGTGCTCCTCGTAGGTACTGGGAATACAAAGCATCGCCCTACCCAGAAGGATGTTCCTTCTCGGGTGGGCGAAACCACGAGCCTAACAATTCAGGCGTGCCAGAGGGAGGACATAAGCTATCGGACTTACGTCGTCGCTGGTGGAGGCCGTAAAGCCGCTACGTCAGTCGGCGTGGCAGCCGAGCAGCTCGACGCTGGTGGCCTTCTCCGTCGTACGGAGGGTGACGACCTTGTCGATCCGGTCGGTGCGCTGGTCGAAGCGGAAGTCCGCGCGGCCGACCTCGGCGCCGGACTCGGCCTGCGCGCGCAGCGTGCAGTAGCCCTTGGCGCCGGCGTCCTTGCGCACTTCGAGGTGGGCCTCGACGGATTCGGCGGAGACGACGTCGAACTTGATGACCTCGGCGCTCAGCTTCGTACCGTTGATGTAGTCGTAGCCGAACCAGCCGACCACGCCGAGCAGGAGCACGCCGAGCACGGAGCCCACGATCCTCAGCTTGCGGTCGGCGGCCTCGTCCGCGGTGCGGGAGCGGCCGTACCGGCCCGCGGGGACGCCTTCCCGGTGACCGCCGGGAAGCCCGTCGGGGAGCTTCGAGCCCGCCGCCGTCATGATCGTCCTCCAGGAACAGGGGATGCCGGAATTTTCCGCCCCCCGGTTCCGTCACTATAGAAGCCGGCTGAAGCGCCGGAATCACGAGGGCGCCCAATATCTTGAGGATCGAGTCTTGACTGAGCAGCTTCGACTGATGGCCGTGCACGCCCACCCCGACGACGAGTCGAGCAAGGGCGCGGCCACCATGGCCAAGTACGTGTCCGAGGGGGTGGACGTGCTCGTCGTGACCTGCACGGGCGGAGAGCGCGGCGACATCCTCAACCCCAAGCTCCAGGGCGACGCCTACATCCAGGAGCACATCCACGAGGTGCGCAAGAAGGAGATGGACGAGGCGCGCGAGATCCTCGGCGTCAAGCAGGAGTGGCTGGGCTTCGTCGACTCCGGGCTCCCCGAGGGCGACCCGCTGCCGCCGCTGCCCGAGGGCTGCTTCGCCCTGGAGGACGTCGACAAGGCCGCCGGTGAGCTGGTGCGGCAGATCCGCTCCTTCCGTCCGCAGGTCATCACGACGTACGACGAGAACGGCGGCTATCCGCACCCCGACCACATCATGACCCACAAGATCAGCATGGTGGCGTTCGACGGTGCTGCGGACGCCGAGAAGTACCCGGAGAGCGAGTTCGGGCCGGTCTTCCAGCCCCAGAAGCTCTACTACAACCAGGGCTTCAACCGTCCGCGCACCGAGGCCCTGCACCAGGCCATGCTCGACCGCGGACTGGAGTCGCCGTACGGGGACTGGCTCAAGCGCTGGGACGAGTTCGAGCGGGTCGAGCGCACGCTGACCACGCACGTTCCGTGCGGCGACTTCTACGAGATCCGCGACAAGGCCCTGATCGCGCACGCCACGCAGATCGACCCCGACGGCGGCTGGTTCCGGGTGCCGCTGGAGCTCCAGCGGGAGGTCTGGCCCACGGAGGAGTACGAGCTGGCCAAGTCGCTCGTCGATACTTCCCTCCCCGAGGACGACCTCTTTGCGGGCATCCGCGACAATGCCTAGCGTGAACGTACATCTGGCAATGACGCATCTCGTCCCTCTTGCCAAGGAGGTCGACGACGACAAGGTGACGCCCGGCGTCCTCGGGTTCATCGTCTTCGCCGTGATGGCCCTCGCCGTCTGGGGCCTCATGAAGTCGATGAACCGCCACATGGGCAAGGTCGACTTCAAGGAGCCCGAGCAGGACCGCGCCGAGCGGGACGAGCCGGTCGGCGCCGCGGCGGGCGGCGAGGGCCCGTCCCCGAAGAAGCAGGGCGGCGACACCGAGAAGTAGCGGCCTTCCGGGGCGGCCGGACAGGGGGCCCGCGAGCCGTTCCGGCGGCGGCCCACCGCGCCGCCGCGGCGGCGGCCGACCGCGCCGTCAGCCCGCTTGTGGCATGTCCACACCCATGATCTCGCGGGCGTGCCGGCTCGGGACCATGCCGAGCCGCCACGCCTGCCAGCCCGCCTCCAGGTCCGCGCCCCGCTCCAGGAGCAGCCCGTACGCCTGGATGTACTCGGCCAGCTTGCCGTCACGGGCCGGGTGCCCGGCGCGGCCGAGCTGCGCCAGCTCCTCCTGCGCGACCGCCGTGCCGATCTCCCAGCCGCCGGGCGAGGCGTACGGCAGCAGCGTGCAGCGCAGGAAGCGGGCCCAGTCCTCGCCCCGGCGGTCGCCGTACGAGGTGAACAGCGTGATCGCCTCGTCGCACAGCCCCAGCGCCTGCTGCGTACGGCTGTTGCCCGCGTCCACGACGGCCAGCTCCAGGCACGTCCACGCCTCGCCGTGCGCCACGCCGATCCGCTGGAAGTCGGCGCGGGCGTCGACCAGGAGCTGACGGGCGAAGCCGGAGTTGCGCAGGGAGCCGGTCTGCGCCGCGCGCTGGTCCCGGGTGACGCGCGCGGAGTGGTGGCGTGCGCACGCTAGGCCGTACACGTCCCGCATCCGGGAGAACATCGTCCGCGCCCGCTCCAGGTCCCGCACCGCCTGGTCGAGGCTGCCGGTCTCCTCCAGGGCCTGACCGAGGTAGTACAGCGACCACGCCTCGCCGCGCGCGTCCTCGTTGTCGCGGTGCCGGGACACCGCCTGGCGCAGGCCGTCCACCGCCGGCGAGGGATCGCCGTCCACCAGGCGGGCCCGCGCGAGCTGCGTGAGCGCCCAGGCCTCGCCGCGCGCGTCACGGGTGCGGCTGTAGCGGTCGAGGGCGTCGCGCAGCTCGCTCTCCGCGCGCGGAACGTCGCCCATGCGCAGGCAGAGCTGGCCGAGCTGGAAGTGCGTCCACGCCTCGCCGTGCACCGAACCGCTCTCCCGGTGCAGCCGCAGCGCCGCCCCCAGCATCTCCAGGGCGTGCGCGAGGTGCGCGCGGTCCCGCTCCACCGCCGCGAGCGCGTGCAGCGTCCAGGCGCGGTCGCCCGCGAGGTCGTCGGCGGCCTGGAGGTCGAGCGCCTCGGTGAGCCGGGCCGCGGCCTCGGTGAGATTGCCCTGGTGGTGCAGCGTGATGCCGAGCGAGCCGAGCGCGCGGGCCGCGGCGGCGTCCTGGTTGGCCTCGAAGTACAGGTCCACGACGGAGTTCAGCGTCGTACGCGACTGGTCCAGCTCGCCGAGCTGCCGGGCCGCGATGCCGGTGCGCCACTGCACGCTGCGGCCGAGCAGCCCCTGGTCGATGGCGTGCGTCAGCTCCTGGATCTCGCCGAGGCGGTACAGGTCGCCGCGGAGCAGGCAGTAGTCGCACAGGGCGCCCAGGAGGTTCAGGACGGTCCCCTGGTCGACGCCCTCGGCGTTGCGCAGGGCCGCCGTGATGAACGTCGACTCGTCGTCCAGCCAGCGCAGCGCCGCGTCCAGCGAGGCGAAGCCGTGCTGCCCGAACTGGTCCGCGCGGGTCGACGTCTTGCCGTCGACCAGGCGGATCACGGTGTCCGCCAGCTCTCCGTAGCTGGCGATGAGCCGTTCCTGCGCGGCCGTGCGCTCGGCGGGCTCCTCCTCGTCCAGGAGACGGCTCTGCGCGAAGGAGCGCACCAGGTCGTGCAGCCGGTGGCGGCCGCCGCGCAGCAGATCGACCAGACCGGCCCGGGTGAGCGCGGTGAGCAGCCGGGCCGCCTCCTGCTCGTCGGTGCCGAGCAGCGCCGCGGCGGCGGAGGGCCCCAGCGAGGCCCGCCCGGCCAGCGCGAGGCGCCGCAGCAGGCGCCGCGCCGACTCGGTCTGGTCGTTGTAGCGCAGCCACAGGACGCGCTCGACGGGGCCGATCTTCTCCGCGGGACCGTACGCGGCGAGGTCCGACGCGAGCTGCCGGGGCGTGCGGGGGCCGAGCGAGGAGCCCGCGGCGCGCAGGGCCAGCGGCAGGCCGCCGCACAGCTCGCGGATCACGTCCGCCGAGTCGGCGTCGTACGGGCCGGACGGGTCCTCGGCGGACTCCCGCAGAAGCTGCTCGGCGCCCGCCTCGTCCAGCGCCCGGACGGGCAGCGAGTGCACCCACGCGGGCAGGTCGGCGGAGAGCTCGACGGGCTCCCGCGCGGTGACGAGGACCAGGCTGTCGGAGCGCTCGGGGACCAGGGTGCGGATCTGCTCGGCGTCGCCCGCGTCATCGAGGATGATCGTCACCGCGACGCCCGTCAGATACTGGTGGTACAGCTCGCTGAGCCGCTTGACCTGCTGTTCCTGCGAGGACCGCTCGCGGAACAGCAGCTGCTCGCGGGGGGCGCCCAGCCGGTTCAGGAGATGCAGCAGCGCGTCCCGCGTCGAGAGCGGCGTCTCCCGCGGGTCGTCGCCGCGCAGGTCGACCACGCAAGCCCCGCGGAACTGGTCCCGCAGATCGTGCGCCGCCCGCACGGCGAGCGAGGACCGCCCGGAGCCGGGCGCCCCGTGCAGGACGACGACCGTGGGCCGGGTGTCGGTACTGGCCCGCGCCGCGTGCACCCACCGGGCGATCTGCCCCAGCTCCGTCCTGCGCCCGGCGAACGGCCCCTCGTTCCGCGGCAGTTGCTCGAAGGACTGCTGGAGTACGGAGCGCCTGCGCGCCGCCGCGCTCTTGTCCGTGCCGCGCAGCTGCGGCGCGGGCTTCTTCGCCGCCCTGCCGCTCGTGGACGCGGCGAGGACACGCTGCTGGTCGAGAAAGGGCCGGATGCCCCGCACCTCCAGGGCGGTCAGCCACTGCAGCCTGAGCTGCTCGGGCCCGCCCGGCTGGTTGAGCGCCCCGGCGCGGCGGCTCGCCGCGGGCAGGTGGGACGCCGTGACCTTCAGGACGGTGGCGGCGGCGCCCGCGACCGCCACGACCACACCGGTGCCGAGTGCCGTACCGGCGCTCGTGCCGAAGGAGAGGTCGGAGACACCGGCCGCGACCGCGGCGACCACCGCGACGAGCAGCGGGGTCCCCGCGCCCTCACGGGCATACCGCTGGCCGAAGGTGAGCCGCCCCGCGTCCGCCTCGTCCAGCGCGCGGGTATACGTCTCGTACTCCTCGGCGGCCGTCTGCGCCATGGCGTCCAGGGCGCCGCGCGACCGCGAGAGCAGCACGCTCCCGTCGACGCGCCCGCCCGAGCGCCGCACCTCCTCCTCCACGGCCCGTGCCAACAGCCGCTCGGCCTCGGCCCGATGGCTGTCCCGCATATGGTTCCCCCTTGAGTACGACAGTCGCCGGCGGTCACAAGTGTCCTGCGTACGGGGCGCCCGCGCGAGGGAGTCGACGGATCAGGGCCCGGCCTGCGCGGGTGCGGTGCCCGGTGTGCGCGAGGATGGGAGGCATGCCGAACCGACTGGCGCACGAGACGTCCCCCTACCTGCTTCAGCACGCCGACAACCCCGTCGACTGGTGGCCGTGGTCGGCCGAGGCCTTCGACGAGGCGCGCGAGCGCGGCGTACCCGTGCTGCTCAGCGTCGGGTACAGCAGCTGTCACTGGTGCCACGTCATGGCGCACGAGTCCTTCGAGGACGAGGCGACGGCCGCGCTCATGAACGAGAAGTTCGTGAGCGTCAAGGTCGACCGCGAGGAGCGGCCCGACGTCGACGCCGTCTACATGGAGGCCGTGCAGGCCGCGACGGGCCACGGCGGCTGGCCCATGACCGTCTTCCTCACCGCCGACGCCGAGCCCTTCTACTTCGGCACGTACTTCCCGCCCGAGCCCCGGCACGGCATGCCCTCCTTCGCTCAGGTGCTCGACGGGGTGCACCGGGCCTGGACGGACCGGCGCGGCGAGGTCGACGAGGTCGCGGGCAAGATCGTGCGGGACCTCGGGGAGCGGCAGCTCACCCACGGCACCGGTGAGAAGCCCGGCGAGGACGAGCTGGCGCAGGCGCTGCTCGGCCTGACCCGCGACTACGACCAGGCGCACGGCGGCTTCGGCGGCGCGCCCAAGTTCCCGCCGTCCATGGTCATCGAGTTCCTGCTGCGCCACTACGCCCGCACGGGCGCCGAGGGCGCGCTCCAGATGGCCGCGGAGACCTGTGAGCGGATGGCCCGCGGCGGCATCTACGACCAGCTCGGCGGCGGCTTCGCGCGCTACTCCGTCGACCGCGAGTGGACCGTGCCGCACTTCGAGAAGATGCTGTACGACAACGCGCTCCTGTGCCGCGCCTACGCCCATCTGTGGCGGGCCACCGGCTCCGACCTCGCGCGGCGCGTCGCCCTGGAGACCGCGGACTTCATGGTCCGCGAACTGCGCACCAACGAGGGCGGCTTCGCCTCGGCGCTCGACGCCGACAGCGAGGACCCGGCCACGGGCGAGCACGTCGAGGGCGCGTACTACGTCTGGACGCCGCGGCAGCTCCGCGACGTCCTCGGGGACTCCGACGCGGAGCTGGCCATGGCGGCCTACGGCGTGACCGAGGAGGGCACCTTCGAGAAGGGCGCCTCCGTGCTGCGGCTCCCGCTCGCCGAGGGGCCCCTCGCGGACGCCTCCCGCCTCGCCTCCGTACGGGAGCGGCTCCTCGCGGCGCGCGCCGATCGGCCCGCGCCGGGGCGGGACGACAAGGTCGTCGCCGCGTGGAACGGCCTGGCCGTGGCCGCGCTCGCGGAGGTCGGCGCGTACTTCGACAGGCCGGACCTCGTCGCCGCCGCCGTGGGCGCGGGCGACCTGCTCGTACGGCTGCACATGGACCCGCGGGCGCGGCTCGCCCGCACCTCGAAGGACGGGCGGGCCGGGTCCAACGCCGGTGTCCTGGAGGACTACGCCGACGTCGCCGAGGGGTTCCTGACGCTGGCTTCGGTGACGGGGGAGGGGGTGTGGCTGGAGTTCGCCGGGTTCCTGCTCGACCACGTGCTCGCCCAGTTCGCCGATCCGGAGAGCGGCGCGTTGTACGACACGGCGGCGGACGCGGAGCGGCTCATCCGCCGGCCTCAGGACCCCACGGACAACGCGGCGCCGTCCGGGTGGACCGCCGCCGCGGGGGCGCTCCTGTCGTACGCGGCCCACACCGGGGCCTCGCCGCACCGGCTCGCGGCGGAGCGGGCGCTGGGGGTCGTCAAGGCGCTCGGGCCCCGGGTGCCGCGGTTCATCGGGCACGGCCTCGCGGTGGCCGAGGCCGCCCTGTCGGGGCCGCTCGAAGTCGCCGTCGTCGGCGAGGTCCTCGGGGACCTGCACCGGACGGCCCTCCTCGGCGGGGCGCCGGGCGCGGTCGTCGCGGCGGGTCCCCCCGGCTCGGCGGAGCTTCCGCTGCTGGCCGGCCGGGGCCTGGTCGACGGGCTCCCGGCGGCCTACGTCTGCCGGTCCTTCGTCTGCGACGCGCCGACGACCGACCCGGGCGAGCTGGCGTCGAAGCTGTCCTGACCGCGGTCGGCGAGGCGGTCAGCGCACCGCCTCGCCGAACTCCGCGAGGGCGGCGGCGACCATCGCCTCCAGGCGGTCGTGGTGGGCGCCCCGCCAGTACACGCGGGCGCACGCCTCGCACTGGGCGAAGACGTCGTACGTGCCCCGGGTCCCGCCCTCGACGAGGTCCGCCACGTCCTCCTTCGCCGCCTCGCGCAGCGTGCCGTTGCAGGCGGTGCAGCGCGTCCACGGCCGCAGCGGCGGCGCGAAGCGGCCGAGGACGTCGCGGAGCTGCTCGTCGGGGCGGTCGCTGTAGACGTACGCCCCCGCCCACAGCTCGCGGCGGCGCAGGAGCCCCCGGTCGCGGCTCAGCAGCACCCGCCGCTCGGCCGCCGAGCGCGCGGCGAGGGCCGGGTCGCCGATGTCCGTGCTCTCGTACGCCGCGTCGACGCCGAGGAGCCGCAACCGCCGGGCCAGCGTGCCCAGATGGACGTCGAGGAGGAAGCGGAGCGGGGCGCCGGGCACCCGCTGGGGGCGGGGCACCGCCCGTACGGTGACGGTCTCGCCCGCGGCGGGCACGTGCCCGGTGGCGGTCTCGCGGCCGTCCACCACGAGCGCGCCGACCTCCGTGAGCGGCACCCCGAGGGACTCGACGACGTGCCCGAGGGTGGACGCGCCGTCGGTGACGACCGTGCTGGGTCCGCCCCTGCGCTCGTGCGGGACGAACAGCCCCAGCTCGGGGGCGAAACTGACGTTGATCTGCGGACCGTTCATGCGGTCAGGATGGCACGGGACCCGCTTCGGCCGCCCCCGGGAATCCGCTCGTCAGCACGGTGAGCGTGCGGTCCACGAGGACGGCGGGGTCGTCCTTGTGGCCGTGCTCGGCCCAGTACGCCGTGGTCTCGGTGAGCGCGCCGATCAGCCCCATGGCGAAGGTCCGCACCTCCAGGTCGCCGGGATCCCTGCCGGTGCGTTCCGCGATGACCCGGCGGAGGATGCCGCCGGTGACCGACATGCTCTCCAGCATCCGCGAGCGCACGGCGGGGACCTCGATCATGAGCCGCGTCCGCAGGACGGCCTCGTCGGGTTCGGCCGAGAAGCCGAAGGCCACGGCGTGGCGCAGCACGTGCCGCAGCGACTCCACGATCGGCTCGTCGGCGGGCCGCTGCCGCAGTTCGCTCTCCAGGACCGGGTCGAACTCGTCGGTGAGGACGATGTCCTCCTTGGTCGGGAAGTAGCGGAAGACCGTGGAGGGGGAGACCTCCGCCGCCTCCGCGATCCGCTCGACGGTCGTCGCGTCGTACCCCTGCTCCCGGATCAGCCCGTAGGTCGCCTCCCGGATGGCGCGGCGGGTCTTGAGCTTCTTCCGCTCGCGCAGCCCCGGTTGCGGGGCGGAGGCGGGGCGGGGGGTACGTGCGGCCGTCATGCGGTTCATTGTCGGGCATCCTCCGAGGCCCTGCCCCTGCCCCTGCCCCTGCCCCTGCCCCTGCCCCTGCCCGTGGTGCCCGTGGCCGGGCGGGACGCCTTGGCGCGCGGAAGAGGCCGCGGCTGGGGGAGCCGCGGCCTCTGGGTGTGGTGGAGGGGAGGGGGTCAGCCGTGCTGGTAGGCGACCAGGGAGATGCCGATGTAGTGCACGGCGAAGGCCGCCAGGGTCAGCGAGTGGAAGACCTCGTGGAAGCCGAAGAAGCGGGGGGAGGGGTTGGGGCGCTTGATGCCGTAGATCACGCCGCCGGCGCTGTAGAGCAGCCCGCCGACGACGACCAGGACGAGGACGGCCACGCCGCCCTTGTGCAGGAAGTCCGGCAGGAAGAAGACGGCGGCCCAGCCCATCGCGATGTAGCACGGGGTGTAGAGCCAGCGGGGCGCGCCGACCCACAGGACGCGGAAGGCGATGCCCGCGACGGCGGCGCCCCAGATGCCCCAGAGCAGCCACCGCCCCTTGGCGTCGGGGAGCAGCAGCATCGTGAGCGGGGTGTAGGTGCCCGCGATGATCAGGAAGATGTTGGAGTGGTCGAGCCTGCGCAGGACGCCGTCGGCCCGCGGTCCCCAGTTGCCCCGGTGGTAGAGCGCGCTGACACCGAAGAGCAGACAGGCCGTCAGGGCGAAGACGCCGCAGGCGATGCGGCCTCGGGTGGAGTCGGCGAGGGCCGTGAGCGTCAGGCCGGCGACGAGCACCGCGGGGAACATGCCCGCGTGCAGCCAGCCGCGCATCTTCGGCTTCGGGGGGAACGGCAGGGACACGGTGGGCGAACCGGGCGAGGCGGTGCCGGTGGCTTCCGGAATCGCTTCGGGGACGGGAGCGGTCATGAGCGGAATCGTACCTACGGACCCGTAAGTCATACATCAACCACCCGAACCCACCCCCCAGACCGAAGCCCGGGCCCACCCAAGCCCCGCCCTGACGCAGGCCCCCCGGCCCTGACGCAGGCCCCCCGGCCCTCACGCAGGACCCCCGGCCCTCACGCAGGACCCCCGGCCCTCACGCCGGAACCCGCAGCCCTGACGCCGGAGCCTCGGTACTCGCGCCCGAGTCCCGGCCTCTCGGCCGAGTCCCGGCCCTCGTGCCCAAGTCCTGATCCTCACGGCCGACCCTCGGTTCCCGCGGCTGGTTCCGGGCCTTCACACCCGGTTGCCGGTTCTCGCGTCCGATTCCCGGCCTCGCGCCCGAGTCCCGCCCTCACGCCGCCCCCCCGGCCCTGACGCCTGAGCCCCTCGGTCCCGTGTCCGGGTCCCGCCCCTCACGCCCGAGTCCCGCCCTCACACCCGAACCGCCACCCTCACGCCCGAACCCCCGCCCTAGCACCCGAACCCGTACAAGTGGCGATGCTCACGTCGCTCAGGTGTGAAGCCCTCTGGACAGATGCGCACTGCCGTCGGATGATCATATGAGTGCGGTCGGCACCGGATGAGCGCCAGAGGGAATTTCCACGTGAAGCGTCCGGGTCGCAGCCCCCACGGGGCATACATCCTCAAAACCCCCTCGATTAGGAGCAATCGTGGCGCGCGACATCGCGGCTCCCAGCACCCTTCCGACCAACACCGTCCCGACCGGCCACCGGGAGCTCGCCTCCTGGGTCGACGAGATCGCCGAACTGACGCAGCCGGACAGGGTGGTCTGGTGTGACGGCTCCGAGGCCGAGTACGAGCGCCTGTGCAAGGAGCTCGTGGCCAAGGGCACGTTCAGGAAGCTCGACCCCGTCAAGCGCCCGAACTCGTACTACGCGGCCTCCGACCCCACCGACGTCGCGCGCGTCGAGGACCGCACCTTCATCTGCTCCAGGAAGGAGCAGGACGCGGGCCCGACCAACCACTGGAAGGACCCCGCGGAGATGCGGGAGATCTTCCGTGGCAAGGGCGGGCAGGGCGGTGTCTTCCGCGGCTCCATGCGTGGCCGCACCATGTACGTCGTGCCCTTCTGCATGGGCCCGGTCGGCTCGCCGCTGTCCGCGATCGGCGTCGAGATCACCGACTCGGCGTACGTCGCCGTGTCCATGCGCACGATGACCCGCATGGGCCAGGCGGTCCTGGACGAACTGGGCGAGGACGGCTTCTTCGTGAAGGCCGTCCACACGCTCGGCGCGCCCCTCCAGGAGGGCGAGGCCGACGTCCCGTGGCCCTGCAACTCCACGAAGTACATCTCGCACTTCCCCGAGGACCGCGAGATCTGGTCCTACGGCTCGGGTTACGGCGGCAACGCCCTGCTCGGCAAGAAGTGCTACGCCCTGCGCATCGCCTCCGTCATGGCGCGCGACGAGGGCTGGCTCGCCGAGCACATGCTGATCCTGAAGCTGACGCCGCCGCGGGGCGAGTCGAAGTACGTCGCCGCCGCGTTCCCCTCCGCCTGCGGCAAGACGAACCTCGCCATGCTGGAGCCGACGATCTCCGGCTGGACCGTGGAGACCATCGGCGACGACATCGCCTGGATGCGGTTCGGTGAGGACGGCCGCCTCTACGCGATCAACCCCGAGGCCGGCTTCTTCGGCGTCGCGCCCGGTACCGGCGAGCACACCAACGCCAACGCGATGAAGACGCTCTGGGGCAACTCCGTCTTCACCAACGTCGCGCTCACCGACGACGGCGACGTCTGGTGGGAGGGCATGACGGAGGAGACCCCGGCCCACCTGACGGACTGGAAGGGCAACGACTGGACGCCCGAGTCCGCCCGCGAAGCAGATGGATACCGTCCCGCGGCCCACCCGAACGCCCGCTTCACCACGCCCGCCGCGCAGTGCCCGATCATCGCGCCCGAGTGGGAGGACCCCAAGGGCGTGCCGATCTCGGCGATCCTCTTCGGCGGCCGCCGCGCGAGCGCCGTGCCGCTGGTGACCGAGTCCTTCGACTGGCAGCACGGCGTCTTCCTCGGCGCGAACGTGGCGAGCGAGAAGACCGCCGCGGCCGAGGGCAGGGTCGGCGAGCTGCGCCGCGACCCGTTCGCCATGCTGCCGTTCTGCGGCTACAACATGGGCGACTACATGGCCCACTGGATCAAGGTCGGCAAGGACAAGGACCCGTCCATGCTGCCGAAGATCTACTACGTGAACTGGTTCAGGAAGAACGAGGCCGGCAAGTTCGTCTGGCCCGGCTTCGGCGAGAACAGCCGCGTCCTGAAGTGGATCGTGGACCGCCTCGACGGCAGGGCCGAGGGCGTCGAGACCCCGATCGGCGTCCTGCCGACGGCCGACGCGCTGGACACCGAGGGGCTCGACCTGGACAAGGCCGACCTGGAGTTCCTGCTCACGGTCGACAAGGAGGTCTGGCGCGAGGAGGCCTCACTGGTCCCCGAGCACCTGAACACCTTCGGCGACCACACGCCCAAGGAGCTGTGGGACGAGTACCACGCCCTGGTGAAGCGCCTCGGCTGACGCTCCCGCCCGCGTGAGTGGCACCCGGTCCGCGGCCTCACCGGCCGCGGACCGGGGCCGTTCAGGAGGCGCCGACCAGGCGCGTGGCGTCCGCGTGGGCGTCCATGCGCTCGGCGGCCAGGATGGCCGCCGCGGTGTCGGCGCGCGAGGCCGCCACGACCAGGGCCCGGCCTGCGAGGGCGTGGGCGCGCTGGTGCAGGGCGGCGACATGCGGTTGGGGGTCCCTCCCACGCGTCGGGCCGTGGGGGCGGATGGCGCCCGCCACCGAGGCGCGCGGGGGGCGCGCTCCGTCGCGGAGGCGGGCCACCTGGGCCGCGAGGCGGTCGGCGGCGGCGTCCAGGCCGGCGTCGGGGGCGAGGGCGCGCAGTTCGTCGGTGACGGCGAGCAGTGCGGCGAGGTGCCCGGCGAGCTGGATGTCCAGCTCCTCCTCGCGGGAGCGGTGGGGGAAGCCCGCGTCGTCGGCCATCGAGTGGACCGACTTGGTGCGGATCGGCTCGTACATGAGATGGCCTCCAAGCTGTCTTGGAGACATCTTAGCTTAGATTTCGTCTAAAGTTGAGTCGGGTCCGGTCCGGTCGGCGGCGCGGCAGGTCCGGTCGGCGGCGCGGCGGGTCCGGCCGCGCGGGCTCAGGGCTGGCTGTAGCCGTCCAGGAAGGTGCCGATCCGCTTGACCGCCTCCGCCAGGTCGGTCGCCGTCGGCAGGGTCACGACGCGGAAGTGGTCGGGTTCGGGCCAGTTGAAGCCCGTACCGTGCACCACCATGATCTTCTCGGCCCGCAGCAGGTCGAGGACCATCTGCCGGTCGTCCTTGATCTTGAACACCTTCGGGTCGAGCCGCGGGAAGAGGTACAGCGACCCCTTGGGCTTCACGCAGCTCACGCCGGGGATCTGCGTCAGCAGGTCGTACGCCGTGTCGCGCTGTTCGAGGAGGCGCCCGCCCGGCAGCACGAGGTCGTTGATCGTCTGCCGCCCGCCCAGCGCGGCGACGACACCGTGCTGGCCCGGCATGTTCGCGCACAGCCGCATGTTGGCGAGGATCGTCAGGCCCTCGATGTACGAGGTGGCGTGCGCCTTGGGTCCGGAGACGGCCATCCAGCCCACGCGGTACCCCGCGACCCGGTACGCCTTCGACATGCCGTTGAAGGTGAGGGTCAGCAGGTCGGGGGCGACGGCGGCGGTCGGTGTGTGCGTGGCCCCATCGTAGAGGATCTTGTCGTAGATCTCGTCGGAGCAGACCAGCAGGTTGTGGCGGCGCGCGATGTCGGTGAGGCCGCGCAGCAGCTCCTCGCCGTAGACCGCGCCCGTCGGGTTGTTCGGGTTGATGATCACGATCGCCTTGGTGCGGTCGGTCACCTTGCGCTCGATGTCGGCGAGGTCCGGCATCCAGTCGGCCTGCTCGTCGCAGCGGTAGTGCACGGCGGTGCCGCCGGACAGCGAGACGGCCGCGGTCCACAGGGGGTAGTCGGGCGCGGGGACGAGGACCTCATCGCCGTCGTCGAGCAGGGCCTGCATGGCCATCACGATCAGCTCGGAGACGCCGTTGCCGATGAAGACGTGCTCGACGTCGGTCTCGATGCCGAGCGTCTGGTTGTGCATGACGACCGCGCGGCGGGCCGCGAGGAGGCCCTTCGCGTCGCCGTAGCCATGGGCGTCGCCGACGTTGCGGAGGATGTCCTCCAGGATCTCCGGCGGGCACTCGAAGCCGAAGGCGGCGGGGTTGCCGGTGTTCAGCTTCAGGATGCGGTGACCGGCCGATTCCAGCCGCATCGCTTCCTCGAGCACGGGGCCCCGGATCTCGTAACAGACGTTGGCGAGCTTCGTCGACTGGATGACCTGCATGCGCGCGAGCTTACGGGGTGTTCCGGTCCCGCGGGGGGCGGAAGGCCACGGCCGTACCCCGGCCCCCGCCCGGCACCGCGCCCTTGTCCGGGGTGCGGGGAGTCCTCAACAATGCGCATGACAAAGCCGGAGGATCTCCGGCCACACAGTCGTCTGAGGGGACCCCACATGAAGAAGCCTCTCGTCGGTACGTGCTGCGCCGCCCTGCTCATCGGGGCGACGGCGGCACCGGCCA
Source organism: Streptomyces sp. NPDC050703 (assembly GCF_040654435.1). NCBI lineage: Bacteria > Bacillati > Actinomycetota > Actinomycetes > Kitasatosporales > Streptomycetaceae > Streptomyces > Streptomyces sp. NPDC050703. The sequence goes on from NZ_JBFAHX010000030.1 coordinate 83,914, forward strand.
CTGCCGTGAGCGACGAACCGCCCGCACGGGTCAGGGCCGCCGACCTCGCGGGGACGGTGGCGCTCAGCAACTGCTCCGGCTCCGTCGTCCGCGTATCCGGCTCGCAGCCCGGCGACCGCGCGCTCGTCCTGTCCAACGGGCACTGCGTCGAGAGCGGCTTCCCCGCACCGGGCGAAGTCGTCGTCGACCAGCCCTCCACGCGCAGCTTCACGCTGCTCGACGGCGCGGGCGGAAGGCTCGGGACCCTCAGGGCCGACAGGATCGCCTACGCCACCATGACCGACACGGACATGTCGCTCTACCGGCTCACCAGCACCTACGCGGACGTGGAGAGCCGGTACGGGATCAAGGCCCTGGAGCTGGACGGGAAGCGCCCCACGCAGGGCCGGGCCATCACCGTCGCCTCGGGGTACTGGAAGAAGCTCTACAAGTGCGGCATCGACGGCTTCGCGTACCGCCTGAAGGAGGGCGACTGGACCTGGAAGGACTCGGTCCGGTACACCTCCGCCTGCAAGACGATCGGCGGCACATCGGGCGCACCGGTGATCGACGACCAGACCGGCAAGGTCGTCGCCGTCAACAACACCGGCAACGACAGCGGCGGCCGGTGCACGGACAACAACCCCTGCGAGGTCGACGAGAGCGGCAGGGTCACCGTCCGCAGGGGCATCAACTATGCCCAGCAGACCTACACGATCGTCCCCTGCGTCGGCGCGGGCAACAAGATCGACCTGAGCCGCGCCGGCTGCGAGCTGCCGAAGCCGTCCGGGGCCCGCTGACGGCGCCGCGGGCGCGGTCCGGCCCCCGGGACAGGGAGCCGCACCGCGCCCGCGGTCCGGTCGCTCAGGCCGCCGGTGCCAGCTCGGCCCTGCCGAACAGCAGGGCGTAGCCGGACGGCAGCAGGGCGAGCAGGCGGTCGACGAGCTCGTCGCCGACCGCCTCGGCCAGGGCGGTGAGGACGGAGCTGACGTCCCATCGGGCGGTGGCGGGCGTGGCCCCTTCGAGCCGCCGCGCCACGCTCTGCACGAACTCCGGCGCCGTGCACGGCCGGACCTCGGGCACCTGGTCCGCGATCAGCCGGGCCGCCTCCGGGGGCAGCCGGCGCGCCAGGTCGACGCGCTCCTCCCCGGTGACCTGGCCGCCGAGGGCGGACAGGACGACGCCCGCCACCCGCTCGGCCTCCTTGGCGGTCGGGTACTGCCCGCTCCGCCGCACCGCCTCGATGAGTTCGCTCCATCTCATCGCGCCGTTCTCCTCCGTTCGGTCGTGGACTTCCGTGGTGATCCGTCAGCCCCTGATCTGCTTGCGGCCGCCGCCGCTGCCGCTGATCTGGATCTTGCGGGGCTTGGCCTGCTCGGCCACCGGGATGCGGAGCGTCAGGACGCCCGCCTCGTACGAGGCGTCGATGCGCTCGGTGTCCAGGGTGTCGCCGAGGAACAGCTGGCGGCTGAAGGTGCCGGTGGGGCGCTCGGCCGCGATCAGCTCCGCGCCCTCGGGGGCGGGGGAGCGGCGCTCGGCCCTGACGTTCAGCACGTGGCGCTCCACGTCGAGGTCGATCGACTCCGGGTCGATGCCCGGCAGATCGAAGTGGACGACGAAGTCGTCACCCTCGCGGTAGGCGTCCATCTGCATCCCGGCCGGCCGGGCGCTGCTGAAGACCTGCTGGGCGAGGCGGTCGATCTCGCGGAACGGGTCGGTGCGCATGAGCATCACGGGTCACTCCCTTCCTCAGAAACTGGGTGCGATGCCCTTCGCTTTTTTATATAGCTCGGAGGAGGAAAATTGACAAGCCCCGACTCAGGGCGGCCGGTCGGGCCGCCCTGAGTCGGGGCTCGTCGGGGTGCGCTCCTCCGGTTCTCCGCGTGCGCGTTCAGTTCTCCGAGTAGCTGAGGTCTCCCACGCTCCAGGCGCTGACGTCCTGGAGCGGGATGCGGTACATCCCGCCTGTTTCGGGGAGGCCGAGACTGCCCTGGAGGATGCGCGCCAGGTGGAAGTGGAGGTGGGTGGGGTGCTTGCGCTCGGGCGGCGGGCCGGCGTCGGCGCCGTCCGCAGCGAAGACGGAGGCGAACGGGCCGAGCCGGTCCGAGTCCTTCAGGACTTCGGCGACACGCCGCCGCCACAGGGCTTCTGGGGCCAGGCGTCCGGTGATGACGGCGCCGGCCACGACCACGGTGAGGGACATCTGATTGCTGTGCTCGGACTCCACCAGAGAGGCGATGTCGACGAGCAGTTCGTCAGGCTTCGACATGACCGATGAGCCTACCGAGGAGTCGGGCGCCTCGGGTGACCGGATCCCTGCTCCTCCGGCTGCGAAAATCTATCGTGGTTACGGTAGACATGCGGGGTTGCCGTGGCTAGAGTTCCTTATGCAGCCAACGACAGTCGACATCAGGACTGTCGGTGAAGAGAGATGAGAGGAGTTGACGCCATCAGGATCGCCCGGGCGAGGTTCAGGACCGCTCGGGTACCGCAGGCCCCGGATTGGAAGGTGGTCCCCGGTCACGCATACGCGATCCCCGCATCCCCGCCCCCTCGGGCGGCCGTGCGGAAACAGACAGCCGGCGCACATAGCCGGTAGATGGTGTTGAAACCCCTCGGGGCCTGGTGCCAGGACGGCGCCAGGCCCCTCGACGCGTTCAGGAAAAGGTGCAAATGCCCTCAGAGACCCTCACGCATGGCCCCGATCGGTTCGACGACGAGGACTATCCCGCCTACACGATGGGCCGTGCCGCCGAGATGATCGGCGCCACGCCCGGCTTCCTCCGGGCGGTCGGCGAGGCGGGCCTCGTCACTCCGCGGCGGTCCGAGGGCGGCCACCGCCGCTACTCCCGCCAGCAGCTCCGCACCGCCGCGCGCGCCCGCGAGCTCGTCGACCAGGGCACGCCGATCGAGGCCGCCTGCCGCATCGTCCTCCTGGAGGACCAGCTCGACGAGGCGCTGCGGCGCAACGGGGAGCTGGGCGGCCCAGCCGGGCGGGCCGAGGGGATGCCCTCCTCCTGAGTCCGCCGACGCGTCCGGCACGCCCGGCGCATATCTGTTCCGGCAGATGCAGAATTTCGTCCGATGCGCCATGAGGGTTTATCTGCCGACCGGCGGAGCGATATGAAAAGTCATGCGTCTTCGCGGTGGGCGTGCTAGTGTCATTTTCAGTTGCAGTTGTGGTTCCCAGAGACTTCAAGTGCTCCGGTCGACTTTCTGTGTCGACGGGGCACTTTGTATTGCCGGTCTATCCGGACGGGGTAATCATCGCGGCGACGCGGAGTTCGCACAGTGTGGACTCCACGGGCACTGCCCCGAAGGAGATATGACATGGCCAACGGCACCGTGAAGTGGTTCAACTCGGAAAAGGGCTTCGGCTTCATCGAGCAGGAGGGTGGCGGCGCGGACGTCTTCGCCCACTACTCGAACATCGCCACCCAGGGCTTCCGTGAGCTGCAGGAGGGCCAGAAGGTGACCTTCGACGTCACGCAGGGCCAGAAGGGCCCGCAGGCCGAGAACATCCTGCCTGCCTGACGCTCACGCGTACTTCGTGGCTGGGGCCCGCACCTTGGGTGCGGGCCCCAGCCCGTTGTCTTTTCGGGGTCCAGCACCCCGGTGATCGCGCTCCGGCACCCCGGTGAAAACGCCCGGCATGCCCCGCGATCCACGACCGGCCGGTCCCAGAAAATTCGCGGCCGTATTCATGTTTAATTTGTTCCGGCCCGTTCCTGCAATTCTCGGCACCGTTCCGTGCCGCCAAGAATTCCTCGATACGCGCCGCATCGAGGAAGGTTCACCATGAACCGCTCGTCTCGCACGGATGGCCGACAGTCGAACGCCGGCCGCCGCGGTTCCGGCAGTGCCCGCTCGGGCGGGGCCCGTCAGGGCGGACGCCCGTACTCCGGGGGACAGGGCCGCCGGCCCGCCGCCCCCCAGGGAGAGTTCGCGCTCCCGGTGACCGTCACCCCCGCCCTGCCGCCCGTGGAGGACTTCGCGGCGCTCGGCCTCCCCGACGGGCTGCCGGCCACCCTCACGCGCCTCGGCGTCACCCGGCCCTTCCCGATCCAGGCGGCCACGCTGCCCAACTCCCTCGCGGGCCGTGACGTCCTCGGCCGCGGGCGCACCGGATCGGGCAAGACCCTCGCCTTCGGCCTCGCGGTGCTCGCCAGGACGGCCGGGCTGCGCGCCGAGCCGCGCCGCCCCCTCGCCCTGATCCTCGTACCCACCCGGGAGCTCGCGCAGCAGGTGACCGACGCGCTCACCCCGTACGCGAGGACGGTGCGGCTGCGCATGGCGACCGTCGTCGGCGGCATGTCGATCGGGCGGCAGGCGAGCGCGCTGCGGGCCGGGGCCGAGGTCGTCGTGGCGACGCCGGGCCGGCTCAAGGACCTCATCGAACGCCGCGACTGCCGGCTCGACCAGGTCGCCGTCACCGTCCTCGACGAGGCCGACCAGATGGCCGACATGGGCTTCCTGCCGCAGGTCACCGAACTCCTCGACCAGGTGCGCCCGGACGGGCAGCGGATGCTGTTCTCCGCCACCCTCGACCGCAACGTCGACCTCCTGGTCCGCCGCTACCTCAGCGACCCCGTCGTCCACTCGGTGGACCCCTCGGCGGGCGCGGTCACCACGATGGAGCACCATGTGCTGCACGTGCACGGCGCCGACAAGTACGCCACCACCACGGAGATCGCGGCCCGCGACGGGCGGGTCATCCTGTTCCTGGACACCAAGCACGCGGTCGACCGGCTCACCACGCACCTGCTCAGCAGCGGGGTGCGGGCGGCGGCGCTGCACGGCGGCAAGTCCCAGCCCCAACGCACGCGCACCCTGGCCCAGTTCAAGTCCGGCCAGGTCACGGCGTTGGTCGCCACCAACGTCGCGGCCCGCGGCATCCACGTGGACGACCTCGACCTCGTCGTCAACGTGGACCCGCCCGCCGACCACAAGGACTATCTGCACCGCGGTGGCCGCACCGCCCGCGCAGGCGGGTCGGGCAGCGTCGTCACCCTGGTCACCTCGGCGCAGCGACGGGACATGAGCCGCCTCCTCGCCACCGCGGGCATCACCCCGCAGACCGCGCAGGTGCGCTCGGGCGACGCCGAGCTGACGCGGGTGACCGGCGCGAGGACACCCTCGGGGACCCCGGTGACCATCCCCGCCCCGCCGAAGGCCGACGCCGGGCGCGGCGGCTCGTCGGGCCGGGGCCGCCGCCCCCGCGACGGCCGTGCCCGCCGCGCGTACGCCGCCCGTGCGCAGGGCGACGGCCAGGGCGGTGCGGCGAACGGGGCCGCGAACGGCCCGCACGGCAAGGCCGCCTGACGCCGGCAGCGCCCGCCGCGCACCCGGTGGGGCCCGCCGTGGAGCGGGCCTTCGCTCAGGGCGTCCTGCGTACGGCGCGTCCCGCGAGGACGTCCGTGCGCAGGCCGTCCCGCATCACGAACCTGCCGTCGATCAGGACGTGCGGAATCCCGGTGGGGAGCGTGCGGGGCGCGTCGAAGGTGGAGCCCGCGGCGACCGTCTCCGGATCGAAGAGGACCAGGTCGGCGCGGTAGCCCTCGCGGACCACGCCCCGGTCGGGGAGCCGCAGCCGGGCGGCGGGGCGCGAGGTGAGGTGCGCGACGGTCTCCTCCAGGGACAGCACGCCGAGTTCGCGCGCGTACCGCCCGAGGTACTGGGGGAACGTCCCGTACGCCCGCGGGTGCGGCTTGGTGCCCTGCAGGATGCCGTCGCTGCCGCCGGTGTGCACCGGGTGGCGCATGATCGCCCGGACGTTCTCCTCGTGGCCGACGTGCTGGAGGATCGTCGAGCCCAGCCCGTCGTCGACGAGGAGCCGGCGGGCGGTGGCCCAGGGGGCCTCGCCGCGCAGGTCCGCGGACTCCTTGACCGTCTTGCCGACGAACGCGGAGAGCGCGGGGTCGGAGACGCCGGAGATCTCGATCGTGTCCCACTCGATGGGCACGCCGTGGCAGCCGTCCGCGCCGATGACCTCCATGTGGTGGCGGATCTTCTCGGCGGACGCGTCGTCCTTGAGGCGGCCGAGGATCGCCTCGGGGCCGCCCTCGCTCGCCCAGCTCGGCAGCATCGCGACGAGGGTCGTGCAGCCCGGGGTGTAGGGGTAGGTGTCGAGCGTGATGTCCGCGCCGTGCGCGAGGGCGTCGTCGAGGAGGGCGAGCAGGTCGGGGGCCTTGCCCTTGTTCACACCGAAGTTCATGGTGGCGTGGGCGAGGTGCAGCGGGCAGTGCGCGGTCCGCGTGAGGTTCACCATCTCCTCGTACGCCTGGAGGGCGCCGGCGCCGTAACTGCGGTGGTGGGGGCAGTAGTAGCCGCCGTACTCGGCCACGACCCGGCACAGCTCGGTCAGTTCGGAGTCGTCGGCGTACATGCCGGGGGTGTAGGTGAGCCCCGACGACATGCCGACGGCGCCCTCCCGCATCCCCTCGGCGACGAGCTGCTTCATGCGGTCCAGCTCGGCGGGCCCGGCCGGGCGGTCGTCCCAGCCGAGTGCGTACATCCGTACGGTTCCCTGCGGGATGAGGTACGCGGCGTTCACCGCGATGCCGTGGCCGCCGTGGGCCCCGTCCAGGGCGTCCAGGTAGCCGCCGACGGTGCGCCACGTGAAGTCGATGTCGCTTCCGTCGCCGTTCCAGCCGGTGATGGCCCGGCGGACCTGGGCGAGCGTGCGGTCGTCGACCGGGGCGTAGCTGAGGCCGTCCTGGCCGATGACCTCCAGGGTCACGCCCTGGGCGGCCTTCGCGGTGTGCTCCGGGTCGCGCAGCAGGGCCAGGTCGCTGTGCGCGTGCATGTCGATGAAACCGGGGGCGAGGGCGAGGCCCTCGGCGTCCAGGGTGCACAGTCCCGTGGGGCGGGGGCCCTCTCCCTCCCTGCGGATCTCGGCGATCCTGCCCTCGTGTACGGCGATGTCGGCGCGGTAGGAGGCGCCTCCGGTGCCGTCTATGACGCGTGCGTCGCGGATCACCAGGTCCATGGTGCGGCTCCTCTTTGCCTTGCGGTTCGTCTGGGGTGCGCCCGGCCTCCGGCCGGGTCTGTGTGTCCACCCGCGCCGGCCGGGCGACTTTCGTGGAGAACGGGTGGGTGGGTGGGAAACATCCGCCGCGGAGCGGCGGTTCAGGGGATGCCCCCGGGCCACGGGCGAAGCGGCGGCGCGCCGGGGGCGGCCTGGACCCAGGGGTCAGAAGAACGTCCGGACGTAGTCCGTGACCGTTCCGTCCGCCTCGACCAGAGGGATCAGCTGCCACTTGTCGAACGCCGTGCAGGGGTGCGAGAGCCCCATGCCGACCCAGTCGCCCACGGCGAGCTGAGCCTCCGGGGAGGTCGAGAGCCACCCGTGCTGATCGGAGAGCCCGGTCACCGCGATCCCGGTCGCGGGCCGCTCGCCCCCGTCGCCCTCGCCCCGTACGACCTGCGCCTCGGGCAGATCGAGGTCGTGGGCCGCGTCCCGCTTGCCCGCGTTGGTGAACGCCTGCTCCGGCGACGGCCGGGACACCACCTGCGCCCAGAGCCGGAAGGCCGGTTCGAGCGCGCCCTCCTGCGGGACGCGGTTGAACGGCGTGAGGTGGCGGTAGTGACCGTCGTCGTGCGACACGTACGCGCCCGAGCGCAGCAGTTTCACCACCGGCGCGGAGAGTGCGGGCACCTCCTCGAAGACGGCCGCCACCGCGTCGAACCACGCGCTGCCGCCCGCGCTGAGCACGATCTCCGGCAGGTCCGCGAACCGCCCCGCCTCGTCGATGCCGACGAGCAGCGCGACGAGCCGCCGCAGCCAGGCGGTGACGGTCTCCGTCGACGCCTTCGGCACCTCGCCTTCGTACCCGGCGACGCCCACGAGCCGCAGCGTGTCCGCCGCGGCGACGGCGTCGGCGATCTCGAAGCACTCCGCCTCGGTCCGCACCCCGGTCCGCGCCCCCTCGCCCGCGGCCAGCTCGACGACGACGTCCACCGGGCGCGTCGCCCCGGCCTCGCTGAGCGCGGCGTGCATCGCCCTGACGCCGCGTACGGAGTCGACGTAGCAGATGAAGCGGAAGTCCGGGTCGGCGCCGAGTTCACCGGCGAGCCAGCGCAGCGCCGCCGCGTCGACCAGTTCGTTGGCGAGGAAGACGCGCGAGACGCCGAACGCCCGCGCCACGCGCACCTGGTGCGGCACCGCGAGCGTGATGCCCCACGCCCCGCGGTCCAGCTGCCGCCGGAAGAGCTGCGGGGCCATCGACGTCTTGCCGTGCGGCGCGAAGGCGAGGCCGTGCCGCTCCGCGTACGCCTCCATGAGCGCGAGGTTGTGTTCGAGGCGCTCGGCGGAGAGCGCGAGCACGGGCGTCGTGAAGCCGCCGGTGAAGAGGTTCCTGCGCTGGGCCGCGAGCTCCCCGACCGTCAGGCCTTCGGCGTCCGGCGGCAGCCCCTTGAAGCGGTGGTCGATCCGCTCGTCCGCGAGCGCGGCCAAGGGGTCGGCGGGACGTTCGACGGCGTTGTCGGCGGCCATGGGCGCCTCCTCCAGGAGTGCATTCATGAGTGCGTTGCATTATGTGCAACAGTCATTGCGTATGTCGCTTACTGCTGTCTAACATCCGAGCCAACGCCGGGTCAACGGATCCGGAGAGTCGGTTGAGGGGCTGGAAGATCGTGACCGCACAGGCAGCCGCACGGCCCGTCGACGAGACGGCCGCCCGCGCAGCAGTGGACGTCGTGGCGCTCGGCGAGTCCATGGTCACCTTCCTGCCCGCGCGGCCGGGACGCCTCGCCGACGTGCCCTCCTTCGACCGCGGGATCGGCGGCGCCGAGTCCAACGTCGTCTGCGCGCTCGCCGCCGCGGGGCACACCACCCGCTGGGTCAGCCGCGTCGGCGCCGACGGCTTCGGCGACCACCTCGTCGAGACGATCGCCCGCTACGGAGTCGACACCTCCGCCGTCGGCCGCGACCCCCGCCGCCCCACCGGCATCTACTTCCGCACCGCCGACGACCGCGACACCGACGCCCACGAGGTCGTCTACTACCGCGCCGGCTCGGCGGCCTCCGCCATGTCCCCCTCCTCGGTGGACGAGTCCGCGCTCACCTCGGGCCGCGTCCTGCACCTGTCGGGCATCACCCCCGCGCTCTCCGCCGACTGCCTCGACCTCGTACGCCACCTCTGCGCCCGGCGCCCCGGCCGCGCCCCGCTGGTCTCGTTCGACGTCAACCACCGCCCCGGCCTCTGGAAGGACGCTGCGGCGGGCCCGGACGTCCTCCTCGACCTCGCGCGCGGCGCCGACCTCGTCTTCGTCGGCGAGGACGAGGCGGCCGCCGCCTGGGGCGTGACCGGCGGCCCCGACGCCGTCCGCGCCGCCCTGCCCGAACCCGCCACCCTCGTCGTCAAGCAGGGCAGCAGCGGCGCCACCGTCTACCGGCACGGCGAGGACCCCGTCTTCCGGGCCGCCCTGACCGTGGACGTCGTGGCCCCCGTCGGCGCCGGCGACGCCTTCGCCGCCGGGTTCCTCTCCGCCACCCTGCGCGGACTGCCCGCCGGGCACCGGCTCCGGCACGGCCATCTCATGGCCGCCGCCGCGCTCACCGTCCCCGGCGACCTCGCCACGCCGCCCGCCCGCGCACACGCCGACCGCCTCGCCGACCTCGACGACTCCGCCTGGGAGACACTTCGTCTCGGCCCCGGCTGGACGGCGGACGTCCTCAAGGACAGCGGGGCCGAGGAGGAGGTACGTACCCCATGAGCCAGACCGTCGACCGCGCGCTCTCGATCCTGCCGCTGCTCGCCGAGGGCCCCGCCGACCTGGGACAGGTCGCCGACCGGCTCGGCGTCCACAAGTCCACGGCCCTCAGGCTCCTGCGCACCCTCCACGAGCACGGCCTGGTCTTCCGCCAGTCCGACCAGCGCTACCGCCTCGGCGCCCGCCTCTTCGCGCTCGCCCAGGAGGCCGTCGAGAACCTCGACGTGCGCGAGATCGCCCACCCCCACCTCCTCGCCCTCAACGAGCGGTGCGGCCACACGGTCCACCTCGCCGTCTACGAGGAGCAGGAAGTCCTCTACATCGACAAGGTCGAGAGCCGCTACCCGGTGCGGATGTACTCCCGTATCGGCAAACCGGTGGCCATCACCGTCGCCGCCGTCGCGAAGCTGCTGCTCGCCGACTTTCCCGAGGCCGAGCGCCGCGCCATCGCGGAGAAGCTCGACTACCCCACCTACACGTCCCGTTCGACGCCCAACGCCGCCGCGTTCCTCAAGGAACTCAGCGCCGTGCGCGAACAGGGCTGGGCCACCGACCTCGGTGGCCACGAGGAGTCCATCAACTGCATCGGGGCCCCCATCCGCGGTGCGGACGGGCGCGTCGTCGCCGCCATGTCGGTCTCCGCGCCGAACGTCGTCGTCACCGCCGAGGAACTCCTCACACTGCTCCCGCAGGTGCGCCGCACGGCGGACGCCATCAGCCGGGAGTACTCCGGCAAGTCACCCCTGAAGGAAGCCTGAGCACGTCATGACCACCGAGAAGACCGCCCTCACCCCGGCCACCCACACCACCCCGCCCGCGAAGTTCTCCCACGGCGTCAAGAAGGGCAACATCCTTCAGGTCGCCGGCCAGGTCGGCTTCCTCCCCGCCGAGGAGGGCAAGGCCCCCACCCCCGCGGGCCCGACCCTGCGCGAGCAGACCCTCCAGACGTTCGCCAACGTCAAGGCGATCCTCGAAGAGGGCGGCGCCACCTGGGACGACGTGATGATGATGCGCGTCTACCTCACGGACGTCGACCACTTCGCCGAGATGAACGAGATCTACAACGCCTACTTCGAGGAGCAGGGCCTCAAGGCCCCCGCCTCGGCCCGCACCACGGTCTACGTCGGACTCCCCAAGGGCCTCCTCATCGAGATCGACGCGCTCGCCGTCCTGAGCTGACGCACCACTGGCACGATCTCCCCCCGCAAGCCGTACGTCGTCACGGCACGGCGCCCTCTTCCCCTCCGGGCGCCGTGCCGCGATCCCCCCTGCCCCGAAAGCTCCATGCACTTACGAGGTCAAAGATGTCCCCGTCCCACCCCGCCGCGCTCGCGGCCGCCACCGAGGCGCCGCCGCACACCGGCGGCATACTCACCCTGATCGACGGCACAGCGGGCCTGCTGACGGTCGCCGCGCTCGGCATCGTCCTGCTCCTCTTCCTGATCATCAAGGTCAGGCTCCAGCCCTTCGTGGCGCTGCTCGCGGTCTCCATCGTCGTCGGTCTCTCGGCCGGTCTCTCCGTCACCGAACTCTTCGGCACCGTCCAGAAGTCCGACGCCGTCTCGGTCATCGAGTCCGGCATGGGCGGCATCCTCGGCCACGTGGCGATCATCATCGGCCTCGGCACGATGCTCGGCGCCATCCTGGAGGTCTCCGGCGGGGCCGAGGTCCTCGCCTCCCGCCTCCTCGGCCTCTTCGGAGAGAAGCGCGCGCCCCTGGCCATGGGCCTGACGGGCCTCATCTTCGGCATCCCGGTCTTCTTCGACGTCGGCATCTTCGTCCTCGCGCCGATCGTGTACGCCGCCGCCAAGCGCAGCGGGAAGTCGATCCTCCTCTACTGCCTCCCGCTGCTCGCGGGCCTGTCGATGACCCACGCCTTCCTGCCCCCGCACCCGGGCCCGGTGGCCGCCGCCGGTCTGCTCCACGTGGACCTCGGCTGGGTCATCCTGATGGGCGTCGTCTGCGGCATCCCCGCGGTGCTCGCCGCCTGGGTCTTCTCCGCGTGGGTCGGCAAGCGCATCTTCGTGCCCGTACCGCAGGACATGGTCGAGGCGGCGGAGGAGGCCAGGTCCGCGGTGGTCGCCGAGCAGCGGGCGGCGGGCGTGGAGCCCCGGGAGAAGCCGGTGCCGCTGGGCACGGTCTTCACGATCATCGGTACGCCGCTGTTCCTGATCCTCCTGGCGACGTTCTCCTCGATCGCCTTCGACCCCTCGACCTTCCGCTCGGTCATCGAGTTCTTCGGCAGCCCCTTCGTGGCCCTGACGATCGCGCTGCTGATGGCGTACTACCTGCTGGGCATCCGCCGCGGCTGGTCCCGCAAGTCCCTGGAGACGGTGTCGACGTCGTCCCTGAAGCCGGTCGGCAACATCCTGCTCGTGGTCGGCGCCGGCGGCATCTTCGGCGCGGTCCTCAAGGCGAGCGGTGTCGCGGGCGCCCTCTCGGACACCTTCCAGGACGTGGGCCTCCCGATCATCGTCCTGTCCTACCTGCTGTCCCTGGTCCTGCGGGTGGCGCAGGGCTCCGCGACGGTCGCGATCGTCACGACGGCGGGCATCGTGGCCCCGCTCCTCTCCGAGGGCGACTACTCCCAGGCGTTCATCGCCCTGGTCATCATGGCGATCTCGGCGGGCTCGATCTTCGCCTCGCACGTCAACGACGGCGGCTTCTGGATGGTGGCGAAGTACTTCGGCATCTCGGAGCGGGACACGCTGAAGACGTGGACGGTCCTGGAATCGGTCCTCTCCGTGGCGGGCTTCGCGGTGGCGGCCGTGGTGAGCGTCTTCGTGTAGCGGAGGGCTTGTTCGTCGTACGTGGGGCACCTGGCAGCGGCATCTGCCGGGTGCCCCTTTGCGTTGACCGCCGTGTTTGGGGCTTCGTCGTGCCGGGGCCGGCTTCGGTCGGCCGGGGGCGTTGTCTGGTTGCCGGGGCCGCCCGGTTCTCCGGAAGTGTGGCGCCTCCCCCGGGTGGGGGCGGGAGGTGGGGTCGGGAGGTGGGGCCGGCCGGGGGCGTTGCCCGGTTGCCGGGGCCGCCCGGTTCTCCGGGAGTGTGGCGGTTCCGCCCCGCCAGTAAAGGGCGCTCCCTGTCGGTCGCGTCGGCTGCGCCGATGACCCTGCGGGTCACCCTTGACTGGCGGGGCTCCACCGC